>CAZOHL010000041.1:0-22818 GCA_964579645.1 uncultured Rikenella sp. | reverse complement strand
GGGCGAGCGACAAGAAATGACCCGGTGGGTCATTTCCGCGAGCAGCCAGACAGAAGGGGCGGCAATAGTGGATTGGCCGTAAGCCATAAAGCATTAAGAAGTTATGCGTATAATTGAGGTCGGAAAGCTGAAGACAAGCAGGGAAATACCGCAGATGGCGGAGGTGTCTGCGCGGCTCGATGAGCTGGGCGAAGGCCACAGGATAGGAACAGTGAACTGGCAGAGCCATACATACAAGCCTGAAGTGAGATTCAACATCGCCTGGGGCGAAAAGGAGATCTACATCAAATACTATGTCAGGGAATCTCATGTCAAGGCCGAAAAGGGAAGCACCAACGAGATGGTATGCGAGGATTCATGCGTCGAGTTTTTCGTCTCGCCGGAAGATGACGGCATCTATTACAACTTCGAGTTCAATCCCATTGGCACCACGCTGATGGGCTCGGGCCACGGCAGACATGACAGCGCCCGCACAGATCCTGCCGTTGTCAGAAAAATCCGTCGGCTCACAACAATGGGCACCGAACCATTTGACGAGATAAGCGGTGACATCAGCTGGGCAATCACCGTGGCCATTCCCGTTGAGACTTTCTTCAGGCACAATGTCGGCAGCCTGGCAGGCAAGAGCTTCAGGGCCAATTTCTACAAGTGCGGTGACAAGCTCACCACACCGCATTTTGTCACATGGAACCCGGTTGCCACTGAAAAGCCTGATTATCACAGGCCGGAATACTTCGGAGTTCTGAAATTCATATGACCCTGGCAATTCGCTGATCCGTAAATGAACTTATTGCAAATGACCATGCCCCTATTTGAAATAATGCCGGATTTATGTGGCTACGCCCATATGCAATAATACTGAATGCCAATGGCAACACCACTATCTTTAACGAACTGAATAGATATAAACCACACCAGAAAAAATACTTATGATCAGGGGAAACGCAGTCATAGGCCAGTCGGGCGGTCCGACTTCAGTTATCAACTCCAGCCTTGCAGGAGTGATAGATGCCTCCAGGAGGTCAGGCCTTATATCTGAAGTATTCGGAATGAATTATGGAATTGAAGGGTTCATGAAAGAGTGGCTCTTTGATCTCTCGGCCCAGCCGGCCGAAATAATTCACGGATTGCGCCGGACCCCCTCTTCGGCCCTCGGGTCATCACGGTACAAACTGAAAGACGATGATTTCCCAAAAATCCTCTCGGTACTGCAGAAATATGACATCAGGTATTTCTTCCTGATCGGAGGGAATGACACGATGGATACTGTCAACAGGGTTGAGGCATTCTGCCGTTCCATGGGTTATGAGCTCACCGGTGTCGGCATACCCAAGACCGTTGACAATGATCTGTTCGGCACCGATCACACGCCAGGGTTTGCCTCGGCGGCATGGTCAAACATACTGAACGTGATGCAGGCAGGCACCCTTGCCCGCGACATGATGAAGGTGGACCAGTTCGTTGTCTACCAGACTATCGGCCGGGATGCGGGATGGCTGGCCGCTGCCACGTCCATGGCCCGCCGCGATGAGGATGAAGCCCCCCATCTCATATATACACCTGAGCACCCCTTCGTAAGGGAAAAGTTCCTTACCGATGCTGATCACTGCATCAGGAGATACGGCTGGGTCTTCGTTGTTGCCGGCGAGGGCATCAAATATGAAGACGGCACACCTGTCAGCGCATCTGTGGTGAAGGACAAATTCAGCAACACCGAATTCGGCGCCATGGGAGGTGCCAGCGTAGCCATTACCCTTCACCGTATGCTATCTTCGGAGTTCGGCCTGAGGGGCGAGTTCCAGGTGCCGGAGTCGCTTATAATGAGTGACTATGTCAGGGCTCTTCCGGCTGACCTCGGGGAGGCTTACCGCTGCGGCATCGAAGCTGTCCGCCTGGCAGAAAAAGGCGAGTCGGGATACATGGTGACAATAGACAGAAAGTCAGATGATCCGTATGAGGTCATCTACGGGAAGGTTCCTCTCAGCAAGGTGGCTATCGCCGCCAGGCCCATGCCAGCTGAGTATTTCAATGAAGCAGGCAATCATGTCTCTGACGCGTTTGCCAGGTATATGAAACCGCTGACCGGAGAAATTCCGGAATTTGTGAGACTAAAAAAGATCATGGTAACAAAGTAAAACATTCAGCAATGGCAACTGAATTCAACAAGGTAGCTCTTTCAGTCAACGCTCACCCCGATGATGCCGAGGCATGGAATGCAGGCGCACTCAAACTGCTGCATGACAGGGGATACAGGATTGTGATTGCGACAATGACCGGGGGTGACCTCGGAGGATGCAACATGAGCATGGAAGAGACAGCGCGGGTCCGTTTTGAGGAGGCGAAGGCAGCAGCAGCTGTGCTTGATGCAGAGTATTATACAATGGGCGGCATAGACGGATCGTTGTTTGATACCCGGGAGATGCGGCTGAAAGTGATCTCGCTCATGCGCAGGGTGCGTGCAGGCATTGTATTCACCCACCTTCCCAATGACTATCATCCTGACCATCGGGCCACTGCCGCAATTGTAGAGGCGGCTGCCATGGTGGCCTCCCTTGATCCTGTGCCGGTGCCGGAGAAGCCGCTTGAGGTTACTCCCCTCCTTTACCATACCTCACCGCTGACGCTCAGTGATCCGCTGGGGTCACAGCTTACCCCGCCACATTTCTTCGTCGACGTAAGCAGCGCCGTGCAGACCAAGATCGAGATGCTGGGCAGGCATGTATCGCAGCTCGAACTGATGAAACACATGCACAGAATCGATGATTTCTTCGGTTACGTGCTGGAGGGTAACAAAAACTACGGTAAATTAGCAGGAGTGGAATATGCCGAACCCTACTGGCAACATCTGGGCGGCGGCTTCCAGAAAGATCCTCAGATACAGCGTGACCTGAAAGAATTCATTGTATAACAATAACTTATCTAAAATGAACCTGACTGAGAAAAAATTCAGCAAGTTTGCGCTTGTGCGCGAAATGATGGAGACACCCGGAATAGTAAAATCATTCCGTCCCGAATCATCCGTTCCTTTCCTGCCTGCCTTCAAAAAGAAAAAGGGATTGTTCCTGACGGGAGAAGGGAGCAGCCGGCTCTTCCCCGCGAAGAGGGCAATCTTCGCCAATCTCAGGAAGGAGTTCCTCCTGCCGGTTCTTACGGAAGGATGCACCCAGGCCCTCGAATACGACCTGAAGGACTTTGTTGTCTTCGCAGCTTCCAACTCAGGCCAGACCAAGGAGGTCATCAGGCTCGTTGAAAAACTGAAAAAGAAAAAACATGACGCCGTTTTCGGCCTTACGGCCAACAAAAACACCAAGCTTGAAGAATTCGCCCATGCGGCCCACGTGCTCAGATGCGGCAAGGAGAATGCCGTTGCAGCGACAAAATCAGTTGTGGAACAGGCTCTCTTTTATGACTCACTGCTTCGCGGCCTGAGGGGTGAGAAGATGACCGGGCTCCGCAAGGCTGCATCGCAGATGGAAGAGGTGCTGACTGCCAGGATTGATAAAAAGATAATTGCAATGATGCATGATGCGGAGATGATATGGTTCGCGGGGCGCGATAACGGCGTGGCCGCCGAACTGGCCCTTAAGACCAACGAGATCACCCGCAAGAAATCAGGGTTCCTCGAGGGAACCTTCGCCCTGCACGGAATCGAGGAGGTGATGAACCGCGGAGATGTGCTCATATGGGTCGATCCCTTCGAACATGACCGCGACAAGTTCATGGAGTGCATTGTCAGAGGGGTGGGTGTCAATGTAATTGCAATCTCGGATGAAAAGACCGACTTCCCCACAATAGTCATACCGGACGGCGGCGACTATGCCGAATACCTGCAGCTGGCAGCCGGATGGAACCTGCTGGTTGCTACCGGCATCGCGCTGGGCATTGACCTTGACCACCCCGTTCGCGCCAGGAAGGTTGGCAACGAGTACGTCGCGGCGGCTAAAAAGAATTAGCTGGCTGCACCATTACAGTTTTTTTTCACACTTATGATCTAAAGCGTATATTTACGTTTAGCAAACTCTGTTTCTGAATATGGAAAAGGTAAAGGCAGTTGTCGGAATTGATATCGGAGGTACCAACACCACCTTCGGATTCGTAGACAGGTCAGGAAAGATAATGGCAGAGGATCACATCATTACAACTCATTATGATGAACCTGAGGTTTTTGTTGCTGCTCTCTATGAGAAGCTGATGATCACCGCGCAGAAATCCGGAAATGATTTCGAGATTCTCGGATTCGGAATCGGTGCGCCCATGGGCAACATCAACAAGGGAACCATCGAGTACCCGGCTGACCTGCCCTGGAAGGGGATCATACCCCTGGCTGATATTTTTTCACGTCACACCCCGCTGCCGGTAATCGTCACAAATGATGCAAATGCGGCGGCAGTGGGTGAGATGATTTACGGCGGAGCCAGGGAGATGAAGAATTTTGTTGTGATAACCCTTGGCACCGGCCTCGGCAGCGGCTTCGTAGTCGACGGCAGGCTGGTTTACGGCCATGACGGTTTCGCAGGCGAGATAGGGCATACATCCATCAGGCCAGGGCAGTCTAACCGCGACTGCGGGTGCGGGCGTAAGGGATGCCTCGAGACCTATGTCTCAGCAACGGGGCTGAAACGGACCGTGCTGAAGATAATGGCCGACAGGCTCGACGAAAGCGAATTACGGAAGCACAGTTTCGATGAGCTGGATTCGAAGATGATCTATGATGCTGCGCGAAGGGGTGACCCGATTGCCCTCGAAGCGTTCGAGCACACCGGTGCCATGCTCGGGTTCAAGCTGGCCGACGTTGTGGCCCACACAAATCCCGAGGCAATTTTCCTCTTCGGGGGTCTGGCCCTCGCCAAGGAACTGATTTTCGAACCTGCACGGAAACATATGGAGGAGAACCTTCTTTATATATACCGTGATAAGGTGAAGCTGCTGCCCTCTGAGCTGAGTACGCAGAATGCTGCGGTACTTGGCGCGAGCTCCCTTGTATGGTCTACGCTGGAGACAGCATGAATTCTGACTTCGGGATCTGAATGAGCAAGTATAACCTGCCGGAGATGATGAGCTATATCATAGGAGCGCTCTTTATGGTGATAGTCTTCTCAATTGCCTATGCCTATCTCAAACCGCACAGGCTCCATCATGCAAGGCCCCTCTCCACGCTGGCACTGAAAGGCACATACCTTGTCTACCTCCTTGTAATGCTGCTTGTGATTTATTTCGCCAGCCTCAGGGACGGTGGTGTAAGCCAGGTCTTTGACGGGGCTGAATTTTTCGTGTTCCTGGTTGTGCTCTTCGTGCCTACAGCCGGCATCTTTTCAAGAAAAATTTCCCGCTTCAGCGGGAAGAGAGTAAGGTACAACATCATCTTCAGCGTGGTAAACCTGATTATGACCCTGACGCTGCTTGTGCTGTACAGGTTCTGATGCCAGATATTTTTTAAAAGCTTACATTTGCCCAATGAAATAAAAAACTCCAAAATTATGATCAAGGAACGATTCATCTCCTATGTGGAGGAGAGTATCAGGAATAACTGGGAGAAAGAGGCGCTTTCAAATTACCGGGAGAAAGGTTACACCTACAGGGAGATCGCCGGTATAATGGTCAGACAGCACATGGCCTTCAGGGAGTACGGCATCCGCGAAGGTGATATGATCGCCCTTCTCGGGCGAAACTCAGCCAACTGGTGCGCCATGTACCTCGCGATTGTGACATACGGTGCCGTTGTGGTGCCGATTCTGCCCGACTTCAAACCCGATGACCTGCACAATATAATCAATCACTCCGACTCGAAGATCCTATTCGCCGACGACAAGCTGTGGGAATCCCTTGAACCTGAAAAGGTTAAGGGCCTTCAGTGCGTAAAGAGCCTTGATACATTCGAGATGCTCATGAGCCGTTCAGAAAAGATCACTGAGATTTACGGGTCACTTGACGGAAAATTCGCACAGGCATATCCGGCTTTTAGTCCGGCTGACATCAGGTTTTCCGGAATCGACAACGAGAAACTGGCGGTGCTGAGCTATACCTCAGGGACCACAGGCTTCTCCAAGGGGGTGATGATACCTCACAGGAGCCTTGCTGCAAACATCCGCTATGCACAGCATAACATGCCGCTGGAACCGGGTGACAAGGTTGTCTCCTTCCTGCCGCTGGCACATACATATGGCTGCGCATTCGAGTTCCTCTTCCCCTTCACCTATGGTTGTCATATAACCATTCTGACAAAGACCCCGTCGCCGCAGATTCTCATCCAGGCCTTCAAGGAGATCAGGCCGAGGCTGATTCTGTCGGTACCCCTTGTTATCGAGAAGGTGTACAAGAAGCAGCTGCTTCCGGTTATAAGCAAGCCAGCCATGAAGGTGATGCTGAAAATTCCAGGTATAAACAAGATTCTTTTCAAAAAGGTGCGCGAGAAACTTGAGACAAGCTTTGGCGGCAATTTCAAGGAGCTGGTGATCGGCGGTGCTGCGTTCAACGCTGACGCCGAGAAATTCTTCAGGAAAATCGGAATGCGGTATGCAGTGGGCTATGGGATGACCGAGTGCGGGCCTCTTATCAGCTATGACGGTTGGAGAACCGCGCGCCTGGCATCCTGCGGCAAGCCGGTTGACACGCTCGAGGTGAAAATTGACTCTCCGGATCCTCAGAAGGAGGTGGGAGAGATCATACTTCGTGGTGACAACGTGATGCTGGGATATTACAAGAACGAGAAAGCAACAAAAGAGGTAATCGACGAGGACGGCTGGATGCATACCGGCGATCTCGGAGTGATTGACAAAGACGGTTACATCTATATCAGGGGCCGGAGCAAGGATATGCTCCTCGGTCCTTCCGGCAAGAATATTTACCCCGAGGAGATCGAATCACTCATAAACAACTACAAGTATGTTACAGAAGCGGTTGTGATCTCGGAGGACGACAAGCTTGTCGGGCTCATCTATCCTGACTATGAGGCGCTGCGCACTGACGGCATCGGGGAAGACGGTCTTGCCGCAGCGCTTGACACAATCAGGAAGGATGTCAACGGCAGGGTGCCTGATTATATGGCCGTGACGAAGTTCAGGGTGCATCCCGAGGAGTTTGCCAAGACACCGAAGAAGAGCATCAAGCGTTATCTTTACATGAAAGGTTGATTTATTATTAGTGAAGAGGCCCCGGAAGGGCCTCTCCCATATTCCCGGGAAGTGAAAAAATACTGTATCATTGTTGCCGGTGGCAGCGGACGGAGGATGAAATCAGCCGTCCCGAAGCAGTTTCTCCTGCTGGGAGGAAGACCGTTGCTGATGCATACAATCGAGAGATTCAATACGTTTGACAGCACGGCGGAGATCATAGTGGTCCTTCCGGAGAGTCATCATGCACTGTGGGAAAAGCTGTGTGCAGAGCACCTGTTCTCAGTAAGTCACCGGGTGGTGGCAGGCGGGGAGGAGCGGTTCCACTCGGTTAAGGCGGGATTGGATTGCGTGGCTGCCAATGCAACGGGGATTGCCGGGGCGAAAATGGCAAACAAAGCACCGGGAGCGGATGACGTACTCATCGCCATACATGACGGCGTCAGGCCGCTTGTGAGTCATGACACAATCTGGAGATGCTTCGCCGATGCGGAAGAGTTCGGCAATGCAGTACCCTTCATCGAACCCGCTGACTCGGTACGGATCCTTTCCGGCGATGACAGCAGACCGGTGCCCAGGAATGAGGTAAGGCTGATCCAGACACCGCAGGTGTTTCGCGGCAGCGTGATAATCAAAGCCTATGACCGCATATATGAACCTTCCTTCACCGATGACGCAACCGTGGCGGAGGCTGACGGGGTGACGATACACCTTACACACGGAAACAGGGAAAACATAAAGATAACTACACCTGAGGACCTGGCTGTGGCAGAGATACTGACCGGGATGCTCAGGCCATGAAAAAAGTACAGGATGGAGCAGGAGCGGTTGCTCGATTACAAGAAGCTTGAAGTCAGAAAGGTCAGGAAAGCTGATGATGAGATCACTGACCTGATAAAGTCGACAGTGCTAGGTTCGGAGGGCGGCATGCAATACGTGATGCTGAATACCCCTGAAAGGCTCAGGTCATACCGCGACAGTCTTTCATTTATAGCGCTTTACAAGAGAAACAGCCTTAAGGGAGTAATAGGACTCTGCCGGCGGATTACATCGAACAATGGTGTTCAGTATCCATCGGCTCATCTCCGGTATCTTACGGTGCAGAGTGCGTTCCGGGTTGAAAGGGCTCCCGGAAAGGCAGGCACCCTCGAATCTGCAGCCGGGGACAGCTTCAAGCAGAAGATATTTTCAATCTTCAGGGACCCGCAGCTTGCAGCAGGAGATGAAGGGGATGGAGGTACCGGCCCGAATGTGCTGTATGCATATGTTGAGAGCCGCAATGAGCGGTCAAGGAATCTGATCAACCAGGCGGGCTATGAATATATACGCTCGTTCCTTACCGTTGCCTTCAGCAGGTTCAATCCGAAGCCTCATCCTTCGGTAAAGAGGTTATCACCGGAGGAGGAGCCTGCCATGGCCAGACTTTTGGAAGAGTTTTACAGCGGATACTGTTTTTATACAGACGAGTTTTCGTTCTATGATCATAAATATTATGTGCTCCGCCGGAACGGCGAGATAGTGGCAGGCGTGGGAGCCATCCCGGCACGGTACAGGGTGGTGAACATACCCGGCGTGTGGGGCTGGATGATGATGAAGGTTTTGCACCGCGCTCCTTATTTCAGGAGACTGTTTCAGCCGGAGGAATTCAGGTACGTCATCCTGAATGCCATCTATTGCCGCGAAGGCAGCGAAGAGCTGCTTCCTGATCTTTTCGGCGCCGTCTGTGCAGAAGAAGGTTATCATACTGCGCTTACCTGGCTCGATGATCACTCGCGGCTGTACGAGACCCTGCGCACAAACAGGAGGATGGGGGCGCTGAACAGGATGCTTAACGCGAAGCCGGGACTGGTGTATGCACTCTTTTCCGGGCTCACACCCGGGGAGACTGAGAAGTTCTATGATTCCCCGGCCTACATCTCGGGATTCGATTTCTCGTAGACACTTGCAAAACAAAATATTATGAAATTATCCTGTCCCTTGTCAACGCGGTCACTGCTGGCCGTGGCCCTGTTCCTGTTGGTCGCCGGCCGTGCTTCGGCCCAGCCCTACATGCAGGCGCAGCAATCCGACGATGAACGTATGCAGTGGTTCGCTGATGCGAAACTTGGTATTTTCATACACTGGGGTATCTATGCTGTCAACGGGATTGACGAGTCATGGGCATTCTACAATGAACTTATCAGCTATGATGATTACATGAAGCAGCTCGGGGGTTTCACCGCATCAGCCTATGACCCTTCCGCATGGGCCGGACTGATAAAGCAGAGCGGGGCCCGTTATGCCGTACTGACGTCAAAGCATCATGACGGGGTTGCCCTGTGGGATACGAAGCTCAGCGGGCTGAACGCTGTTGACAGCACACCGGCAGGCCGTGACCTGGTGAAGCCTTTCGTGAAGGAGTTGAGGCGGACAGGCCTGAAGGTGGGACTTTATTATTCCCTGCTTGACTGGTCTCACCCTGACTACCCTAATCATACTAAAACAGTTAAGCGGTATGCCGATGATCCGGAACGCTGGAAGAGATTCATGCAGTTCAACCTCGGGCAGATGGCCGAACTGCAGAAGGAGTTCAGGCCTGATCTGTGGTGGTTTGACGGCGACTGGGAACAGAGTGCTGAAAAATGGGGCGCAGAGGGAATCAGGAACACTATCCTGGAACGGAATCCTTCCGCCATAATAAACTCGCGACTGGCAGGATACGGAGACTACGGCACACCCGAGCAGGGCCTGCCGTCAAAGAAGCCGTCCGACAAATACTGGGAGCTCTGCATGACAATAAATGACTCCTGGGGCTTCCAGGGGAATGACAAAAACTACAAGAGCCCGTCTCAGGTGGTACGGATCTTTGCAGCATGCATCGGGATGGGAGGGAACATGCTCCTTGACATCGGACCGAAGGCTGACGGGTCAATACCTGATGAACAGGCTGAAGTACTCAGGGAGTTGGGACGCTGGACCTCCAAACACAGGCAGGCTGTATACGGCACTGTGGCCGGCCTGCCTGACGGTCTTTTCGCCGGACCCTCCACAATGAGCCGTGACAGTACAATGCTCTACCTCTTCTTTCCCGGTAACGGAGGCGGCGAGCTGATGCTTGAAGGCGTGAAAAATCGGATCAACAAGGCTTTCGTTGTAGGCAACGGAACCAACCTCGAGGTGAAGGAGTATCTGAGACCCTGGTGGAGCAGCCATGCCGGGGTATATTTCATTAAAGTGCCGGAAGAAGCGCTTGACAAAACGATGACTGTGATCGGTATTTCACTAGATGGCAAACTATTGACTGAATAATACATGATGGCATGAATAATCTGTTCCAATCAACCAGGTCATTGATGACGGCAGTGGTGATGACCGCCCTTTTTACCATCCCGCTCGCGGCACAGGATCATGAAGAAAGATATGTTCCGGAGACCGATCCGCTGGTGCTGCAGAAACTCGAAGAGTGGCAGGATATGAAGTTCGGCCTCCTGATGCACTGGGGACCGTACAGTCAGTGGGGGATAGTCGAATCATGGTCTATCTGTGCCGAGGACGAAGACTGGTGCCGCCGCAAGAACCCTGATTACACAGAGTACAAGAAGCAGTATGAAGCCCTGAAGCTAAGCTTCAACCCCATTGCCTTCAATCCTGAAAAATGGGCCGCCGCAGCGCGCAACGCCGGCATGAAATATGTTGTCTTCACCACGAAGCATCATGACGGTTTTTCGATGTTTGACACAAAACTGACTGATTATAAGATTACTGACCCGGAGTGCCCGTTCAGTGTAAATCAACGGGCCAATGTCACGAAGGAGATATTCAGGGCTTTCCGCGAACAGGGATTATGGACCGGTGCGTACTTCTCGAAGCCCGACTGGCACAGTGAGTATTACTGGTGGCCCAACTTCGCCACCCCTGACCGCCATGTCAACTACAGCATCACCGATTACCCTGAGCGATGGGAGAAGTTCGTGGATTTCACTCACGGACAGATAATGGAGTTGCTCGGTGGCGATTACGGCCGGGTTGATATCCTGTGGCTCGATGGCGGCTGGGTCAGGAAGATGAGTGACGAGGAAGTGCTCAATTACAGGATTGCCCAGGGCAACAAGATGACCAGGGTGCAGAGCCAGGACATCCGCATGGATGAACTGGTTGCCAAAGCAAGGGAGAAGCAGCCGGGACTCATTGTGGTAGACAGGGCCGTGTACGGTAAGAACCAGAATTATCTTACTCCGGAAAACAGGGTGCCTGAGAAGGCGCTTCCATATCCGTGGGAGTCGTGCATCATCGCCGGTGGAGGCTGGGCATGGGTTCCGGATCCGAAGTTCATGTCGCCACGCGATGCGGTGCATCTGCTTGTTGACATAGTCGTCAAGGGCGGAAATCTGCTGCTGAACATAGGCCCGGCTCCTGACGGTACCTGGCCCGGGGAGGCGTATACACTGCTCGGGGAAATCGGAAAGTGGATGAAGGTAAACGGTGAGGCCATTTACGGCACCCGTGCGCTTGCCCCGCACAAGGACGGCAAGACATGCATCACCAGGAAGGGAGACAAGACATGGTATCTGTATTATCTGGCTGATGAAGGCGAACAGGTCCCTGCCTCAGTTACAATGAACGGAATCACCCTGCCTGCCGGAGCAAAGGTCTCGGCACTCGGTTCCGGAGCTGCCTGCAGGTGGAAGAACGGAAACGGGTCATTCACAGTTTCCGTACCTCAGCAGTTCAGAAACAAACCTACTTCTGACTACGCATGGGTTTTCCGGATTGAAATGTAATTCTGGTTAAGGGTCACCCCTGAAAACGTGCCACACAGACCTTTCTGTATTGATCTGTGTGGCCTGACAGGGAAATGGGGGGAAGAACCACCTGTCGTTTTTCAATTAAACCCTATTCTGCCGTCAATTGAAATAATGCGGTAAAGGTTGTATAAAACTGCAATCTTCCAAATTAAAAAGCCATCAATTGTATGAATGGCAGCTTCTAAAGGACGGATGAGCCACCCGGCTAAATATGCGAAAAGGATTGAATGATTTTAGAACTCTGAGAAGCGGTTTTTCATGAAATCCATGAGCATTTTCACCTTGTCACGCGAGATCTCGCACCTGTATTCCTTGTCGCCCCTGATGAACACGCAGGCCATCTGTTTCATGTCGATACGTGCAAGATAAGCCGTATTGACTATGCAAGACCTGCCCGTCCTGAAGAACTGCTTACCCAGGTGTGTTTCGATATTCCCGATAAGGGCGGTTACTGTTTCGACTCTTCCGGAAATGAAGTGAAAACTTGAATAATTTCCGTCAGCTGTAATAAAAACAACTTCATCTGTATCAATGAAAGTCACCCCGGTGACACCCCTGAAAATCAGAATCTTCTCATTATTCAGCAAAGGCTGTTGCCCGTTCCGGGCATTCCCTGTCCCGGTGGTCTGGCTCCTGTGACGGTGCAGTGTCTCTGCAAGGCGGTCAGGGTCAATCGGCTTCAGGAGATAATCAAAGGCTGCAAAATCGAATGCCTTGATTGCATACTCATCATGAGCGGTTGTGAAAACGACATGCGGGGTCAGCGCAGTAAGCCTGTTCATCTCATTGATTATGTCAAAGCCTGACATTCCCGGCATTTTTATATCCAGGAACAGGATGTCAGGGTTGTGCATCAGAATAAGATCTACAGCCTCTAAAGGATTTGTGGTTGAGGAAACAACGACAGCCTCTCCGGTAGCCTCCAGCAACCCTGCCAGAAGATCAAGGGCTTCCGGTTCGTCTTCGACGATCATTGATCTGATTTTCTGATTGTTCATCTTCTTCCGGTTCAGTTTGTTTTATCATGAAAGATCGGCAGGCATGGTGAGTGAGAAATTGTACGGGATGAATACAGTTACCTCCGTGCCTGATGCCCTGCCATTGTCATACAGGTCAGTCAGGCTGAATGTAATTTTCTCCCTGTTCACCTTGTTGAGGGTTTCGACTATGCCTTCAATATTTTTCAGCCCGGTACCTGCTCCATGGGTTTGCAGAGCGGCAGCAGCAGCCCTGCCAATCCCGTTGTCACGGACAGTCACTTCCATACCACCCCCCAGGTTCCTGATGCTGATCTCGAGGATCCCCTTCTCTTTCTTGTTTTCAAGACCATGTTTGATCGCGTTTTCGGCGAACGACTGTATGATCATCTTCGGTACGGGGCTTTTGAGGTTGACATCAGGCTCAACTTTTACAGTGTATTCGAACCTGTTGCCAAAGCGCAGTTTCTGAAGTTCACAGTAACGTGTTACGAACTCGATCTCCTCCTCAAGTGATTTCAGCAGCGCATTGCTGTCAGTTATGATTGAACGAAGAAGGTTTGACAGCTTTATAAAATAGTTGTAGGCTTTTTCCTTTTCGCCTTTCATAATAAGTGATCCGACGGAGGTTACGGCATTGAATGTGAAGTGCGGGTCGAACTGTCTGATCACCGAGTTCAGCTGAAGCCTGTATGCCTCAGCCTGCACCCGTGCTGCCGTGATCCTCCGTTCAAGTACTGTCTTCCGTATCTGCCATGACAGGAACACTATCAGTCCGAGGGCCAGAAGAGCCATTATTGCAATGGCGAATTGTGACTGCATGAAAGTTGGAACAACACTGATTGTCAGTCGGTCAGGACTCTCAGAAAGGATTCCGTCGGCGTTAATCGCCTGAACCTCGAAGGTGTATTCGCCGGGAGGCAGGTTGGTGTAGACAACTGATCGCTCGGCGGTCTTTTCTGACCAGGTGTCATTGAGGCCCTTCATCCTGTAATGGTACCTGACACCTTCAGGATTCCTTGTTGATATACCGGTGTAACTGATTCTGAACTGATTCTGCCTTCCCCTGATCTTAAGGAAGCTGGCGGTGTCATAGAACAGGGAAGCTTCCAGTGCCGTCTCCCATGCGGTTTCCTCGCCGTGTACCTCGACCCTGGTGATGTGGTTCATTGGAGGATGCGTGTTTATTGTGACCTTTTCCGGATCAAAGCGGATCAGCCTGTCAGAAGTGAGGATCCACCATCTTCCGTCAATGTCTTTAATAATGCCGTTATCCTGGCAGTCGTTGCCCAGGAATCCCTGGCTTCTGCCAATTATGGAATAGAAATCCGGTTGCCCTGAATAGTATTTATCAAGGTCTATGATGCAGATATCCATCATTCGTCCGACAATCAGCCTGTGGTTTCCCATGTCACGGATGACGCTTGCCGGGAGATTAACCTCTTCGGGCAGAGCCCTGTTAAATACAGGCTCGTCCGGATCACATATGTACAGTCCGTCGGAGCCCGCACTCCAGATGTTGCCCATATGGTCGCAGACCACGCTCCATACCATCTCGGCCGGGGCGGGAGCCGAACGGAACGGGATGAAACTTTTCCCGTCAAAGTAAACCACACCGTAGTGTCCGGCCAGCCAGTAATGGCCATCATGATCCCTCACCACGCTCTCAACAATGCCGTAGCCCGGCCATGACATCTCCTCATAGATTTTGACTTTGCCATCCTTTATATGGAAAAGGCCCCGGTCGGTCCCGACAAATACGCTTTTATCAACGGGATCCTCGGTGATAATGCAAGCCTGGTAATCATAGGGAGCCAGGTCAGGTACCCTGAATCTCCTGCCGTCCCAGATCAGAACACCTTTTCCGGTGGAAAACCATATTTCCCCGTTGCTGAGGGTGGTGCTCCCACGGTAAAAAGCTGCCGGGTAGCCAGTCAGTGCCTGGTACTCATTTTTGTTATTGAATTTTTCCCCGTCAAAATATCTCAATTCACCTTCGACCGAACCGGTCCAGATTCCTCCGTGATGATCGGCCGCCACAGCCCAGGTCTCCTCCGGCAGTCCGTTTTCCCTGTCATATAACACGAACGCCCGTGACATCAGCCTGTAGATGCTTGTCTCCGTTCCTGCCCAGATAGTCCCTTCCCTGTCCTCGAAGTACATCGCGAGGTTACCGTTTTCCCAGTAAAAGGGCTCAGTGACAGAGATCGATGGTTCTCTTATATCCCGGTATCGGATCTGGCCGTCAACGATTTCTATATCACTGACATAGCTTTTGTTAAGTGATTTCAGATGCCCCTTTTCATAGGCGTATGCTTCATTATTGTTGTCTATCAGGTAGAGAGCAGAGTCACGCGGATCGGCTGCTGCTACTGAAAAATTTTTTCCCCGGAGCAACGGATGGCGTGAGGTAAAGTCATAGTACCTGCCGTTTTCAAAAAGGAGGATTGTCTGGTTTTCAAAGTCGATTGAAGCAGACAGGAAGAATGAATTGGTGTCATGGCCGATTGCCATCCTGTTGAACTGTTTGACCCTGAATGAATCAGGAACAGGATAACTGTCGAATTTTACCCCGTTGAAGCGAGCCATTCCGTTGACTGTTACGGCCCATATTATACCACTCCTGTCTTCAATAACCTTGTGGATCAGGTTTGAGGGAAGCCCGTCTTTGCGCAGGTAGGAGTTGAATGTATATCCGTCAAACCTTGCCAGCCCGTTCCGGGTGGGTATCCAGAGGTATCCCCGGCTGTCCTGCATCACTGATGTCGACTGTGTCTGTGGCAGGCCGTCGTCGGATGTATATTCCCTGAACGGGTAGGTCTGGGCGTTGAGGGAGAAGTCAGCCGTTGCAAGAGTCAATGCCAGCAACAACGCTGCCGCCGGCCGCATAACCCCTCGTACTCTCTTGTCCAGCTTCATTATCAGTGTTCTGCGTGTAAAGATATCCATTTAGGGAGGAATAAAAAAGGAAGGCGATCATACAATCACAGGGGATTGTAATATCGATTTGCGATTTTTGGCCGTAGGCCATTCAGAATTGTAACAGGCTGGCCGCCTCCTCACCGCACCGTCCCCCAGATACCAACCCGGCCAGTTGAAACTTCCCTGATTTGTTGACAACTGCGGATAAAATAACTTGACTTCTTGTATCTCCGGATGTAAATTTGAATCAGTAAGAAAAACTGAAAAGTCAAACAAATAAATCTGGTTGTTTGCAATAATCTAGTAATGATTGCCAAATGAAGAAACTAGCCTTGATAAGCGGCCTCCTGTTCATGGTAGTCTACTTCTGGGTGAACACTTTTGACAAAGAGGAGCCTTCATTCGATGTTGTTTATCCATCAGTGTCCGTAAATACCCATTCGGAATACAGAAATTACATTCCTTCGGCTACAGGCAATGATTCTTCCCTGCCGGTTGACGACAACGAGGTAAAATACAACTACCTTATCGTGGCCAGCTTCACAGACATTGATCAGGCCAACAGAATGGCGGAGGAGTTTTCCGGCAAACTTCAGGAAGATATGCTTGTTCTTCCCGCAACCACAAATGGATTTTACAGGGTCAGCTATGGAAGATATTCCACAACCGATGAGGCACTTGCAGCGCTCGAAACCCTGAAGGGCAGCAATTTCCCTGATGCCTGGCTGCTTGCCTCAAAGTAACCTGCACTCATATTTTGCCTGACCAAAAACTTATCTGCCCATTACGGGCACTCTGATAATTCAGTCATTTGTCACCGCCAACAATTAAAATGAACGTCACTTGATATTTTAATTGTTCCCGTTTTCATAACTTTGAATTGCTGCATTTCTAAAATAATTCGCTATGAAACCTGGAACATTCACACAGATGTATGTACAGCTTGTAATAGCTGTTTACATGAGGGACTACGTATTAACAGACCGGATCAGGCCAAAAGTCTGTGAATATATCGGAGGAATTATCGGTGGCATGAAGCATAAGCCGCTGATTATAAACGGGGCCATGGACCACCTTCACATCCTCCTGGGGTTGAATCCGGCAGTGTCAATTTCGGATACAGTCTATAACATCAAGAGAAGTTCCTGCATATTTATCAATCAAAATCGTATGGTCATGGGGCAATTCAGATGGCAGGAGGGGTATGGGGCATTTACATACAGCAGGTCAGAACTGGACAATGTATACAGGTATATACAGAATCAGGGCACCCATCACGCACGGAGGTCATTCAGGGAGGAGTATATGGCTCTGCTTGACAAATATGATGCAGACTATGAATCGAGGTTCCTTTTTGAGTTTTTTGACAGCATAGGAGGGTCTGGCGAAAAGGGGTGAGAACAGGGGACATTGGTTAGTATGATGGGCGGGGTGAGCACGGCGGATGGGATTTCGTCCTGCGGGCCAGACCGGTCAGATGTGAAAAGTGGGGCGAAGAACTGAATTGGGTATGGGGGGATTGTTTCATTTTACAATGCTGGATGCCCTACGGGCAAGAAACGTGATGGTGTCTTCTGCTGCAATTCCGGATGGCCTACGGCCAAAATGGAATATATCATGATGATAAAAATTTCCCGCAGGAATTACGACAATGAAAAAGAGCCGGCATCATACCAGCTCTCGTATCTTCACTGTGGGGCGTACTGGAATCGAACCAGTGACCTCTTGCCTGTCAAGCAAGCGCTCTAAACCAACTGAGCTAACGTCCCATTCAGTGCAAGTTTGATTTTGATGACTCTTGCCTGTCATCCGCCGGTTGGCGGACTGAACCAACTGAGCTAACGTCCCGGGCGGGGACAAAGATAAACAAAATTTGAATTTTGCAATTACTCGATCATCACGGGTGTGTTGAACGAGAAGAGGAAAGACGATCCCTTGCCGGGCAGAGACTCCACCCAGATGCGCCCCTTCATCAGCTCGGCAAGACGCTTGCAGATGGCCAGACCCA
Organism: uncultured Rikenella sp.; assembly: GCA_964579645.1. Lineage (GTDB taxonomy): Bacteria > Bacteroidota > Bacteroidia > Bacteroidales > VadinHA17 > SR-FBR-E99. The sequence goes on along the minus strand of CAZOHL010000041.1, from coordinate 5,018 downwards.
GACCCGCACCCTGTACCTTCGGCGTATCCTCATTCCAGTACTGCACAAACGGCAGGAAGATGTCATCAAGCCTTTCAGGCCTGATCCCCTGACCTGTATCAATAACGAAATAGATAATTGAGTAACGGTTATCGGTACGGGAGATCCTGTAACCGTATTTGATTTCTCCCTGATCAGTAAATTTGATTGCATTGCTGATCAGGTTGCTGAAGATCTGGCTCAGCCGCAGTTCATCAATATACTGATAAACGGCAGTCTTCGTCTTGTCAACAACAGGTACCAGCCTGAGATCCTTCTTCCCTGCAGCTTCCAGCTCATGATTGAACGAGGAGGCCATAGAGCTGACGAACCCGTTAATCTCGATATTGGTATACTTGATCTCCATGCTGTTGCTCTCGATGCGTGACATGTCAATCATGTCATTGATGAGCCGCAGCAGTCTCTGTGAATTGATCTCGATGAGCTTCACCATCTCTTCCTTCTCCGTTTCGGTGGTGTCCATCGAAGTGAGTATGTTGAGGAACCCCAGCATTGCGTTCAGGGGAGTGCGTATCTCGTGACTGAAGTTGGCAAGGAATGTTGTCTTTAGCCTGTCGGACTCCTCAGCCTGGCGGCGGGCGGCAATAAGATCGTCCATGATCTTCTGTGTCTCGGTGATGTCCTGGCAGGTGCCGTAACGGTAAAGGAGCCGGCCATTCTCGTCGTACCTGACGTTAGAGTTGACTGCTATTGCCTTCACCTTCCCGTTAGGGGTTATAATCCTGTAAGTCATGGAATATGACTCTTTCCTTTTCTCGATTGCATCCTCTATGGTAGTTATCAGATATGACCTGTCCTCGGGATGTGTGTAGGAAATATTGTCCTGGTAAGTGAATGAGAGGTTCGAAGGTTCGTCGTTATAGATTCTCGATATTTCTTCTGATCCGATATACCTGTTCGTTTCCGGGCGGTATTCCCACCATCCGAACCGCCCTATCCGCTGTGCCTCCCTGAGGCGTTCCTCGTTCAGCTCGAGGGCCCTGCGTATCCTGTACTCTTCGGTCACATCACTGATAAGGCTTATCCGGAATCTTTCCAGGTAACTTGTATGCACCTTGATAGTTATGATTTTTCCGTCCTTGCGCCTTGCTGACCTGATAACGGATTCTTCGGCTTTTTGCCCGGGATGAGTTATTCCTTCTCCCGTATCCGTAGAGAGATCGAGCGGGGTCATGTTCTGAAGCTCATCTTCGGTGTATCCGAAAAGTTCAGATGCGGCCCTGTTTGCCTTTATAAAATGGTTCGTGGTGTTATCGATAAGCATTATGGCATATCCGGCCATATCAAAAACCTGCCTGTACCTGTTAAAGGCAGTCCCCGCAAGAATACGCTTAAAAAAAGTCCCTATCGAAAGAGTGATCACCTTTCCTTAAAGTTGGGTTGTTTTGCGAGGGTAAATTTAAATCTTTTTACGGATTTGCCTGTTACAATGTGCCGATGCAGTAAAACTTGCGTGAAACAGTCATTCCTTCTTCGTCAACGGCGGTTATCAGATGTTCGCCTTCTCCGACCCTGATCTCGGTCTGGTGGAGATGCCTTGTCATGCCGATGTACTGATTGTCAAGGTGCCAGTAGACTGTAGCGTTGCGCCTGCGATGGGCAACCTCGGGAAGCATTGACATGAGCTGTCCCTGCAGGCTTCGGGGGATGAAGATGCGTGCATCACGGGGAGGATAGATGAATTCCATCGAGGGCAGCTTCATGTCATCGGAACAACCCTTCCGGAAAGGAGGGAGCGTCCGGTAAGACGGATTTCGCATGCGATAATAGTATTCCATGGCAGGCGGCAGAACGAACCATGAACGGGCAACCATCTCACCGGGTGAGGCGCAGGAGCTGTTGACGCGCCATGTCTCAGTGGGATCGAGGCTGACAACAGTATGGTAAGGGCAGGCTTCGCTGCGAAGTCCTGTCTCAGGCACCCATTCCTCTCTCCTGTCGGTGCAGTCGGGAGCCGCCCTGTAACCGCTGGCGGCACAAACCTCGACAAGGGTCATCCCCTCCTCCGGCCTCGCGAACCAGGCTGCTGACGCAGGAAGAAGCCTGATTATGTCGAAGAGGAGGGGTGCAGCTGATGCGATGCCCGATAATCCGGGACGGCCCTCGCCGTCCGCATTGCCCGCCCACACTGCAACGACGTATTCTGGGGTGGTGCCGACAGCCCATGCGTCACGGAATCCGAAGCTGGTGCCTGTTTTCCATGCCACCTCCGGCGCACTGCCGAAGTATTGCCACCCTGTTTCCGTCTCCGGCCTGTTGACCCTGCGAAGGGCTTCATAGGTTAGCCAGATGGAAGCGGGAGATAGGGTCTTGCGGTCCTGCGGTCCTGCGGTCTTGCGGTCCTGCGGTCCTGCGGTCTTGCGGTCCTGCGGTCCTGCGGTCTTGCGGTCTTGCGGTCCTGCGGTCTTGCGGTCCTGCGGTCCTGCGGTCCCGGAGTCACCGATGACTTCAGCCGGCATGCCTGGCTGCTGACTGCTGACTGCCGATTGCTGACTGTCCGACAGGACGCGTGCCATGTATGCATATGCGGATGCCAGTTCGAGAAGGGTGGCCTCGCCGCCGCCGAGGATGAGGGAGAGGCCGTAGTGGGAGGCGGGTTTGGTGAAGGTGGTGAAGCCCATCTGGCGGAGCAGGATCAGGAACCGTTCCTCCTCATATAACTGGAGCATGCGGACGGCTGGTATGTTGAGCGAGCGGGCCAGCGCGTCACCGGCAGGCACGGCGCCGCTGTAGGAGAAGTCGGCGTTCTCGGGGCGGAAGCCCTGGAAGCGGGTGGGGATGTCGGGTACGAGGGCGTTGGGGAGGAGGATGCCCGAGGAGAGGAGCCCCGCATAGAGGAACGGCTTCATGATGCTGCCCGTGCTGCGGGGCGCGGTGATCATGTCAACATCGCGGCCGTGCCTGCCGGTGGTGTCAGGGAGGGTGCTGTTACCCACCCAGGCAACAACGTTGCCGGTGGCCACCTCAACCACAACGGCGGCGGCGTTATGGATTCCGTTCCCTTCCAGTGCGGAAACATGACTGTCAACCAGTGCAGACGCCTCCCGCTGCAGGAAAGGATCAATAAAGGTCCGATTCCTGGTACCGGGTTCCTCCAACCAGAGCCTACCGGTAAGGTGGGGCGCCAGCGCCGGCATCGGAATCGGGGCTCCGGGCAAAGGCTCTCCCATAGCCAGTTCACATGTCAGGCTGTCAATCCTGCCTCTCTCTGCCAGGGTCAGAAGCAATTTGTCTCTTTTCTCCTTCAGCCGCTCTGAGTTGCGGCCGGGATAAATGAGGGCAGGCGCGTTGGGCAGAACAGCCAGGGTGGCTGCCTCGGCCCAGGTGAGATCAGCTGTGCCGCGACCTGTATACCGCCATGCTGCGGCCTCGATGCCGACAGTGTTTCCGCCAAAAGGTGCGTTGGCGGCATACATCTTCAGAATGGCGCGTTTGGAGCGAAATAGTTCCAGTTTAACTGCCGATAGCATCTCTATGATCTTGCCGCCATATGTGCGATCCGGGTTGCCGCGCGCCATCCTTGCAACCTGCATTGTGATTGTGCTTCCTCCGCGTACCGTCTCTCCCGCCCTGATATTGTCAGTCAGCGCTTTGACAACTGCAACGGGATTAACCCCCGGGTGCCAGCGGAACCACCGGTCCTCGTAGTTGATGAGGCAGGTCACATATTTTTCCGGCAGGCTGTCTGGCGGGGGGAAACGCCACTGTCCGTCGGCCGCCACACGTGCGCCGAGCAGGGTTCCGTCAGCAGCTTCCGCCACGGTTGAGAGCGGGGCGCGGAATGACGGCATCGGCGCCAGGAGAATGGCGAGAAGGATCAGGGCGGCGAGGCTGAGGGTTACAATGCTTAATGGTCTGCGACCAAAAATTGGTTTCATGTCCCGGTTATACAACGATGTATGGCCTACGGCCAAGATCCAATGATTCCATCTGGTGCTACAATGCTGAATGGCCTACGGCCAATCTCGCTACTTCCTGACTTCCACGCTGAACCCCGGCCTCCTGGCGGCGTACGACTCATCATACAGCGCCTCGCAAACCACTGCGGGCATACTGTAACTGCCACGGTAAGCAGCCGTCAGGATGATGAAGAACTTCTTCGTCTCCCCTGACCGCAGGCTGAAATATGTATAAACCCTGTCATCACGGAAGTCGCGGTAATCATATGTACCTTCCTTCAGCTGAATCCCCGACTCAAAGAGACGTGTGTTCTGGATCTCCCATCCCGACGGCACCATCTGCGTCAGCGCAAGGTTATACACCTGCCGGAATGTTGTATTCGTCACATCCACAGCCATAATGAAACTTGTGCCCTGCGCCAGCGAGCTGACATCAACGGGCTGCGACTCCATGTTGAAATAACTGACCTTCATTGCGAGGTTGTTCTCCTTCACTGTCATGTCAGTCACGGAAGGCACACCCTCCTCGGTGACCGTGACAAACAGCGGGTTGTCGCTCTCGTTCTCCACCACCAGCCTGTTGTTGGCAGCAGGGGTGAAGTTTTTCATGATGGCGCCGCCGTCAGTACTGAGTTTTTCCCGGTTGCCATTGAATTCCAGCGTCGCCTTCAGCGGTTTCGATGAATCGCTCTTCATTTTCTTCGCGTAGTTCATGTATGCAAAGAGCCCCCAGGCCGTTGTGTGCGTGCTGTACCAGCTGTCACGGCTCATTGCCGCGGCCACCTCCTTCAGCAGTTCCAGCGCCTCTCCCGTGTTGCCCATCTGTGTCAGGGTATACAGTATTATCGACTGGTCTCTCAGCGAACTGCCATAGTAGTAATACACATAGTCGTCTTCAGTCTTCAGGTTCCGCACGTCAATCAGCGTCTGTGCCACCTCGGTTCGTCCCGTAGTGGCATAGGCAGCCGCAAGGAACCACTTCGCCAGCGCCGGAAGATCGGTTATCTCGCGCATGCGGTTCATAGCGCCCTTGTCGGGCGAACCGGCCAGGGCCAGTGTAAAGATCCTGTAAGCCTGGTC
>CAZOHL010000040.1:0-25090 GCA_964579645.1 uncultured Rikenella sp. | reverse complement strand
AGAACTCAATTCCCTGGTACCATGGAACGGCTCCGTCCTGGTCATTGGCCATGATAAGAATAGGTGTCTCAACCTTCTCAATCGCAAACAGCGGTGAGTTCTCCCAGTAAAGATGCGGAGCCTCCCATATGGTTGCACCAATGCGGCTCTGCTGATGCTCATACTGCATCGAGCGGTTAAGGCCCGACTCCCACCTTATGCCACCGTAGGCACTGTACATATTGACCACCGGCGCACCTGACTCGATGGCTGCAAAAAGGTTCGTCCGGGTAGCTAGATATGCCACCTGGTAACCACCCCAGCTGTGTCCCTGGGCACCTATCCGCTTCTCGTCAACAAATCCCTTTTCAATAAGAGACATTATTCCGGGCATCACGCAGTTGTAGGCGCTCTGACCCGGATAACCGTCAATATAATTTACGTCGGGATTGAAGATGAGATACCCGTTGCTTGTATAGTAATGATAATCAATTGTCGACCTGCCAGGTTCAGGAATCCGGTGCCTGTTGAGTTCCATAGAGCTCTTCTCATAGAAATTGACTATCATCGGGTACTTCACTGTAGGATCAAAGTTTTCCGGTTTGTAAAGGAGCCCTTCCAGCGGCTGCCCGTCAAGTGAGGTCCACTTCACAACCTCCGCCGTACCCCACAGGTAGTCCTTCTGCTGCGGATTGGCATCAGTGATCCGTTTCTCATAGCTGAACGAGAGATCTGTGACCAGGTAGTCAGGGAAAATGCTGAAGTCTTCCCTGGTGTAGATCAGGCGATCAGCCTTCCGGGCCTTCACCGGGGTTCCCAGGGTATAATCTCCTCCTGCAAGCCTGACCGGCATTTCTTTCCTGCGCATGTCAATTGAATAGAAGGCTTCAGCCCTCGTAGATTCATTTACACCTATTAGGTACTGCCTTTTCGAGGGATCAATGTAATTGTTTTCCGGATCGAAGTCGAGCAGCCTGTACCTGATACCCTCACTTCTTCCGTCGGAAGTTATGTTTTGTGGAGGGCGGGCTGCTGCCGGATCGAGTGACCAGATATCATATTTGTCTGAAACAAGAAATGCCTTGTCATCCTTGAGCCAGCCTGCAGCCGGGTACGAACCCGGAAGGTCAGGCACGTCATTGAGCTCATCCCATACCCTGAGTGTTGCCGGAGTGGTCAGCCTTGTCTCCTTCCCCGCTGTGACATCATAAGAATACCATGAACTGTCAGCACCCTGGTACCAGTACAGATACCTGCCACCAGGCGAGAACCTCGGCCTTGCAACAAGGTTATCCTTAAATTTCACCGTGCTGCCTGTGTTGATATCCACAGTCCACAAATCACTGGCAGCGTCACCTTTCCACATCGATTCAAGTTCATAGGGAAGAGATGACATCCCCAGGGCCTTTGCTCCGTCTCCCTTCGCAGGAAGCTGTATTTCCGGCATCTCAGCCGTGGCCAGCTGAACAACCTTCCCGCGATCAAGAAGGTATACTGCTGTATATGTTTTTTTCATGTCGCGCGGTTTTCGCACAACCTGTGCAGTATGAAGCACACCTTCCGACCAGTGCCAGACGTCTACATTTGCACGCTCATCTTCAAGCACAGTGGTGTCCCTGATCTTGTATTCAGGCGATGTGCCGAAGAAGAGTCTCGGTGAGCTCTCGGCGAAGCTCAGCCTTGCATTCTCATTGATGATCCACCCTTCGGGCAGGCCTGCTGTTCCCCTCGCGGCGGCCACCGTTGCCTGTCCCTTGCCGTTCCATGAACAGAGTGAATATGAATTCCCGGCCTTGTCTTTCTCATCAAATGAAATTATGAATGCAGCCCTTTCACCTCTTTTATCCAGTGTAAGTTGCCTGTACTTAGCCTTGCCGGTGTAAAGTAAAGTCGTCTCTCCTCTTTTAAGGTCGATGACCACAACTCCGGCTTCACTGATGCTGTCCTCGCCGGTAGTGGCGTACATAAGTTTTTCCGCCTCCTCGGCGAAGAGATATTCGGTCACGAACCTCACGGTATCCGTCATGCCGCTGGCAAGATTCCGAATAAACAGTGTGTAGCCGTTGTCAGGCGACTCGCTCTTCGGCTTTCTGCCCTTGCTGTTCTCTTTGACCCTGGAAGCGGTGTCTGACGTTATTGCCGGCTTCTCCTTCAATGGCTCACACTGCCAGGCCAGCCAGCCTGACCACCTGGCAGGGATCTTGTACGACTTCAGTCTCCCGATAGTGTCAGCAACTCCGGTTGTGATATCATATATGCCAAGTTTATCCAGCGGCATTTCCTCCTTTTTTGTCTTTTTAAGCTTGAGAGCCCTCACCTCTTCCTCCGGCGGCTTGATTGTAAAAAAAAGAAATCGTGAATCTGAGGAAATGGTTGCCCCTGTGGCACAACCAAATGTCGCTTTCAGTACTCCTGTGCCGTCATAAAGTGTAATGACTGGATCACCCTGCGAAGGTTCCGTTTTGAAAGCAATTAATGAGCCGTCATCGGAAATGACTCTCTCTGAAATACGGTTCCAGGATACCAGGTCATCGATTGTCATCGCCTTTTTGCCCTGAGGGTACATCAGCAACGCAGCCGGTAACATCAGGGTGAGCAAAATGAGTCTTTTCATAACTTTGAAAATTTGTTCATGGCTTAAAAATAACATTTTATTGATGCCGGCAAAGATGTTTTACAACCCGGCAGGCATCATTTCATGACATATGCTGCATGCCCGCTCATTGTTCACCCCGGGGCACCTCATCCCGGGCATCACGTGCACTGTAAGGAAGGACTCAAAATATCTTTGCATTAGTGTCTTATTAAATGTACTTTTGTTTTACTGATCCTGGCAACTCCAATAGTTTGATCTGCTAATTAATTGTATATATGATTAATAATAGTTTCTCAGCCTTTGTATCGGAAGATTTTAATTATAAATGAGAAGCAGATAGAAACAACTAAAACTAAAAGCATGAAAAAGTTATCAACACTTGTTTTTATGACCCTGTTGGTCACAGGAGTGTTTGGCCAGAACTCAGACCAGAAATGGTCATTGGGATTCTTCGGTGGCAAAACCTCCTATTCCGGAGATCTGGGCAATGCCATGAAGTATTGGAATCCGTTTTATTTCCACGGAGCACTGCAGGTAGGCCGTTATCTCAATCCCTCCCTGGATCTTGCATTCCAGCTTGAGCACGGAGCCTATGGCTATTACAAGAATGCATCTCAGAATTTCCTTTCAGCAAAGACTGACGGTGCCGCTTTAGTTAAGTACAAGCTTAATAACGGGTACATCTTTAAGGAAGATGCCGTGATAGCTCCTTTTCTTGCAGCAGGAGCGGGGTTTGCCAGCTTCGCCGGAGAACCGGGAGATATTCGGGTTGACGGCTGGGACGCAATCATCCCGCTCGGCGGCGGCGTAAAGGTGAACATCACTCCCCGCTTTGCAGTCCAGTACCAGGTGCTCTACAACTTCACAAACGGAGATTACCGTGACATGGATGAAACACCTAAAAGGGACGACCGTTTCCTTTCCCAATCAGTCGGACTGGTATTTGCATTTGGCAAAGCAAAAGACACTGACGGCGACGGTGTGAGTGATAAACTTGATAAATGCCCCGGAACACCGGCAGGTGTCAGCGTAACCCCGGACGGATGCCCGGTTGACGGTGACAGGGACGGCGTTCCTGATTACATGGATAAATGCCCTGCAAAAGCCGGCCTGCAGGCATTCAGTGGATGCCCTGACACTGACGGTGACGGCATTGAGGATGCAGTTGATAAATGCCCCGCTGTAAAGGGACTGGCAGCCTTGCTTGGCTGTCCCGATGCCGATGGCGACGGCGTTACAGATGCAGAAGACAGGTGCCCCAATGTTAAGGGATTGCCCGAATTCAACGGATGCCCCGACAGCGACGGTGACGGCATCACAGATGCCGAAGACCGCTGCCCTGACGCAAAAGGTCCGAAGGAGATGAAGGGCTGCCCCGACAAAGACAACGACGGTGTGGCTGACATTGATGACAAATGTCCGGATGAGGCCGGAATTGCAGCCAACAGGGGATGCCCCGAAGTAAAGGAGGAGGTCATCAAGATCTTCACCCAGGCCCTCACAGGTATCCTGTTCGAAACAGGAAAAGACATCATCAAACCCTCATCCTACCCTATACTCGACAACGTTGTAAAGGTGATGAATGATAATCCGGTTTACAATCTGTCTATCAATGGCCATACAGACAATGTAGGTGATGATGCTAAGAACATGGATCTCTCTCAGAGAAGAGCTGATGCTGTAAAGAAGTACCTTGCAGACAAAGGTATAGCAGCCACCAGAATGACTACACAGGGTTTCGGTGAAACCATGCCTGTTGCTGACAACAATACAGCAGCCGGCAGAACCAAAAACAGGAGAGTAGAATTCAAGGTGGTGTTCTGATTCTGATTTAACCTGATCTGATATTATTGAGCGGCCCCGGCAATTATCCCGGGGCTGCTTGTTTTCACTCTTTTTCGTTAATTTTGTTACTGAAGCCAGATTATAATGGCCTGTAGTCTGACATTTACCTGATAAAAGTGAATGAATAACATGATCCACCTGCCTGGCCGCCTGTCAGCCATAATGCTGCTGGCCTCCCTGTCACTCCCGTTAATGTCGCAGGGGAAAGTGGTGTCCGGCATTGTAACCGACCACCGGAATGTCCCGATCGTTGGAGTCAGGGTCTGCCAGGCCGGCACTGCAAACTGCACTGTTACAGACATGAGCGGCGCCTTCAGCCTCATGCCGGAACCGGAAAAGGCCGGGCACCTCAGTATAATCTGCCCCGGTTTCAATCCGGCAGAGAAAGTCATAAGTGACACAACCGCGTTCCCGGTCAGAATAACCCTTACCCCGATGTATATCCCTGACGGATTTTACACAAACGAACTCCCTTCAAATGAGTCATCATACGTTATAACCCGTTCTGCGATAGGCATTGACGTAATCTTCAGTGATTTTGCTGAATTCAGCAGTCAGCTGGGAACATTCAACACCGACGCGATGGACTATTTCGCCGTCACAGGTCCCGAACTGGGCGCCTCACTGCCAAGATTCTATACAGGATTCGGCATTGGAATGGGATACAGCTACAAAGACCACCATGACACTGTTGCAGTGAACCTGAACAATACCCAGTTCAAACTGAGTTTTGGCTACGACATTATAAGTTCACAGAGAATCAGGATGACTCCTGTTGTCTCCCTGCGATGGCTGAAATACAGGCTGCGCAATTATTCAACCGACAAAAAGGTACCCCTTGATGAGTACCTCCGGAACAGGGAGATCGATCTCAGGTTCAACCAGGCAATAGCCGTGGCCGGAATTAACCTGGAGTATCTTATGTATTCAGGTCAGGGTGCCAGGAGCGATTACTGGTCTCTGGGTCTCTTCGGAGGATACGCCTTAAAACTGAACGGGAAGCCCTGGGTCAGGTCTGACGGGAACCGGATAACCACCACCGGTGCAATCCGACTTCAGCCCTTTACTGCAGGTTTTAGTATCTCGTATTATACCAGATCCGGAAAACAGCAATGATCCACAACCCTTTTTTGAGATTTCACATGAAAAAATACCCTCTCTCCCGGCTGTTACCGGCTATAGGCAAAGGTACCCAGTATGTGTTTGCAATTGTTTTTCTTACATCGCTGCCCCTGGCATCAGCTGGGCAGAACCGCGGAACCGTACCAGGTGCCGATTCATTATCCGCAGGGCTGACACAGATCAGTTGTGATAGTTACTCGCCAGGCGCAGGCGAGAAAACAGTCATAAACACCGGTGAATTCAACAAGGGATTTATCCTGAATGCTGAAGGACTTATAGCAGGCAGATTCCAGGGATTGCGTACAAGACTGTATGACGGATCGCCATCATCAGGCTATGTCCTCGAGTCACTGCGCAATGCCTCATTCAATTCTTCTCTTGCCCCTCTGGTGCTGGTTGACGGGGTCCCTGTAAGCGCAGTACCTCTGCTTCTTAGTCCCCATGAAATTGAATCAATAACCTGGCTGCAGGGCGGACAGGCAGCGGAATACGGCAGTTTTGGCCAAAACGGCGCGCTTCTGATAAGCACAAAAAAAGGCAGACCGGGATTCCATGTGGAATATTCAGGACAGGTTGCCATATCATCTGTTAAAAAATACAGCGTCCTGTCTGGTGACCAGGTGAGGGAGGCACTGCTGAATCTCTACCCTGATGATTCTGATATCCTGAACCGCGCAGGCATTGCCAATACCGACTGGCAGGACGAAATATACCGGACAGCCGCCAGCCATGATCATCACATCGGAATCTCAGGCACGGTTGCCGACGTACCCTTCCGGTTCACGGCAGGACAGACATTTGCCCAGGGAACAATCAGGTCATCATACTACAGGAAAACATCATTCACCGGCAGAATAGATCCATCCCTTCTTGATGACCGCCTGAGCATCAGTCTTGCCGCTTCAGCCAACCTGGCAAATCTGAGTTCACCGGGTGGAATTTACCTGCCTTATTATGCCGCCATTGCAGATCCGACTTCCCCGGTTTATATAAACAATGACCCGGCACAGGGTTATACAACCGGTACAATGTTCCTCAACCCGGCAGCCATCCTTGATTACAATGATTACAAGAGAAAACCGGAACAGTTCTCTGTGAACCTTTCGGCAGATTACCGGGTGCAAATACTCCCCGGCCTGAGGATCGGACTGAAGGGTGCAGCTATTGGCTACGATGATAAAACCAGGGATGTACTGAGATCTGGACCCGTCCCTGTTGGCACCGGATATCTGACCACATCTGACGAGTCACTTAAATCCAGGATCCTGGATATCTCGACAGGCTATTCGACCCCGGTAGAAAGCATAGAAGGGAATCTGGACCTGAAGGCCGGATACTTCATGCACTGGCTTGGCAGTGAAACCAGTGAACAGACAACAGAGCTCGCCAACCCTGATATGATCCATGATTACTACCGCTCCGCCTCAGAAGTAGCCAGGAGATCTGTTTACGGAAAAGTTAATTTTTCAGCCATGGGAAGATATTTTCTCAGCACTGTTCTGAGAAATGACAGTTTCTCGGAATTTTCCCGGACCAGCAGAAATGTGCTCTCCCCCTCGTTAACAGGAGAATGGAACATTGCCGGCGAACCATTTTTCCCCTCAGATGCAGTCATCAATGAACTGGCCCTGAGCTTCACTCTCGGTTCAGCCGGAACAGGATCCATGACCAGTTCCATTACAGCTATGCCGTCGTCGGGTCTGAAACCGGAAACAGTAACCTACATCATCTCAGGAATCAGAATGGGTATGTTCGGGAACAGCTTCCAACTGTCAGTCAATGCATTCGTAAATAAAAAACGTGACATTCTGGTAGAGATACCTGTTCCGTCAGGCTCCAATTTCAGCGCAACAATTCTCGCCAACGGAGGCGATGTAAATAACAAAGGGATTGAAGTCAGGGCAGATGCCAGCCTGGTCTCAGAAAGGAAACTCACATGGAAGGCTGGAATCAATCTGACAGCCAGGAAAAACAATATTATAAACCTGCCGAACGGCATAGACTTCGTCAGGACAGGATCAGTACCGCTTATACAGTACGCACAGGTACTCGTACAGGCTGACGACAGACCTGTCAATACATTTTATCTGCTGAAACAGGTGTATAATAATAATGGAATTCCCATCCAGGGATTATACGAAGACACAAACAAAAATGGCTCTGTCGATTTTGACGACAGGTACTACGGACTTTCCACTGACCCTGAATTCGCCGCAGGCATCTGGTCATCACTCAGGTATGGCAACTGGGAGCTCGCATTCTCTGCCAGCTCCCTTGCAGGCAACTGGTGCTACAACGTTGAAAGCGCATACGGCAACTACGGGAGTATGACCCCGTCAAACACACTCAGAAACATTTCCACACTTGTATATGAGTCCGGATTCACTGCCATGGTTCCTTATTCTGACTATCACATGGAGAACGGATCGTTCCTGAGGCTCGATTTCATCAGCCTGGGGCATACGTTCAGAAATGTTGCAGGCAAAAATTTTGATATCAGTCTCGGGGCTACCGTGCAGAATGTCTTTATGCTCACTGCTTACAGGGGAGCGGACCCTGACAATGAGGCTGGCTTAGCCGGGTACACATGGCCAAAACCAAGGACTGCTTCACTCAACCTGAACATAGGTTTCTGAAAAAGAGCCTGCAAAGCGGAAAATTGCAAAACCGGCATTAAATTGTTGCATGAAAAACTCTTCTGATATGAAATACAGGATTCTTGGAAAAACAGGTTTCGAGGTCTCGGAGATCTCACTCGGGACATGGCAGGTAGGTGGAAAATGGGGATCAAAATTCAATCATTCCCTGGCTCAGTCAATAATCCGCGAAGCAATTGACAGCGGAGTCACCTTCATTGACACTGCCGACGTGTACTCCGACGGCGAGAGCGAAAGAGCAGTTGGAAAAGCCGTGCGCGAATCAGGCGCCCAGGTTCGCATTGCGACGAAATGCGGCCGTCAGATTAGCCCTCATGTCAGCAAGGGCTATACACCCGAAGTCCTGCGCGGCTATGTCGAGGATTCACTGAAAAGGCTCGGGACAGATTGTATCGACCTGATCCAGCTTCATTGTCCGCCAACCGATGTATACTACCGGCCGGAGATATTCGGCGAATTTGAAAAGATAAGGAAGGAAGGCAAGATCCTGAACCTCGGCGTAAGCGTTGAAAAGGTTGAGGAAGCAATCAAGGCAATCGAATACGAAAACGTCACAACCATCCAGATAATCTATAACATCTTCCGCCAGCGTCCCCGCGAAAGTTTCTTTAAGATGGCTGCCACAAAGAAGATCGGACTCATAATCCGTGTCCCGCTGGCCAGCGGCCTGCTTTCCGGAAAATTCGGCCCCGAAACCCGTTTCGCCCCTGGTGATCACCGTTTTTTCAACCGCAACGGCATGTTCTTCGATAAGGGAGAGACCTTTTCGGGAGTGCCATATGAGGCAGGGCTAAGGGCCGTGTCAAGGCTGAAGGCGATTTTCCCCGGAGACACCCTGCTGGCCCATGTGGCCCTTAACTGGATACTCATGAGCGAGGAAGTCAGTTGTATCATCCCCGGTGCTTCCTCACCCGAACAGGTGAGATCAAACCTTGAAGCACTGACATTCCCGGGCTTCACGGAAGACCAAAAAGCTGCTGTTTCTGCCATTTATGAAGAGGATATCAAGCCTATTGTGCATCATCTCTGGTAGCCGGAACGGCGACCCTGAACTTTATTTCCGAGGGCGTTTTTCCGCAATTCACCCGCCATATACCGCAGTTGACCCTCCTGCCGCACCTTGTATTTGACCGTTTGTTAATATCTTTATTCCCTGATTGCCGTAAAAGGCATCATGAAACGGGAACACAACACCTTTTTAATTTTATACTGATGGCTGGTAAAGGATCGGCGCTGATAATCGGCGCCGGGATCGGGGGTATAACCACGTCATTATTCCTGGCGGAGCGTGGTTATAACGTCGATGTCTACGAAAAGAATATCGCCGCAGGCGGCAGATGCGGACAGATGATCCGCGACGGGCACCGGTTTGACATGGGTGCCACCATGATTCTTATGCCGGAGGTTTATCGCGATGTTCTCCGGTCACTGGGACTCACAATGGAGGATTTGAATCTCAAACCACTCGATGACATCTACACACTCTGGTTTGACGACGGAACAAGACTTGCCTTCACAACTGACAGTAAGAGAATGGAGCAGCAGTTCGAGAGTATCGAACCCGGAAGCTTCGCGAGGGCACAGGAATATATAAGGACAGGTTATGAACTCTATACTGTTGCCTTCAAAAAGCTCCTGGGGCGGAACTTTACCCGGTTCTTTCAGTTTTTCAGTCTCAGCAACGCCCTCCTGCTCATCAAACTGAAGACCTACCTTAACCACTACCGCTACACTGCGCGCTTCTTCAGATCGGAACATCTGCGTATGGCATTCACATTCCAGAATATCTACGTCGGACAGAACCCTTTTACCTCCCCCGCCCTTTTCTCCATGATCCCTTCTGCTGAACTCACTGAAGGATCGATGTTCCCTGCCGGCGGAATGTATGCAATCGCAGAAAGACTTATGACCAGGGCCATTGAAAAGGGTGTGAGGTTCCATTTCGCAAAACCGGTTACACAAATCCTCGTCTCAGGGAACAGGGCCACCGGGGTAACACTTGGCGACGGAAGCGTGGCAAAGGCCGATGTGATAATCGCCAATGCAGACCTCCCCTACGTCTACAGCCAGTTGCTGCCCCCTTCGAACAAGTCGAAGCGCCTGGGCAGGATGAAATACTCATGTTCAGCACTGGTTTTACACTGGGGACTTGACAAGCAATACCCGCAGCTTGGGCACCACAGCACATTCCTTTCTGACAGCTTTCGCGAAGGCCTTGACCGCATATTCAAAGACATGTCAATGGGAGATGACCCATGCTTCTATATCCACGCCCCCGTACGCACTGACCCCGCAGCCGCCCCGGAAGGATGTGACACCCTTTCCGTCGCCGTCGGAGTCGGACACCTTGATCCGTCCCGCCCGCAGGACTGGCAGCGGATAACCGACAGAGCCCGCAACGCGGTCTTCAGAAAACTGAAAAAGATAGGCATTGAAGACATTGAGTCTCATATCAAATTCGAGATAGTCACCAACCCGGCCACCTGGGAGGAAGCTCTCAATGTGACGAAGGGTTCCGTGTTCGGAAGCCTGGGCCACAACATCTTCCAGATGGGTTACTTCAGACCTCACAACAGGGATAAACGTTATAAAAACCTATATTTCACCGGCGGCAGCACCCATCCCGGAAACGGAATACCAATGGTACTCATGTCAGCAAGACTGGTTGCCGAAAGGATCATGAACGAACAAAAGAGAGAACAGGCAGCGAAAAAATGAAGACGAGGGATCAGTTCACGGCAATATTTGAGTCTATCGATTTCGAAAAGATAATAGACCATCCCAATATATTGATTGCAGCAAACTTCTGGGAGAATGAGAGATACTCGGCCGCCCGCACCTGCTACCGGTTCATGCGCGCATTGGATGACCTGATTGATAACCACAAGGCTGCTCACCGGGGAATCAGCCCGGATCTCAGGGAAAACTTTACCTCTGAAATCAGCCATTGGATGAGTATGCTTGACAGGCGGACCAACCGCTCTCCATTTAATAATGAGCTGGGTTACACAGTAGAGAGGTTCAGAATACCCTTGTGGTCCCTCGAAGCCTTTGCTGAATCGATGCTTTATGATGTGACCCATGACGGTTTTGCCAGTCTTGATGACTTTATTGATTACTCCATGGGTGCATCGGTGGCCCCGGCATCGATATTCGTGCACCTGGCGGGCCTGCAGGAGCATAATGGCGTTTACCTTGAACCTCCGTTCGATGTCAGGCGGACTGCAGAACCGTGCGCAATGTTCAGCTACTTTGTTCATATAATCAGGGACTTCCGCAAGGACCAGCTTAATAACCTCAGCTACTTTGCCGATGATGTCATGGCACGGCACGGACTCACCCGCACTGCAGTGAGCGACATGGCTCACGGTTCACCATTGACACCAGGATTCAGGGCAATGATGCGTGAATACCTCGACATTGCAGACCGATTCCGGGTTGACACCCTGAAGATAATGGATGAGATCTGCCCGAAGATGGAACCCAGGTACCGCTTAAGCCTGGAAATAATCTTCGAACTTTACATGATGGTCTTCGAACGTATTGACCCTGTGCGGGGAACCTTCTCATCTGCAGAACTGAATCCCACCCCAGCCGAAACCAGGGAGAGAGTCAGGAAGGTCATTGTCAGGCAATAGGCAGTAGCCAATAGGCAATAGTGCAGTTTGCTTATATTCAATGACATAGACTGCAAGACTGCAAGACAACAAGACCTTCAGACCCTCAGACCTTCAGACCTTCAGACTTTCAGACTTTCAGACTTTCAGATTCTCAGACTCTCAGACATTTTTTGCCAGAAGCATGTAAATTGCTATTTTGCACCTCAAAATCAAACAGGTGTTCAAAAAAATCCCACATACATACGTCATAGTATTCGGCATTGTGGTATTGTGTGCGGTGCTGACGTGGATCGTTCCCGGCGGTTCATTCGGCAGGGAAACGGTAAATGTCAACGGCGTAGACCGCAGCGTTGTAGTTCCCGGCTCATTCCACTACACGGAAAAGAATCCGCAGACATGGCAGGTCTTTTCTGCCCTGTTCGACGGATTCGTTGACAAAGCTGATATAATTGTTTTCATTCTCATTATAGGCGGCGCATTCTGGATCATGAATGAGAGCAAGGCAATCGACGTGGCCATCGGATCAGTGCTCCGCTTCACTGAAAAGCTGGGTAACAGGGGAGTGATCAGAGCCATTGGCGCTGACAACCTGATATTCGTCGTTATAATGATGATGTTCAGCTTCTTCGGCGCTGTGTTCGGCATGAGCGAAGAGACAATCGCATTTACAATAATCTTTGTACCGCTGGCAGTTTCAATGGGCTATGACTCTATCGTGGGAGTCTCACTTTGCTTTGTTGCTGCAGCTCTCGGATTTGCAGGCGCATTTCTCAACCCCTTTACGATCGGGATAGCCCAGGGATTGTCTGACCTCCCTCTCTTTTCCGGGCTCGAGTACCGTCTTGTAATGTGGATAATAATAAGTTCTGCCGGTTTTGCCTATATACTATTATATGCCCGCAAAATCAGGAGAGAGCCGAAGAAATCACCTGTTTATGAAGATGATGATTACTGGCGAAAACTTCACTCGGAGAAACAACTTAAAATCAATTACCATACACCTCTGCCGGCCTGGATTATTTATATTATCCTCACGGCCGTCATGATCATCTTTTCCATTTATTACCCTGTCTCATCACTCTCATTAGGCGAGAGCCAGCTAAAGTTGCCGGTCATTCCGGTTCTTTCAGGATTGTTTGCTTTAACCGGATGGTTAACGTTAAGGAAATCTGTCCATTTTTTCATTATTGATCTGCTTCTCTTTACAATATTTTACCTGATCACAGGGGTTATGGGCTATGGGTGGTACATAATGGAGATTGCCACCCTCTTTTTTGCAATGGGACTGGCTTCAGGGATTGCGATGGGATATGATGCCAACAGGATCACCAGGTTGTTTCTTGACGGGGTTAAGGATATTCAGTCTGCGGCCCTGATTGTGGGCCTCGCAGGGGGAATCATCATTATCCTTCAGAATGGCAATATTATAGATACTCTTCTTTATAAGCTCTCTGAATCAATCTCAGGTGCCGGCAGGATGGCGTCAGTCAGCATGATGTACATCACCCAGACGATAATCAACCTCTTTATGCCTTCCGGCTCAGCCAAAGCTGCACTTACTATGCCTATGATGTCACAGTTCTCAGATCTGATAGGGGTCTCAAGGCAGGCGACAGTGGTGGCCTTTCAGCTCGGTGACGGATTCACAAACATGATTACTCCCACCTCGGGTGTTCTGCTGGGAGTACTGAGCGTCGCAAAAATCCCTTATGAAAAGTGGTTCAAATGGGTCCTGCCGTTAATCCTGATGCTCTTCCTGCTGGGGTTCCTGCTGCTTGTTCCCACTGTATTCATGGAGCTGAAGGGATTCTGACATTCCCATGAACCTGCCAGGAAAGCAAACTCCGGGCTTGAATTCATAAGAAGATCTCTACTCCGGAATCAGAGAGCAGTTCACGATCACAGTAACAAAGAAAGATCGCGTTCACCGGCACAAAAAAGCCGTCTGCCCCATGGCAAACGGCTTTGACCAGTTGTTCCGGCTCTTTAACTACAGTTAAGCCTTGTTCAGAAGTTATAACCCACTGACACGCCGAAACCAGTATTCTTCAGAAACGATTCATTGTCTGATTCCTCGACATCAGGAAGCATGTCAAGAAGCCCAAGCTGGGCGTTAAGCCTGAACCACAATCCCATGCTGAGTTCATATCCTGCAAAGATGTCTGCACCGGCATCGAAACGCTTGTAATATTCATTCTCCAGATCCCAGTTCTCATCAGTTGTGATATCGCTCTTGAATTTGATTTTCTGCTCAAGTCCGGGTCCTGAACCGTAATCAACATTCTGCGTACCTCCCAGCCCGAATGCTACGTACGGACCAAAACCCACCAGTATATGGCCGTTGCCGAACTCAGGCCTGAACAGCAGATGAAGGGGAAGGTCAATATATGAGATCCTGGTCGTTGTGTTATAGTCACCAGACGCCTTGACAGGCAGCATCCCGAGGTTGTTCTTCGAGCCCTTCTGTGAGAAAAGCAGACCTGTCTGGAAATAAAAGTCAGGAGCAACAGGGATATTTGCGGTCACGCCTGCATGAAATCCTATTAGAAGACCGTTTGTTTCCTTGTCGCCACCTTCATCTTTTCCTACCATGTTCTGGAAGTTCGGACCGGCAACAATACCGAAATCAACCTGCGCCTGAAGCGCAGTAACTGATAATACTAAAATTGTAATTACAGATAGAATCCTGGTTTTCATGATTTAACTATTTGGTTAAAAATAAATTTCTCTGAAATCACTTCTGAGCTTCTGCTGCTGCCTCGGCAACCATTTTTTCATTGGCTGTAATGAGGAACTCAACCCTGCGGTTCTGAGCCCTGCCATCTTCTGTCTCATTGTCATACTCAGGCAGGGTTTCACCGAATCCCTTCGTGGTTATTCTTGCAGATGCAATCTGATTGGCTGTCAGGTATGCCGATACGGAGCCGGCTCTCTTCTCGGAAAGGTTCTGGTTGTAAGTTTCGCTCCCCTTGCTGTCAGTGTGGCCCTGAACCTCTATGTTGGTATCCGGGTAGGTGTTGAGCACCTTGACCAGCTTGTCAAGGTTGGCTTTTGCTTCTGCGGAGAGATCTGACTGGTCGAAACCAAATAATACGGCACTGCTGAATTCAACCACAATACCTTCGCCTACGCGTTCTACTTTAGCATCAGGAACAGTCTGCTCTATCTCTGCAGCCTGCTTGTCCATCTCACGTCCTATTATGGCACCTGTTGCACCGCCAACCGTTGCACCTATAATTGCACCAAGAGCCGTGTTACCAGCTGCCTTGCCTATCACGGCACCCATCGCACCGCCCGCAGCAGTGCCTACGGCTGCTCCTTTGGTTGTCTTGTTCATTGAAGCACACCCTGAAAACAGCAGTGATGCAACTACCACAAGG
Source organism: uncultured Rikenella sp. (assembly GCA_964579645.1). Lineage (GTDB taxonomy): Bacteria > Bacteroidota > Bacteroidia > Bacteroidales > VadinHA17 > SR-FBR-E99. The sequence continues at coordinate 9,891 of CAZOHL010000040.1, read as the reverse complement.
ATTACTCCGATGTTGATTTTCTTCATTTCTCTTGTTTTTAATTATACAATCTCTGTTCGAATCAGCTAATCTGTAATTATGCACTTTCCGTAGGCATTTGCTCTACTTTTTCATTGCCCTGGTCAGAATACCCATTACCCCGCGGATGAATGTAGCGGAGGTAAGCACTTTTACAACCGGATGGGTGGCAGTCCTCCTGCGTGAAGTGGTCCTTGTTGTCCTTCCGGTACCCCTTCCGTAATCCCTTTCATAACTCCTCTGGTCAGCCTTTCTCGTTTCGGCTTCTTCTCTCCTCTCTTCCGCATCCCTGATTTTCCTTTCAAGCATCTCGGCAGCACTCTCCGGATCAACCACCCGCGAGTACCTGGTCACAAGCTGTGACGACCGGTTGATTGAGTCAATCTCTTCCTGCGTAAGGATATCCATTCTGCTCATGGGTGCACGTACCATCATAACAGCAAGGGGAGTGGGTACCCCCTTCTCGTTCAGCGCCGTTACCAGTGCCTCACCTGTACCCAGCGATGTGATAGCCTCCTCCGTCCTGTAGTAATCGGAAAGCGGGAAATTTTCAGCAGTGAGCTTTATATCCTTCCTGTCGTTGGCAGTGAAGGCGCGAAGTGCATGCTGCACCTTCAGGCCAAGCTGTGCCAGCACAGAAGCCGGCACATCCATAGGATTCTGGGTAATAAAGTAAACTCCCACTCCTTTAGAACGTATGAGTTTGACTATTGTTTCGATCTGTTCGAGAAGGACCTTGCTCGCCTGGCTGAAAATAAGGTGCGCCTCATCAATGAAGATCACCAGCTCCGGCTTCGGAAGATCGCCCTTCTCGGGCATTGTGTTGTAAACCTCGGCAAGCAATGAGAGCATGAAAGTGGAGAAAAGCTTCGGCTTGTCCTGGATGTCGGTGAGCCTGATGATATTTATATACCCGTTGCCGTTGGAGTCTCTCCTCATCAGGTCAGTGACATCGAATGACTCCTCACCGAAGAACCGCTCGGCACCCTGCTGCTCAAGCTCTATTATCTTGCGCAGAATAACGCCTGTAGAGGCAGTTGACATGGCTCCGTACTCTTTCTCCAGTTCATCCTTCCCCTCACCGGTAAGGTACTGAATCACTTTCCGGATATCTTTGAGGTCAATCAGGGCAAGCTGGTTGTCATCACAGTATTTAAAAATAATTGACATTATACCTGCCTGCACGTCGTTCAGGTCAAGTATTCTCGAAAAGAGTACAGGCCCGAACTCAGAGACCGTAGCACGAAGCCTGACGCCGTTCTGTTCCGAGATAGTCAGCAATTCAACGGGAAATCCCATTGCTGAATAGGGCAGGTTTATCTTTGCATGCCTGTCCCTTATGAAATCATTTTCCTGTCCCGGTCTGGCCACCCCGCTGAGATCGCCCTTCACGTCCATGACAAGGGAAGGAATACCCTTGAGCGACAATTGTTCGGAAATTACCTGCAGTGTTTTCGTCTTTCCTGTCCCGGTGGCACCGGCAATAAGCCCGTGACGGTTCAGTGTCTTCAGCGGGATCTTTATGTGCGCATCCGTTATTGCTTCACCGTCAAGCATGGCGCCGCCAAGGATTATGAAATCGCCCTTGCATGTGTATCCGCCATTTATGGAACTAAAAAACTCGTCTTTTCTGCTCATTGCCTTAGTTTTAAAGTAAATAAAAGCCATTGGGACACCTGCCCCAACGGCTTCCTAAATTAGTAAATATTTATATTACTTGGTATCCAGCAGTTCTTTTACCTTCTCTGCAAGAGCGTCCCCGCGAAGGTTATGCCCCACTATGACTCCGTTGCCGTCAATAAGGAAGTTTGACGGAATAGCGTTCACGGCATAAAGCTTGGCCGGAGCGCAGTCCCAGTATTTCAGGTCAGAAACATGTGTCCATGTCAGTTTGTCATCCTGAATGGCCTTCAACCAGTCTTCCCTGCTGCGGTCAAGTGATACGCCGAAAACGTCGAATCCCTTCTTGTTGTACTCATTCCACACCTTCACAACATTGGGATTTTCCTGGCGGCAGGGTCCGCACCATGCTGCCCAGAAATCGAGCAGTAACAGTTTCGTGTCGCCACCGATTTTGGAGCTGAGTGAGATCGGATTGCCGTCAGCATCATTGAGCGTAAAATCGGGAGCCTTCTGACCAACTGCAACCGCCTTGAGCTGCACAAGCCTTTCCTTAAGTGTAACTACTGTCTGAACCTTGTTGAGGGTTGTATCGAATTTGCCAAGTATGCTTTCCATCTCATCCACTTCAAGATAATAAGCAAGCTCGCTGAGTACTGCAGGAGCAACATAGGATGACGGATTATTTGCCAGAAACTCCTTCTTGATATCGGTCTGCTTGGTGTCGAGGGCTTCGATCTCCTTTTCGAGGGAGGCGGCGAGTTCCTCGTTTCCATCCATTCTTGCCTTGCGATAGGTATCGTAGATCTTTGTCATCTCGGCATTGGTTTCATCAAGCAGTGCCTTGTATGCATCATATTCGGCCTGTGTGGCAGAACCGCTTACAGAGCCCATATATAGTGAATCAGCATGTCCGTGAACTGTAATATCGGAGTTCTCGATGTAGAAATTTAGACCGCCCCTCTTTCCCCTGATGCCCAGGTTGACCATCTGCGGGTAATCCACAACGCCTTCTATCTTAAAAGTGCCATTTTCAATTGTAGCCGAGTCAAGAACCTGGTAACCACCGGGTATTCTTTTCTGAAGAACTACTGTTTCGTTTCCGGCACCGTCAATGGTACCTGTAAGAGTGAACTTGGGTTCCCTGGCACAGGCTGCTGCAACAGCAACCACCAGCAGAAGGATAATTGTCTTTTTCATCTGATGATTTTTAGTTGGTAAACACTTTCTTCTTTCGAAGGTTCAAATATATAAATAATTGGCTACTTGCAATTGCTGCCGAAATATTTGTCCAACAGCAATGCAGCGGGTTTAAAAGAGGTTACCTCACCTTCACGAAGCTTTTTTTCCAGTTCAGGCAGCATGGCAGCCACCCCGGGATTTGTATAGAATGATTGCTTGAGAGTGTCAATTATTGTTTCGTGCATCCGTGTGACAGCCTGTTCCCTCCTTCTTTCCCAGAACCATCCGTTGCTCTTCGTCACGCTTACATAATCAAGTATTGCTTCCCAGATATCCGTTATACCGGTTTTCTCAAGTGATGAACATGTCATCACCCTCGGGGCCCACTTTGACGGGGCAGGCGGAAAAAGGTGCAACGCATTCTTGTATTCCACCCGGGCCATCTCTGCTTTCTGAATATTATTCCCGTCTGCCTTGGTGATGACGATTGTGTCTGCCATTTCCATTATACCGCGCTTAATTCCCTGTAGTTCATCGCCTGCCCCGGCAAGCATGAGCACCAGGAAAAAGTCAACCATCGAATGGGCCGCAGTCTCTGACTGGCCAACCCCGACTGTCTCCACGATGATTGTATCAAAACCGGCAGCTTCGCAGAGGATTATGCTCTCACGTGTCTTGCGTGCCACTCCGCCCAGCGTTCCGGCTGAGGGTGACGGACGTATGAAGGCATCAGGGTCAGTGCTCAGCTCTTCCATCCGGGTCTTGTCGCCCATGATGCTTCCCCCGCTTTGCTGGCTGCTCGGATCAATGGCCAGTACGGCAAGACGCCTTCCGTAGTGACGCGTCAGCATTGTTCCGAAAGTTTCTATGAATGTGCTTTTACCTGCGCCTGGCACACCGGTGATCCCTATCCTTACTGACCGGGAACTGGCCGGCAGGCAGCGCTCCACTACCTCCTGTGCGAGGTCATAATGATCCGTCAGATTGCTCTCAATAAGCGTTATCGCCTGGCTGAGAATGGTGCGGTTCCCGCGAAGAATGCCATCTACATAATCATCAGCACTCAGTGTCTTCCGCCTGTTCTTTTTCAGGCGGTTAAGCATGTCAGGATTTATACTCGGAGGCTGGGGTACCCCCTGCTGCACCGAGAGAGCCCCGGCTGTTCTCCTTTCCCTGCTCATTATGTCTCTGCCCCCGGACTGTACTATTTGTTCGCTTCCTCTTCCACAAGAACCTCTCCCTTGATCATAAGCATCACCTCGGAGTTCTTCGGATCATTAGTGTAGACAAATATATTCTTGTAGATCTGGCCCTTGTAGCCGCCCGAATTGAACTTTGCCTTTATCGAACCCTTTGCGCCGGGCTTGATTACATTCTCGGTGGGCATGAGAGCAGTGCATCCGCAACCGGCCTTGACATGCCTTATGATTAAGTCACTCTTGCCCTGGTTGGTGAAGAAATACTCCACGTCAGCCGATGAGTTCTGCTTGATCTTGCCGAAATCAACAGTATTCGTATCAAGCTTGAATACAGGCGCATTGGCAAGCTGCTGTGCATTGAGCCCCGAAAAATCCTCCACAAGGTTGGCTGAAACATACAGGTAGATGTTCGGCTGAGGCTGACCGTTGACCTTCATCCTGACCAGGTCATTCACATTACCCCACGCACTGCTGTTGAGCTTTGCATCATAGGTGCCCTCTATGATCCCTTTCTCTCCCGGCTTAAGTGTGGCCGGAGAGACCTTCAGCTGAAGATGGGCCGGAAGCCCCTCAAACTCAACAGTTGCAGGCTCCTTCGATGTATTTATCACAGGCATAACCCTGATCTTCTTCTCTGCCTTGGTGGTGGTTGTGAACGCCAGGTGGTTCGACTGGAACCTCACAGGACCAACGGCAAATGTATAAAGCTCCTCAACAGTCTTCTCCCGGGGCGTTACAGTCCCCTCTATCACCAGCACGACAACCGCCGGCTTTGCATTCGAATATACGGTTACGCTCTTCGCAAAACGGCTGTTGTAACCCTTCGGGTCGAACACGGCCTTGACAAAGCCCTTGCCGCCGGGAGGCACTGGTGATTTGGTATAGTCAGCTGCCGTACAGCCGCACGACGACTGAACCCTTGTAAGAACAAGCACCGAGTCACCGGTATTGGTGAAATTGAAGACTGCTTCCTGCTTGCCTCCCTCTTCCTTAATTGTGCCGTAATCATAACGGGTGCTTGCAAAATTGAGCTTCGGCTGCGCCATCATCCCTGCACACACCATTATTAAAACCAAAACTGTAATACTCCGTTTCATATATTCTTATGTTTTTTAACCTTAATCTGCCGGATTCATAGTTGATTCACTACCTTAAACAAAGATCAGGCCAGAAGGGTTGCACCATAATAACCACCAAAATTAACAAAAAAGTATGAGCCGTTGTTTTTTTATTTGTTTATAGATTAGTTTTGTCACACGGATGCACCCGTTTGGAACAGATTTTGCTCCGGATGCGGAGGCCTTCCGCCATTTCTTATGATACGAAAAGGACTCTTTATACCGTTCCTGGCTCTCTTCTTTCTCCTGACCGTGGCGCCGGCTTCAGGCCAGTTCTATAACGGCATGCAGATGACCTTCGGCAAGAACAGGGTTCAGTACAAGGACTTCTACTGGACATACTTCAGGTTTGACGAGATTGACTGCTATTACAATGAGTTCGGCCGGGAAGTGGCGGAATACGCATGCAAGGTGGCCTACGAGAAACTGAATGAGATTGAGGATTATTTCGACTACACTATCGACAAGCGCCCCATACTCATCATCTACAACAAGAAGAACGACTTCAGACAGAGCAACATAGGCCTTATATCCGCCGAGGATGACTATAATGTCGGCGGCTACAGCAGGGTTATCAAGAACAAGGTTATGCTCTGGTTCAACGGTGACCACGAGGAGTTTAGCAAACTGATCGCCTCGGCTATCGCCGAAGTGGTGGTATACGAAATGCTCTACAACGCTGACCTGCGCGACCGGACTACAAGCGGAAACCAGATCCAGATCCCTGACTGGTATATCAAGGGACTCATCAACTATGTGGCCTGGGGATGGGACAGCGAGACAGACAACCGCGTAAGGGACGGGTTCGAAAACAACCGCTACAAAAACCTTGACAACCTTGAATATGAGGAGGCCGTCTATGCGGGACACTCATTCTGGAAATACATAGGAGACACCTATGGCGACGCAATTATCCCCAACATTATTTACCTCTCAAAGGTCTACCGGAACATCGAGGATGGGTTCCTTTACGGCCTCGGCAAGAGCATCAAGGATACCTACCGCGACTGGAGGAACTATTACAGCGCCTACTATGAGATCAAACCAGGTGAGAACTACCAGGTTCCCCGCGAGGTAAAGAAGGCAAAACCATACGAACGGTTCACCGATGTGAAGGTGAGCCCCGATGGCCGCTATGTTGCCTGGGTCTCCAATGACTGGGGGAAGAGAAGAATATGGCTCTTTGACACCTCAACCGGGAAAAGCCGGAAGATCTTTACTGCCGAACCAAAATTCGAACAGTCGGTTGACAATACATACCCGGTTCTTACATGGCACCCCGGGGGCCAGATACTGACATTCGCCAACGAGGAGAAAGGCGGCGTCGAACTCTACTTCTACCGTACGGCTGAGAAGAAGTTCGAACAGCGGACAATGCCCTTCTTTGAAAAGGTGCTCTCACTCTCCTATTCCCCTGACGGGTCAAGGCTCCTTGTCTCGGCGGTGATCAACGGCATGACAGATATATATGTGCATACAATTATAAGCGGCACCAACGAGCGGATCACATTCGACGTTGCCGATGACCTGAATCCTGAATTTGTGAAGGGCAGTGACCAGACAATAATATTTTCATCCAACAGGCTCTCTGACACCCTCACCAACAGGGGTGACCCGCAGGAAAGGACAGGGCTGACATATAACCTCTTTACCTATAACCTGGGGGCTGCTGACGGCAAACTGACCAGGCTGGCCGAGGATTCAATGCAGGACCTGATAAGACCTGTACTTCCGACACCCTCCTCATCCGGCTTCATCGGGAACGGAAACGGGATAATGAACCACTACACCGGAAACATTGACAGCACAATCGCGTTCATTGACACTGCGCTTCATTATTCCTACTTCATTACCCCCCGCCAGGCTACTGATTTCCCGAGAAATCTCGAGGCCTTTGACAGAAACGGGGGACAGGATGCCGGCATCATTTTCAACCAGGGCCGGTACAGGCTGCTGAATGGTGCATCATCAGCCACCCCGGTCGCTGACACTGCTGCCATTAAAACAACCATGTGGCGCCTGGAGGAAATAGCAATGCTCAGGGCAGCCGACAGCATAAACCGCATCAGGGACTGGCTTCTCGCCGAAAGAGCCCGGATGAATGACACCCTTAAGAAACCTCTTTACGAATATTATGCCCCGGCCAACGAACCAATAGACTTCCGGAACTACGTCTTCGAAAAGGAAAAGGAAAACTTTTATGAACTGCAGTGGCGGAAAGATTACATGGACATCAACCTTGACACATCAAGGCTGAAAATGCCAGATGCACTGGTCTATCGCCCGGCATTCTACAATAACTACACGGCAACACAGGTCGACTTCAACTTCCTGAACAACACCTACCAGGCATATAACGGCGGAGCCCCTTACTTCAACCCCGGGCTCAACATGCTATTCAAAATTGGAACCCTTGACCTCTTCGAAGATTACCGCATAACAGGAGGTTTCAGGTTCTCCGGAAACTTTGACAGCAATGAATACCTGGTCAGCCTCGAAGCCCTGAAAGGACGGTTCGACAAGCAGGTCATCTTCCATAAACAGTCGTTTGACAGTTACAATGACACCAGTTACTACAAGATAAAGAGCTATACAACTTACATGTCTCTCAGGAAACCGCTGAGCGCCGTCCTGGCATTGAAGGGGACATTCACATACCGTTATGACAGCTATGTGGTGCAGTCAACTGATCAGTCCAGCCTTATGGCCCCTTCGTTCAACCGCCACTGGGCCGGGCTGAAGGGCGAGGTCATCTATGACAACACACGTAAGCGGACCATTAACATTTATTACGGCACCAGGTTCAAGATCTTCGGTGAATACTACCGGGAGGTGACTGAGAAGAAGAGCGACATGTTCGTGCTGGGAGCTGACGTCAGACACTACCAGAAGATCCATCGTGACCTCATCTGGGCAAACCGGTTTGCTGCCAGCACCTCGTTCGGTCCCTCGAGGCTTATTTATTACATGGGAGGCGTCGACAACTGGATGAGGCTCCCGTTCAGCAATGTGCCGCAGTTTGACCAGACCGTGCCTGTCAATCCCAATGTAAGGTATGGTTTCCAGGCCCTGGCCACGAATATGAGAGGCTTTACCCAGAATATCCGTAACGGAAGCAACTTCGCATTGGTAAACAGTGAGATCCGCTGGCCCGTTGTGAGGTATTTCGCGGGGCACCCTCTGAGGTCCAACCTTCTGAACAGCATACAGCTCGTGGGATTCTATGACATCGGTATGGCTTGGTCAGGATGGGATCCCTGGGGCAATGAAAACTACTGGAATGACAAGGTCTACCGCAACGGTCCTGTGGTTGTGACAATTGATGCCATGCGTGAACCGTTGGTCATGGGCTTCGGCGGGGGAGCCAGGGCTCAGCTGTTCGGCTACTTCATAAGGGCCGACCTTGCCTGGGGCGTTGATAACGGTTACATCCTCCCGAAAATCTTCTATCTGTCGTTCAGTCTCGACTTCTGATACTTCATCTTTTGGCTGAACTCTTTTGTCGCTGCGGGAGCTGCTGCTGTTCCCGGACATCAGAAGAGATGTATACCTGCCGGTCATGCCATTCCGGCCGGATAAGTTCCTCCGCAGCCGGTCCGGACTCCTGTTCCTGAATGCTCACTGATGTTGGCACCTTATTTGATATACCCCCCGCAAGGGTGAATTTTATTTCCGAGTTTCGTTAGGAAAGAAAGAAAATAAGAGATAATTTTACACCCGTAATCTTTAAAAAACAGTATAATGGCTTACAAAATTTCAGATGATTGCACAGCTTGCGGAACCTGTATAGATGAATGTCCGGTTGAGGCTATATCTGAGGGTGACATCTACAAGATTGACCCGGATATATGTACCGATTGTGGTGCCTGCGCCGACGTTTGCCCAGTAGAGGCTATTCATCCGGCATAACCGCATTCCCGTTTTAAGGAAAAAAGAGGCTGTCCCGAGTCAAAAGGGGCAGCCTTTCTTTTTGCTTAAGATCTGGTCTCCCTGGACGATAAGAAATACTGAGAGATAATGGTATCACAAGGCCTGCTACCCCGGACACACTGATTGGAACACTACCATTGTTTTGTCATAGGTCTAGTAAAATTATTCCTTAAATCTTAACTAAACCTTAAGTACAGGAAATAGGGAGTATTATAATATCACCACTGAAAGCCGTGGCTGCTTACTCTGCCACGGCTTTCTTGAGATTTTACCTTATAATGACTTGTTTTTAATTTTTCAATAAAGCTGAGGATCTTTCCTTTTGGCTATGCCCAGGCTCACTTTTGAAATACTATCAATCTTGCCACTTTTCCCAGCCTGGAATAAAATCAAACAAAACTTTTGAATACCAAGGTTTTAGTTTTACCGTATTTCTCTCTCAGTGGCAAAAACAAAAAGTAGAAAATGGACCTGCGAGTTCTCGACTTTAGGTTTTCATTCAACCATCTAAACTGTTCTTTTATAATAAAGTTTCCCACTAAGGTGTGATAAATTTCATATTCCCCTTTGAATAAGGAAAGTATATATGCATTTATTTGATTTTCGTCATATTTAAATTGGAAAACGAATCCTCCACATGAAAATTCAATAAATGACTCAAAAAGTATAACCACAAAGTTGGTCTCTTGATTTTCAGAGTGTACCATAAGCAATTCTAAATGGTTTTTTGAAACGATTAGTTCGCTTTTTGAACTGATAAAGTTCTTATCTGCAGTATTATAATACTGATTTATTTCATCAGCAATCTCTCTTTGCATAGGGTT
>CAZOHL010000039.1:15694-25234 GCA_964579645.1 uncultured Rikenella sp. | reverse complement strand
GTGAACTTGACAAGGCAAAGAATGCAGGAAAGCATATTCCTTCACTCAAAGATGCATTTTTTACACTGGATGAGCCAGCACACAGAGGATATGTAACCTATTCCGAACCTAACGAAGGTAAACAATGTGGCTTCGTGGCAAACAAACACGAATGGTTCCCATATCCGTACAGTGTGACTTCAATCAATCCCAACCTGCAACAGAATGAGGGATGGCAATAGTTTATAAGATCTTTTGCGCTGGAAAAAGGGTTCAGATTATGTTTAATTCAAACCCAGCCGGAAGGGATATTAATCACTCATTTCCCACCCGCCGGCTGAAGTTGGCAGAAATCGGGATTCTTAATCAGTAAGTGAGGTTTGGTTTGAGAGAGGGTGCCTTGTTTGACACCCTCTTTCTTATTTTACAGTGTCTGAAGGGATCCCTCCCGGGAACCGGGAGAAGGCCAGCCCTGTTGGCACCACCTTTAGAGAATTACAATTTTCAGAGTATCGTATTGCAGTACTCAACCAGCTTTATAACAGCCTGGTAGTCGTTAAAATCAAGTTTGGTTTTTACCAGATACTGTTTCAGTTCCTTCCCCTGTTCAGGAAAGATCTGGAGGAACTGACGCCTGGTGTCAAAGTTCTTCATTGCTCCGTCTTTCAGTACCCAGTATTCAGTGTCGTCAGTTATCTTGAACTCCTCCGGCAGCTTTAGGTTGATTGCTCCGTTGTTGTCATAGACCGCCTTTACGTAGTTATAGCTCGTTGTCTGTGACATGGCGCCATAACCCGTTGGCACCCCAACTGATTCGACATAAGCCTTATGCTGTATAAAAAGGGTTACCGGGCCTCTCACAGCCAGTTCATAGAAACCCTTCTCGAAGGGAATGAATGCCCGGTTGGCCATATAAACCGTATCTATCAGTTGAGGGTCATCAAGCACAAAGAACTGGTCACGCTGCATGAACACCATCTCCTGGTCTACAATGTTATAGTTGAGAACTGCTTTTCGCTTCTCACCCGATTTCATCCTGACCACACTTGTAATGAACTTGGGAAGCAGGAGATTCGGCAGGTTCTGCAGGCTGTCTGTCTGGGCATAAGCTCCTTCAGCCACGAACAACAGAGCGAGGAAGATTAAGATAGCCCTGGCTTTATTCATCATTTTAATACAGTTTAAGTTGGAAATCAGATTATCAGTAAGTGATAAAGTTAAATAAATAAATAAGATGGTGCCGAAGCCCGGTGAAGATTTTTGATTGAACCACCACAGGACCCGGTTTCCGATTTTGTTCTTACATTTGCGGCCTCAACAGGAGAATGACCAACTCTTCAGGATCATCATGGAAACTATCAGAAACCTTTATCGTGTCGGGCGGGGTCCTTCAGCCAGCCATACAATCGGACCGGCAAGGGCAGCACAAAGCTTTATCTCAAAGAACGAAGGAGCCTCTTCCTACAGGGTGCTGCTTTATGGCAGCCTTGCCTCCACAGGCCGGGGTCACCGTACAGATGCAGCCCTTGAAAAGACCTTCGGAACGCGAAAGCTGACAATAGAGTGGCATCCGGAGATTATTCAGCCACGGCACACCAACGCCATGAAGTTCGAGGCATATGACGGCAGCGGCAGCCTGACATCTGAATGGATGGCATACAGCACGGGCGGAGGCGCCGTGACTGATGATAGCGGACAGCGGGAAACAGGAGACGTATATCCGCATGAAAACATGAGCGATATACTCGACTACTGCAACAGTAAGAGTATCACGCTGTGGCAGTATGTTGTGGAAGCAGAGGGGCCGGAGATCCTTGACTACCTGGGTGAGATATGGGGTGTGATGGAATCTGCTATAAAGAGAGGCCTGGCAACTGAAGGAGTCATCCCTGGCGGACTCAACCTTCAGCGCAAGGCTAACTCGTACATGCGCAAGGCTCAGCAGTTCAGGAACATATTCCGGACAAGGGCCACACTTTATGCATACGCCCTGGCTGTCAGCGAGGAAAATGCATGTGGAGGTGTAATCGTAACCGCCCCTACATGCGGATCATGCGGAGTGCTTCCTGCCGTACTCAAGTACACGAAACAGTTCAACAGGCACTCGAACAGCGACATAATCAAGGCGCTGGCAACAGCAGGTCTCATTGGAACACTTGTAAAACGAAATGCCTCAATTTCGGGAGCCGAAGTTGGCTGCCAGGGCGAGATTGGCACTGCCTGCGCCATGGCTTCAGGGGCCCTGACACAACTGTACGGAGGTACAAACTACCAGGTTGAATACTCCGCTGAGATGGGAATAGAACATCATCTGGGACTTACCTGTGATCCAATTGCAGGGCTGGTACAGATACCATGCATTGAGAGGAACGTTTTTGCCGCGTCGAGGGCGCTTGCACATAACACTTTTGCAATGCTCTCTGACGGACGCCATATGGTCAGTTTCGACAAGGTGGTTCAGACCATGAAACAAACCGGTAAAGACCTTCCCAGCCTCTATAAGGAGACTGCCGCGGGAGGCCTCGCCTTCTTCAGCGCCGACCTGCACGTAGACGAAAGAAACTGAACCGGTAAAATTATTCCTTCAGCGTTTTACCCTTGCGTTACCCTGGAAGACGCTCCATACCATCTCCTCATCGGCAGGCTGGGCATAATCTGTAAGGAAGGTTGTGGCAAGTGCTCCGCTGGCCCACCCGAACTCGATCCACCTGGTTGGCTCCCATCCCTTAAGTATACCGTAGAGCAGACCGCCAACGAAGCCGTCACCGCCGCCAATACGGTCAAGGACATGTATCTCGCGTGGTTCTACCGTATGCCAGTTGCCACCCTCCCACATGATGGCACCCCAGAGATGTGCATCAACGCTCAGCACCTGGCGAAGAGTGGTGGCAAAAACCGATGCTCCCGGGTACTCTTTTCTGACATTGTCAATCATCCCCCTGAAGCTATCCATCTTGGAGCCAATATCCTTCCCTCCTGCTTCGGGTCCTTCGATGCCCAGGCATAACTGAAAATCCTCCTCATTACCCACAAGGATATCAGCCACTGAGGCAATTTCTCGGAAGGTCGAGGAGAGCTCCTTCTCACGTCCCTTCCAGAATGAGGCGCGGTAGTTCAGGTCAAAGGAGATCCGGGTACCATGTTTCTTCGCCTCACGGGCAAGCTCAAGGCAGAAGGTGCTGGTCTCCGGTGAGAGCGCACCTATCAGGCCGGAGAGATGAATTATCTGCACCCCTTCTTTCCCGAAGATACGGTCAAGGTCAAAATCCTTCACGTTCAGCGTGCGCCCCACCTCCCCGGCACGGTCGTTATGGACCCTCGGGCCGCGGGAGCCGTAACCCATATCAGCAATATTGAACTGGTGTCGGTAGCCCCAGGGATCGCCCTGGGCAATCTCCTTACCTTCGTATGCCATATGACGGCTTGCGAGGTTGCTTTTTATGAACTGTGCTATGGGACTCCCTTTAACAAAGGTTGTAAGAACCTTCACCGGTAACCCGAGATAACTGGCGATGCTTGCAACGTTCGTCTCTGCACTGGTGGCCTGCATGAAGAAAGTGTCAGCCGAGTGGACCGGCTGGTGGTTTACCGGGGTGATGCGCACGCCCATACTTGTTGGGACGAGCAGGGAATATGCATAGTCTTTTCGTAGTTCTATACTCATGGTTTCTTCGGTTTTACTGATCAGTGTTCTCATACCGCTCATTAATCACAGTTGCGGCAGGGTAAAATTATCATTTTTTCCTGTCAGGGAGGTGGATTTTCCGTTCAATTGCCTGCACTGATTAGCAGCATCCGGATGTGTCCCCTGTTCGGCTGAAGTGTTTGCCGGAAGGCAGGTCTAAATCAGTCCCATCCCCAGGACTATTGCTATAAGGAAGAGCATGACAGCAACTATTATCTGAATAAACCGGAGAGTGATCTTCTTCAGTAGTCTGTTGCCAAGCAATGCTCCCGCCATAGCCGCAGCCACAGCTGCCAGGATGAGTGCCAGGTGCTCATGCAGGGCTGCCTCCTTAAAGCGGGTGGCATACACAGAAAGACGAGTTAAATCGACCAATGAGGCAATGACCACCCCGGTTGCGATATATGCCTCTTTGGAGAGTCCGCTGCGGATCAGGAAGGCGCTGCGAACCGCTCCCTGAATACCTGTCAGTCCGCCAAAGAACCCGCTAAGCAGCCCGCCAATCGGCAGCTTCTCCCTCCCGAACTGAATCCTCTGCACTGAGGGGATTACCTCGAGCAGGGAGAAGGCCAGCAACAGCAGGGCAACCACCAGCTTCACGGGGGTGACCTCGAGGGTTCTGTCAAAGAGCTGGTATTCAAACAATGCCGGCATCCGGGTGATGCGCAGAAGCAGCCACGCGCCGGCAAACGATGCGAGAATTGCGGGTACACCGAACCGCAGGAGCACCTGACGGTCGGCATTTTTTCCTATCAGGGTGATCTTGAAGAGGTTGTTGGCAAAATGTACAAGGCCGGTCAGCGCAATAGCAATATCAACAGGAAAAAAGATTGCAAAAACGGGCAACAGTATTGTTCCAAGCCCGAAGCCCGAAAAAAAAGTAAGCATCGAAGCAAGAAAGGCGGCTAGAACTACGGCTGTGATTTCCATTCGGCTGTTGGTTTTACGTTAAACAAACATAAGGGGGAAGGGGTTCACATTCCCCATTTCCCATTGCCGGGGAATGACCACACCGTCAGTCCGGGATTTGTCACTTGCCGGAGAAAACCCTTTTCAGATCTGCTACGTCATTGTCTGATATTGGATTAACCTTACCCAATGACCTTCCGAGTATCAGTGACATAGCTGTCATCTCGGCCACCTCAAGGCGGTCGAAGGCCTGCAACAGGCTGTTACCTGTGACAAGTACCGAGTCATTTGCAATAAGCACAGCGGGGATGCCCGAACTCAGCTTTTCGAATATTTCTTCCCGTCCGGGTGAAATCGCCCCCAGCGGTACGAGTGGCATCTGCTGCAGCAATATCCAGCTCTCGGGGATGGTTCTCACATTGATGTCCTTCCCTGTCACTGCGTATGCCATCAGGTGCGGAGGCCGGGCAGTGATAACGGCGTTCACGGCCGGAAACCTATTGTAAATCTCCGAATGCAGCCATTCCTCCTGACTGGAGCCTTTTTCTCCGGTTCTGCCTGCAATAATATCAGCTTTATTGATTTTACACCTTAACACCTTTTTCCGGGTGAGCAGATAACTGTTCCCGGTGTTTCTCGCCGAGATCGTTCCGCAGAAGCCGTACATAAGACCCCTTCCACAGGCCCTCACTGTCATCCTGCAAATCTCTTCCGCAACGAGTTCCTCACCAGGACTCATCACACCCTCAATGCCAGTGGACTGAAAACCCCGGCCGGCATACTGAGTAGGTGTACCTGACATGAATTCATTATTATCTCCGGTGACATCTCCGGGTTTCACAGTATCTCCCAGGAATCCGGCTGCATGAAGCGCCCTGGAACAGTATTCGAGAGTCTCCAGTCGTGCCTGGGCTTCAGCCAGGTCTCTGCCGCCAACAACTACCGCATGGTTTTCCATTATGACTGAATCATGACCCTTCCTGAATTCTGCTGCCACTGTCTCTCCCATTGTATCGCTTCCGGGAATTGCATACACGGCATAACCGGCTGCCCCGCATACCTCATGCCAGGCCATAAGAACAGATGAATCAGGTATGCGGTGCACGATACTGAAAGATGTCAGAACAGGCGGATGGGCATGTATCAGCGCCCTGATATCAGGTCTGGTATCATAAACGGCGCGATGAATCGGGTATTCCATTGATGGCCTAAGCGAACCTGAAAAGGTTCCTTCAGGAGCCACGCATACCACCTCGTCAGGTTTCATGGATCCCTTGTCGGTACCTGACGGGGTGATCCAGATGTTGCCCAGGCTGTCGATGACAGACATATTCCCTCCGGAGGTGGTTGTCATTCCATGACTGTATATATGATCCATGGTGCGGGCCAGTTCTTTCCGGATATGATCCGGTTCATCCCACAGTTCGGGATGCCTATTATCCCTGTCACTATCTGCGGAAGTTTCCATGCTGAAAGTATTTTAATTAATTTGGAGAAGTTTTTCTCCGGTACACGGTATAAAGATAGCAAGAAGATCTCTCTGCATGGCGGTGACACTGTCTGAATATGACCTTCCCGATGCCTTCCTGTTCAGCGAAGGCACTTCGGGAATCATTGTCTGGCAGCCTCAGGAGACTGTCATCGTGCTTGGCCAGTCGAACAGCGTGGAATCCAGTCTATGCAAAGAAGCGGTGGCAGCCGCTGCCCTCCGTGTTACCAAAAGACCGTCAGGAGGTGAAACGGTAATACTCACACCTGCCACTGTTGCATTTACAATAGCGAAGCAATTTCCCGCAATGATACAGTTCAGGGAGTTCTTCAGGATGGTCAACAG
This sequence comes from uncultured Rikenella sp., assembly GCA_964579645.1. GTDB lineage: Bacteria > Bacteroidota > Bacteroidia > Bacteroidales > VadinHA17 > SR-FBR-E99. Next base: position 18,827 of record CAZOHL010000039.1, on the reverse strand, counting down.
TGCGGTTATTGATGGTCTCGGGGAGATGGGTGTCACGGGTCTGGGTTCAAAAGGCATCTCTGACATCACAATCGGCAACCGCAAGATCCTGGGGTCATCGATGCGGAAAGTCAGCAACAAGCTGGTTTATCATGCAGTTCTCAATATTGCTGAAGATCCGGCCCTTTTCAGCAGGTATCTTCTTCATCCCCGCCGTGAACCTGATTACAGAGCAGGGAGAACTCACAATGAGTTTGTGACCTCGCTTGCCGGTGAGGGTTACATATTGACTTCCGAAGATGTGATGGCTATGCTGAACCGAAAACTGGGATCAGTGATGGTCTCCACCCCAGCAAACGGTTAATGAGCTTTGTGCACTCTGTTTGAATCAAGGCTGAAAGATCCTTATGCGGATGTAAACCGGTAAGATCATTCCTCTGCCGGAAGCGGTTTTATTCCTTTATTTCCTTCAGGTAATCAATAATCCCCTGACATATTTTTTCCGCCTCGAGTTGCCGGAACTCAGGGTCAGCAAGCCTCTCCTCGTCTTCGGCATGGGTCATGAAAGCCTGTTCGACCAGCACCGCTGGCATCTGCGATGCCCGGGTGACAGTGTAGTTGAATGACCCCACCACACCGAACTCACCCAGTCCGGTCTCCAGCAGCCTTTCATAAATGGCCTGCGCCAGCGGTGCCCAGAAGGGATTATGCCAGTAGGTGCTGGTACCAGACACTGAGAGATAACCACTCCCTCCTGCGTTGGCATGAATGCTGATCAGCATGTGGGCGCCTGACCTGATGGCTGTGTCACGCTTCTCAAGCAATGCCATGTCCCTGTCAGAATCCCTTACCTGCACCACCTCAGCCCCCATTGATGCACACAACTCACCAAGCCTCAACGACAGGTCAAGATTGATTTCCTTTTCAACCAGACCTGACAGTCCGATTGCACCCGAGTTTGATCCGCCATGGCCGGCCTCTATTGCAATCTTCAATCCGGTAAATGGCTTTTCCGCTGAAAAGTCAAGGACAGGCGGGTACCTCACGCTGAGCACCAGGTTGCGGCCGACTGGCCTGATATCGTAACCCCAGATGTTTGAGGTATTCAGGTTCACATATACCCGGAATGTTTCCGGTGTGGTTTGCTCCCATGTCAGCTTGTCAATCATCCTGCATCCCCTTCGGTGGGTAACCCATGTGGATGCCGACTCCACCCCGAACATTGTGATCACCAGTCGCTTCCGGTCAGGATCCGGATAAACCTCATAAGGCACAGGTTCGAGGTATGGTATCGTCACCACATCACCTCCTGCAGCAGGTCCGCATGACATGCTTGTGACATTGTACACAGGCTGCATCTTGCCGCCACTTAAAAAATCAACGTCATCCACGCTGATGAATCCGGATTCGGTATTGCTCAGCCTGATCCTGTAACTGGCGCCAATCCTGCCGCTGGTCTTGAGAACCACTCCCGGCCCAAGCTCTGCCCTGATCGGTCCGCCCAGTCTCGGGGCCCCCAGGTTGTAAACAAGTCTCGAATAATCGTTCTTCACCCGCACAAGGGGAAAATCCTCGGGATTCCGCACAGTCACTGTCCTCGACAGATCAGGCCTGTAGACAACCCCTGAAGCGCCTCCTGCTTCAGGTACCAGCCTTACTGACAGGAAATGCGGTACTCCGGCAGCGAAGTCACGTACCGGTACCTCCGCCCGGTACAGGCTGTAGTCGGCAAAATCATCCCGCAGGCATTTGATGCTTTTCCTGCCCGGTTTGATGTCCAGCCATGCCACCTGTCCCTTCGAGGCGCGAAAGCTTACTTTTACCACCTCGCCGGGAAGCAGTTCGATATCAGAAGACGGCTCGAACGATCTCTTTTCTATCCAGAGCGGGAAAGGCTGCCGGCTCATGTCCCTCTTTTCATAAATGATCGCATGCTCGCAGACAGCTCTACGGCCGTCAGGGTAAACCGCCTCGGCGGTGATCATGTTGACACCTTCATTGAAGGAAACTGTTGAAAAGAATATTCCTGTCTTGTATTGTTTAAGCGCCTGGCCGTTTATACTCACTGCAGCCGGATATTCACTCTTGCACAGGACGTCGAACTGAGACTGAAAGGTCAGGGGTTCGGGAAGCCTGAGGAACCTGACCCATGCTGAGTTGTTTCCCAGACTGTCACACCGGCACGGTATGGCCGCCAGTTTTTCGGCAGCAGCCGCTGTGGCCGCAGCCTCTTCATCAGTCGCAGCAACCTTTGCTGACGCAGGGTCAGCGACTGCAGTCTTCCCCGTCCTCCCTGTTGTGCTGCATCCTGCGATCACCGCAGTTGCAAGGGCTATGATAAAAAGATTCTTAATCATTTGTACAGCAGGTATTTCTGTCTTACTTCCATAAATTTCTTCACATCATCCTGGCACGCTTTGACAACCTCATCAACGGTCACACCAGGCTCATTCAGCTTCCTCATTAATACTGGAGGTGACCAGACCAGTGAATCAGGGCTGGTTTTCCTGTAGGCATCGATGATATGAAGTGCTGCCTCTACGGATCGGTATGCCGCCGGGTCAGTAAGCATTATCTCCACTCCGCCGCACATCTCGTCCCATGGTTTTCCGCTTCGGTTATTACCGGTACCCGATGACCTTGGAATGAAGTATACAGGTCTGAAGTACGCTCCCGCGATTCCTCTCGAGTTCAGGTCAGCTGCAGCCTGTCCGGCATTGACCCAGGGTGCTCCTGTAACAAGGAACGGCTTGGTCATGCCCCGCCCTTCCGACATATTGGTTCTCTCGAAGAGGCATTGCCCCGGATATACAACCGCAGTCTCCCAGTTGTCAATATTGGGTGACGGCATTACCCACTGCAGTCCTGTTTCGTTCCACATCATGCTTCTGTTCCATCCCTTCATTTTGATGACTGTGAGGTCAGCGCCATAGCCTTCGGTCTCATTCCACATTTTAGCAAGTTCGCCATATGTCATTCCATGCCTGAGGGGAAGGCGATGGCGGTAGATGCTTATCGTGTCATGCATGGGACCCTCCACAACGCGGCCGCCAAGCGGATTGGGTCTGTCGAGGACGATAAACGGGATGCCCGCCTTCGCGCATGCCTCCATTGCATGAGACATTGAAAACTTGTAGGTATACCACGCCGATCC
>CAZOHL010000039.1:0-15594 GCA_964579645.1 uncultured Rikenella sp. | reverse complement strand
GTGATCAGGCCCACCCTTTTGCCGCGGATCAGGTCAAGATGCTCGTTCGTCAGTACATTGATGCCTGGTGTCACTGCCGGCACCGGTACCGGTGGCCGCTTCATTCCTTCATAGAATTCTGCCAGGCTTTTATCAAGATCCGGTGCATCTGTGAGAGTGAACTCATTAACCCCCATCCCGGTGATGGTACTTTCGTTACCGAAGCGGTCGACTGCTGAAACGGCAACAGAGTCGAGAGCGATGAAAGCCTGTTCAGCCCTGTTTACCTTATCGCGCGAAGTGCGGGCCAGGAATGTGCGGTTCAGGGTGAAAGCAGGAATGGCATCTTCAGTCACGGTGCCGCCATGGATATTCTGGTTCCATTGCGTACCGTATTTGTAGTAGACCACCCAGCGGCCTATGTCAGCAGGGTCAGGATGGGTCCATGACAGCCTGAGGGTGCCGTTTTCTGCTTTTTTAGTCACCACAGGAGGTGCGGGGGCTTTCTTATCCAGCCATGGCATCGGCGGTATCAGGGCGGGCCTCCGGTACGGTCCTTCAGAAACAGCCCTGACAAGTCCCGGAGAGTTGACCAGCGGACCTATGCTCCAGTGTATCACACCTGGACTCCCTGGCAGTACGCCACGCGTGACCATGATCTGGTTGATTGTCTCGTCGATGGCCCTCGTAGCGGGCGAAAGCCCGATGCTGATGCCCGGCCATAGATGGCGCCCTTTGAGGTTCTCGTCTTTCCACCATCCAAGGAGCACCGGAAAACTCTGGGCAATCTGGTTGATTGGCCAGTATAGCTGAGGCGAGTAATAATCGATCCACCCCTTGTTGAGCCACAGCTTCGCGTCAGCGTACAGGGTCTCGTGCTGGTTGAAGCCGCTGCCGATTGCAGGAGGATTGTATGGCTGCCAGATTCCGAAGGGACTCAGCCCGAACTTTACCCAGGGCTTCTCGGCCTTGATGCCTTTATACAGCCGTTCAATAAAGGTATTGACAGCCTCCCTCCGCCAGTCGGAGCGTGAGAGCCTGCCACCCGACGCCTGGTATGCCTGCCAGCTCCGGTCGTCCGGAAAATCCTTAAAGTTGTTATAGTCAGGATATGGATAAAAATAGTCGTCGAAATGGATTCCGTCAAGGTCATACCTTCGCACCAGGTCTATAACAACATTGTATGAGTGGTCCTGGGTGCCTTTCAGGGCAGGGTCCATCCACCAGTAATTCTCCACCTCGAGCTTTAGAACCAGGTCGGGGCGTTTCCTTACTATCGAAGCGTCTGTAACCGGTCCTCCCGCAGGATGGTGCGCACGGTAGGGATTGAGCCATGCGTGAAGCTCAATTCCCCTTGAATGAGCTTCGTCGATCCAGAACTGCAGCGGATCATAATAAGGGTCAGGGGCTTTCCCTTCCTCTCCGGTCAGGTAGTATGACCACGGTTCGAGGTCACTGCGGTACATTGCGTCACAATGCGGGCGTACCTGGAAGATGACGGCGTTGAAATTGTTCCTGTCAAGCAGATCGAGCAGGGCGATAGCCTCGCTTTTTTGTTCTTCTACAGTAAGACCGGGTTTGCTTGGCCAATTGATATTGGCAACTGTAGCCACCCATGCCGCGCGGAACTCCCTCTCTGCACCGGGGGTACGCCCTGACGGGTCACCCGTCACTGCCTGCTTCTGGGTTGCGCATCCGGCAACTGCAAATGCCGTCAGTGCTGCAAATAATCTGAATAGAGATTTCCCTGCCATTTTGAATGAGGTTTTGATGTGGTCTGCTACAAATTTAAAAAACCTCTCTGGCTGACATCAGGCAACCGGATAATTAAATGAGATTATTTTCAGTTAGCAGTCAGCAGTACCAGTCGGCAAAAGTCGCATACTTTCAGACTTTCAGACCCTTAGACTCTCAGACCCTCAGACCTTCCGACCTTCAGACTCTCAGACTCTTAGACCTTCAGACTCTCAGACTCTAAGACCCTCAGACCTTAAGACCTTCTCACACCAGCGTTACCTCAATCCCCTTCTCGCGGATGATCTGGATAAAATTGCCCGGAGCATTGCGGTCAGTTATTATATGATGCACCTTGTTGAAATTGCAGATCTTACCGAATCCCTTCTTGCCGAACTTGGTGGAGTCAGCCAGCACAATCACCTCCTGGGCAGCATTTATCATGTACTGGTTGAGATGGGCCTCGGCTATGTTACTTGTAGTCAGGCCATGGTCAAGGTCGAGCCCGTCAATTCCGATAAAGAGCTTGCTGCACATCATTTCCGTCAGGAGGCTCTCAGCGTAAGGACCTATTACTGAAGCTGAGCTTTTGCGGAGTGATCCGCCCAGCTGGATTATGTCTATATTGGGTTTGTAGCTAAGAATAAGTGAGACCTTTACCGAGGGGGTTATCACTGTGATCGGGTCAGCAATTGTGATATGCTGAGCGAAAGCCAGAACGGTTGTTCCTGACGCGATAATTATCCGGTCGTTCTTTACCAGAAGCCTGTTCGCAGCTTCAGCTATCCGGATCTTTTCACTTACCTGAACCTTTTCCTTTTCGTCGATATGCCTGTCAATCGTCAGTGAACTCACCTGCCCGGCACTTCCGTGACTTCGGACAAGCATCCTCCGGTCCTCAAGATCTTTCAGATCCTTACGAATCGTAACTTCAGAAACTCCCAATCGTAAGCTTAGGTCATGAACCCTTACATACCCGTCTTTTTCAAGTTCCGCCAGTATTATCTTATGGCGCTGAGCAATGTTTCTCATAAATCCCGGCCGCAGACCGGCCATTTTGGTTGATGTTCAAAGTTAGAAACAAAAGTAATAAAAAACAAGAAAAACAAAACCTTAAAAAATATGAAAATCTTACGATTTATTGTTTTTTCTTTCCTTTTTGTTTTGAATTAAGAAGTGAATGTCCTATTTTTACCTTGTTTTTCTGACATATATCATAAATAAGCCATTATAACATTGGAAAGAGAAGATTTTCTAAAGGACCTGAAAGACAGGAAGCGTCAGTGGGATTTCATTATAATCGGCGGAGGCGCAACCGGTCTTGGTATTGCAGTTGACGCTGTAACACGGGGTTACAGTACGCTCCTGCTCGAACAAAGTGATTTCGCGAAGGCCACATCGGCACGCAGCACAAAACTTGTACACGGCGGAGTTCGTTACCTTCAGAAAGGTGACGTGGCACTGGTAAGGGAAGCGCTCCGCGAAAGAGGCTATCTGCGCAGGAATGCGCCTCACCTGGTTAAAAACCAGCGCTTTATAATCGGTAATTACAAATGGTGGGAGAAACCCTTCTACACAATAGGACTCACCTTTTACGATCTTCTCTCGGGTGGAATGAGCCTGGGGCGATCACTGCCGATGAGCCGCAGCAATGTTATCAAATCAATTCCGCAGATTGTCCACAACGGCCTGAAGGGTGGTGTCGTCTATCATGACGGTCAGTTTGACGACTCGAGGCTGGCCATAAACCTGATGCAGACAGCAATAGAGAAAGGTGCCGCCGTTGTCAATTACACAAAAGTGGTTCAGTTGCTCAAGACCTCTGACGGCAAGGTGTCAGGTGTGGTGGCAGTTGATGAACTCGAAGGCACACACTTCACTGCCGAGGGCAGATGCATTGTAAATGCGACAGGAATTTTTGTTGACAGCATTATCAGGATGGACAATCCTGAGGAAAAGCCACTTGTGAGGCCCAGCCAGGGCGTTCACCTTGTTGTTGACAGAAGTTTCCTCGGAGGTGATGACGCCATCATGATTCCGAAGACAAGTGACGGAAGGGTGATGTTCGGCGTGCCATGGCACAATCGCGTTATCCTTGGCACCACCGATGTTCCCGTTAAGGAATTCGTGCTCGAACCCAAGGCCCTTGATGAGGAAGTTGACTTTATTCTCGAAACAGCAGGCAGATACCTCGAAAAAAAACCGCAGCGCAGCGACGTGCTGTGCGTTTTCGCCGGCCTGCGCCCGCTTGCAGCGCCAAAGCACGGAAGTGACGGCACCAAAACAAAGGAAATATCACGCAGCCACAAGATGGTTGTTTCACCTTCGGGTCTCGTTACAATCACAGGCGGCAAATGGACAACCTACCGGAAGATGGCGGAAGATACTGTAAACGCCGGCATAAAGGCCGGGAAGCTTCCGTTCAGGGAATGCCGTACCAGGAACCTGAAGATCCACGGTTACCATGAAAATCCGGACAGAACGAACAGGATGTACATATACGGAAGTGACCTTGATGAACTAATGCAGATGCAGAGGGAGAATCCGGGATGGGCTGAGAAGCTTGACGGAGGGTCGGACTTCACTGCCGGTGAGGTTATCTGGGCCGTGAGAAAAGAGATGGCTCGCACAGTTGATGACGTCCTGGCACGAAGGGTTAGGGTTCTGTACCTTGACGCAAGACATTCAATAGCCCTTGCACCCAAAGTGGCCGGAATCATGGCTATCGAGCTGGGCAGGGACAAGGACTGGGTGCATCAGCAGGTGGAGGAGTATACGGCAATGGCTAAGGGTTACGTAATGGCCTGACAACAGAAAGATAATGATCAGAAAGGGGAAGACTGCGAGAGGCAACAGAAACGGAATGGCAGGAGTGACATCGCTCTGCGCCATCCTGGTTGTCTCCTTCATTCTCAGTTCCTGCTCCCGGAGTTCCGCAACAGGGAAAGGCAAGGGAGCAGGGACTGATGAACCCGGGCAGCCGAATATCATAGTGATACTGGCTGATGACATCGGGTATTCCGATATCGGATCATACGGTTCCGAGATCAGAACCCCGAACCTTGACCGGCTGGCAGCCGAAGGGGTCCGATTTACTCATTTTTACAATACTGCCCGCTGCAGTCCCAGCCGGGCCTCCCTGCTGACCGGACTCTACCCCCACCAGGCGGCGATGGGTCACCTGGCCACCCGGCCTCTCTGGGATGAACCGGGTTACCTTGATGACCTGAACCAAAGCACACCTACTGTAGCAGAGCTGCTAAGGGGCGCAGGCTATTCCACATACATGACCGGTAAATGGCATCTCTACGGAATGAACGCCTCGAACCTGCCACAGGGCACAGAAGCAGACACCGGAAACTGGCCGGTTCAGCGCGGTTTTGACCGTTTCTTCGGCCACCTGAGCGGCTCATGCAGTTACTGGGATCCCTTCACACTGCTCAGCAACAACACCTTTATCACACCCGGCGATGGCTTTTATTACACCGACGCCATCAGTGACACCACAGTAAAATTCATCCGTGAACACCCGGCTGGCAAGCCTTTCTTCTTCTATGTGGCATATTATGCCGCCCACTGGCCCCTTCATGCACCCGAAGAAGCAATTGCTGAATATGAGGGTGTTTATGACAACGGGTGGGACTCCCTGCGTGCTGAGAGGTTCAGGAGGCAGAAGGAACTGGGGGTTGTCACCCCGAATCACCACCTCTCCGACAGGACCGAGACAATACCCGCATGGGAAGAAGAGACAATGAAGGATTGGCAGACCCGCCGCATGGAAACGTATGCCGCCATGATCGACATCATGGACCAGGGTATAGGCAGGATCATTGCCGCCCTGGAAGAAAAGGGCGAGCTTGACAACACTATTATATTATATATGCAGGACAACGGCGGTTGCGCCGAACCTGTGCTGACAAACAGGATGGCAATACCCCTCACCGACGAACAGAAGGTGCTGAAGCCTTCTCCGCCGGACCAGGTGCTTACAGTCAGGAAACCGGAATACACCCGTGACGGCAGGTTCATCAGGAGCGGCCGCGGGGTTATGCCGGGCCCTGCCGACACATGGGTTGCCTACGGCGAAGAGTGGGCCAATGCTAGCAATACTCCCTTCAGACTTTACAAATCATTCGTACACGAAGGAGGCATAGCCACACCCCTGATAGTACACTGGCCCCGGGGGATTCCGCGGAAGGGAATCATCCTTGACGAGCCGGGCCACCTGATTGACATCATGCCCACCTGCCTCGAGATTGCAGGGGTCTCATTCCCGGCCGAGCTCAACGGAAAGCCAACCACCCCCCCCGAGGGTCTCAGCCTCCTTCCCGTATTCGCCGGCAAAAAGCTGAGCCGCGAATTCCTCTTCTGGGAACATGAAGGCAACAGGGCAATCCGAATGGGCAGATGGAAGCTGGTTGCAAAGCTGAAGACCCCGATGCAGTTCACATCTGAAGATGAAAACAGTTGGGAATTGTATGATCTTGAAGAAGATCCGTCTGAGACTGAGGACCTGGCGTCGGAATATCCGGGGAAGGTAAAGAAGATGGCTGCAAGGTGGGAACAGGAGGCAGTACGCCTGAAGGCGAAACCATGGCCCTGGGAGGAAAATGCACGTAAACAGGGGGAATGATCTGTAACAATTAATTAATGTTAAAGAGACTCGTACGAAAGAAAGAAACTCAATATTTGCCGGCTGAAAACCTGATTTAGCAGCCTTGCGGATAAAACCTGACAAATCAACCTGACCAACAACGCACCGATGATAAACTTTCTGAAACCACCGCCATACAAGGAACCACTCCCGGAGGAGAAGATTGACAAAACCTACAGGCGTCTTCGCCTTCAGGTCTTCATGGGCGCCTTTATAGGCTATGCTGCATATTATCTCGTAAGGAAGAACCTGGCGCTGGCCATTCCGGGCATGATCCAGCCCGTTGAGAACGGCGGCCTGGGCTACACCAAGCTGGAGCTGGGCATCGCCCTCTCGGCAATCTCAATTGCCTACGCCTTCAGTAAGTTCATCATGGGGGCTCTTTCAGACAGGTCAGATGCGAGGAAGTTTCTTGTCATAGGCCTCATACTCTCTTCGCTCCTGATGATGTCGGTAGGCATCTTCCCCTTTGCCACCAGTGCTGTATGGATAATTTTCCTCTTCATGCTGGTGATCGGATGGCTTGGCGGAATGGGTTGGCCACCGTGCGGCCGGATAATGGTTCACTGGTTCTCGCACAAGGAGCGAAGCTTCAAGATGGGTATCTGGAACACATCCCACACCGTCGGCAGCGGCCTGATGGGCAACCTTGCGGCATGGGGCACCATACTTTTCAGTGGATTCTTTCTGGTGGATATAGGCGGGGGTGTGATGGTTGACCAGGGCTGGAGGATAGTCTTTATCTTCCCCAGCGCCGTGGCCCTTCTTCTTGCTCTCTTCTGCTGGTGGGCCCTGAGAGACACACCCCAGTCGTGCGGTCTCCCGGCCATCGACAAATACAGAAACGACATCCCGGTACAGAAGGAGATGAGTTCTGACAAGAAAATACCGGTAAAGGAACTTTTCGTTAAATATATCTTCACAAACAGGGTACTGTGGCTGATAGCCCTCGCAAACGTTTTTGTCTACCTTATCCGCTACGGCATCGGCGACTGGGCGCCAACCTACTGCGAGGAAGCCGGGCTGCTTACAAGCGAGCAAAGCAAGATGGCGTTTTCATTGCATAACTATGCCGGCGTACCGGGAATGATACTCATTGGCTGGATCTCATCTAAGGTATTCAAAGGCCGCTGTGCCCCGGCAAACGTGATCTACATGGTCCTGGTTCTCCTCAGCGTTCTGCTTTACTGGAAAGCTGTGCCGGTGGCTTCTTTCTTTGCCAATGCCCTGGGTACTGACCCGGATGCCACTCGGGTCACCGTTGTCTATTCGGCCCTGATAGCCATCGGCTTCTTCATATATGGTCCTGTGGCACTGATTGGCGTGCAGGCCGTCAATCTCGTACCTAAGAATGCCGCCGGCACCGCTGCCGGTTTCGTGGGCCTCTTCGGATACCTTATCGGAGATGCCCTTCTCTCGAAGGTCCTCATCGGAGCTGTGGCCGACAATGTCAGCCTCGGCTGGAGTGCAACATTCTGGATCTTCATCGCTGCCAGCATACTGGCGGCTGTCTTCTCTGCAACCACATGGAAAAAGGAAAAGGAAACATATCTCGGACACGCAAAATGATCAACATGAAACGACTGATAGTAACTGTTCTTACAGCGGCATTCTGCCTCACCCTGACGATTAACGCCCAGACCTACAGACACATCTCCGGCTGGCCCCAGGATGTAAATGACCGGATAGAAGGGTTCCTTAACTCAACCATCACAATGAACATAAGAAAGGTTGCAGTGTTCGACAGTGACGGAACCACATTCGGGCAGGTCCCTTATTACCTTGCCGACGAAGCTCTCTACCGCTACGCTGACGTTGTTCTGAAAGAGAGAAAAGACCGTGAGGCCAAGGATAAACTGAAAATTCTTGAAAGAATGGTCAAGGACGGAAACAACGTAGGAAAACCTTACGTGGAAGACAGGGTTCATTTTCTTGCCGGCCTTACCCCCGAAGCCATTGAGATGATCGGTTATGACTGTTACAGGGAGTCTTACAGCAACAAAACTTACCCCGAAATGAAACAGCTGGTCGCCAACCTGAAGGAGTACGGTTTTGAGGTTTACATACTTACGGCATCACCTGAATTTCTATACCAGAAGTTCGTGTCTGAAGAGTACGGCATCCCCGTAACCAACGTTGTTGGTGCCAAGTGCGTTGTAAAGGAAGGTGTCACCACCGGCGAGATCATCCCTCCCATCCCGCAGGATGACGGTAAGGCGCATACTATAGAGACCTTCATCAAGGCAAGACCTCTGATAGTGGGAGGCAACAGCCGCGGTGACATGGACATGCTGAATGAGTCGGCCGGACTGAAAATAGTTGTCAACCCTGACGACATCACCGTGCGCGGCCCCGAAGACGGCCCCATGAGCGGACTTACCGTGAAATCGTACTGGGAGAAGGAAGGTGCACTGATAGTCAGGTGCAATGACGTGCGTGACCCGAAGGTCAGGTTTCACACTGAAGAGTGGAAGATCAGACAGAACATTGCAAACCCAAAATAATCAGCCGATATGAAAATGAACATTTTGTTGTTGACTGCATCGATAACCGCAATGCTTGCCGGCTGCGCCGGGAACAGCACACCTGCACCGAACGGTGTTCAGGATTACATGCCTGACAACGCCGTCATAGCCCACCGTGGCACTATTTACTGGGCGCCGGAGCTTACCGAAGCTGCATTCCGCTGGGCACGCAACACAGGGGCTGATTATGTGGAACTCGATGTACAGCGGTCAAAAGACAGCGTGCTGATAATTATGCACGACAAGAATTTCAAACGTACCACCGACGTTGCAGAAAAATTTCCCGGCAGGGAAGCTGACCCCGTTGGAAGTTTCACATTTGAGGAGATAATGCAGCTTGACAACGGCAGCGCTTTCAATAAGAAGAATCCTGACCAGGCACGCCAGAGCTTCGCAGGGCAGAATGTGCTTGCATTTGAAGATGTCTTCCGCATAGCAGAGGGGAAACGCATCAGGCGGAACGCTGACGGCAGCCGTGTCTTCACACGCGACGAAACCGGAATTTATCACTTTGAATATGAGGCTGATCCCTCCGATAACGGTCACCGGCCGGGAGTGTATATCGAGTTCAAATTACCCGATGAGTATCCGTTAATCGAGGAACAGGTTTACAATGAACTCACAAGGATAGGCTGGAATCCGCTGGAAGGTGAGATACCTGCAGCCGATGAACCTTTCATGAAGGGAGACAGGGTAAATGTGGGCAGCACCAGGGGTAAAATCCTTGTCCAGTCATTCTCACAGAACAGTATGATGAACCTTAAAAGGGTCTTCCGTGAACAGGTCCCGGCCAGCTTCCTGATCGGCAACCCCAAAACAAACCTCTTTGCACAGGAGTCTGTGACAGACAGCATTATTGCCTTCGCTAAGGAGTGCGGAGCACAGTATATCGGCACAAACCTCGGTGATGAAAACGACGGCCTCTCACCCGCTTTTGCGGAAAAAATCCATGCAGCCGGACTAAAGGCCAATATCTATTCGATCAACACTGTGGAGCAGATGGAAAAATACTTCGGACCCGGCGAGGGCAAAAAAGCCTCTCCCCTGGCCGACGGGATGATTACAAACCGCACCGACCTGACTATTGAATTCTATTATGCCCGCAAGTTGCGTCTCAACAGCACTGAGAAGAGTCCGCAGGAGGTTCTTGCAGACCTTGGATATAACCAATAGTGAAAAGCCGTTGCAAGACGCCACATACGATATGTAATTAACAGATATCCTGACACATCCGGAAATAACAAGTAATCAAAGGAAACTGAATGACAGATATAAGGAAACATTTTTTGATAATTTTCATTGTTGTGTTTGCCGCCTGCACAGGCTGTAATGAAGATCCGCCGCCGGTTGATGAGGGGCTGAAGATAACCGGTGTTTCTATACCTGCCACACTGAATGTGCCTGAAGGGGGAGAAATAACCCTGACCGGCAGCGGATTTGCAGTCAATGATCAGATCAGGTTTGTACTGACAACTGATGCCGGGAAAGTGTACACTGCCGCAGTAACCGCGGTGACGGGGCAGACCGCAACATTCATCCTGCCTGCAGGCATTCCGTCAGGCACATACAGGCTCACTGTAATAAGGGGTGATGACAGCATGGTGCTGGGGACAGTGACAGTGAACGTGATTGCAGACAACACAATTCCTGACAAGCCGGGAATGACTCTAAAGGGTGTTGTCTACTGCGACGGCGAGGGAGTTCCCGGTGTCGTAGTTTCCGACGGTGTTGAAGTAACCGTAACTGACAATGAAGGAATCTATTACCTCCCCTCTGCCAAACAGAACAAATTTGTATTCATTTCCCTTCCGGGCAATTACGAGATCGCTGCCAGCGACAATATCCCCCAGTTCTTTAAGAGACTTGCAGGAGGCACTTCTGTTGAGCAGAATGATTTCGCGCTTGTGCGCGCTGACAACAACGATCATGTTGTGCTTGCCATGACTGACTGGCACCTGGCTAACCGGAATGATGACCTCTCGCAGTTCAGCAACGGTTTTCTCCCGGATGTCAATGCCACAATAACCGCATACGCCGCTGCCGGGAAAAAGGTCTACGGAGTGGCGATGGGCGACATGACATGGGATGCCTACTGGTACGAGAACAACTTCCGTCTTGAAAACTACCTGGTTGAGATGAAGAAGATCAACTGCCACATGTTTAACATGATGGGTAATCATGACAACGACCCGTATGTTCAGGGTGACATTCCGCCGGAAACTCCATTCAGGGAGCTGATAGGTCCGACATATTATTCATTTAACCTCGGACAGATTCACTACGTGATCCTTGATGACATCCAGTACATCAATACAGGTGGTGCCCAGGGAGTTATAGGTGACCGCAGCTACAGTGACATTGTGGTTTCAGCCCAGACTGCCTGGCTGGCAAAGGATCTTGCAGCCATAACTGACAAGAGCACCCCGGTTGTAATCTTCATACACTCACCTCTCTACGGGAATCCGACACTCAATGCCTCCGGTGAACAGGTAAATACAGTGGTACTCAATAACGGAAGCGCTATCCGGTCACTTGTGCAGGATTTCGGGAATGTTCACTTTGTCAGCGGACATACCCACATCAACTATACGGTTGATGCAGGCGCCGTGATTGAGCATAATACTGCAGCTGTCAGCGCCACATGGTGGTGGACTGGTAAGACCGGCTATGCCAACAACCATATATGCAGGGATGGCAGTCCCGGCGGGTACGGTGTGTGGGAGATGAGCGGAAAGGGTGTAAAATGGCACTATAAGAGCATGGGTAAGCCTGCAAATTATCAGTTCAGGAGTTATGACCTGAACAGGGTTGCAATCACAGCTGCAGCCTTTGCCCCTAATTCAACCGATGCTGCACTGGCAGAGTATGCGGGTGAATATGCTGCCCCGAACCCGGTGAATGATGTGCTTATAAATATCTGGGGATATGATCCGGAATGGACAGTTGAGGTCACCGAAAGCGGCACCTCACTGGCTGTGGAAAGGGTGACTGCAAAGGATCCGCTTCACATCATCTCATATGAGGCAAAAAGACTTAATGCGGGCGCAACCCCGACAAGTTCGTTTGTTACCGGCACCACGTCCCATATGTTCAGGGTGCGTGCATCATCAGCCACATCAACACTTGAGATAAAGGTCACCGACAGGTTCGGGAGGATCTATTCTGAAACCATGACACGGCCAAAGGATTTTACATGGTCTATGCAATAAATCAAATATAACTAACTTAAAACCACTAATCTATGAAATTCAAACCAGATCTTAAGATTTTTCTTGCCACAATCCTGATGGCACTGGTTATGTTGCCGGTGATGGCTCAGGAGAGGCAGGTGACGGGAACGGTCTATGAGCCCGATGGCGTCACCCCGGTCTTCGGGGCCACTGTTGTGCTCAGGGGCACCACCACTGGCACCAGCACTGACGCCAGGGGCGCCTACTCGATAAGGGTGACAGGCTCCGGTGCGGTGCTTGAGATCCAGTTCCTCGGATACGTCAAACAGGAGATCGCCGTGGGTGAAAGGAACGTAATCAACGTGGTTCTCCAGGAAGAGGCAATTGAAGTATCAGCTGTCGTCGTAACCGCGTTAGGTCTCACCCGTGAAGAGAAATCACTGGGATATGCCGTATCAAAGGTTGCCAGTGAAGAGATCACCCAGGTGGTGACGAACAACTGGCTGAGCGGCATGTCAGGCAAGGTTGCCGGGCTCACATTCAACAGTGCGAGTTCAGGCCCGATAAGCTCGATGCGTGTGACCCTGCGTGGCGACGCATCCCTGAGCTATGGCTCCAACGAGGCTCTCTTTGTCGTTGACGGCATACCTATCAGGTCAGGAACCACAGCCACATCATCAAGCAGCAGCTATACAAACTCCGGGTCTGACTTCCCGGTCGACTTCGGCAACGGTGCCAGCGACCTGAATCCGGAAGATATCGAATCGGTCTCCGTGCTTAAAGGCCCGGCAGCCACAGCACTGTACGGTTCACGTGCAGCCAACGGAGCCATAGTGATAACAACCAAATCAGGCCGTAAAACAAAAGGTATCGGGGTTACCCTCAACTCTTCGGTGGTTATGGAGAGGGCAGGCTACTGGCCTGATTTCCAGACTCAGTTCGGATCAGGATCAGATATGGGACTGAACGAATACAATTTCTGGACACTCGATCCGAGTCTGGTAGGCACAACAGACTATCCTCCGAGAAACCTTTCGCGCTATGCGTGGGGCGAAGAATTCGGCGAGGACAAGCTGCGTTACCAGTATGCCGGCAAGGACTGGGAAACAGGTGAGATTGTAAAGACACCGTTCCTTTACCAGGACGACTGGTTCACAGGTATATTCCAGGACGGAATGACATATAACAACTCGATAGATATAAGTGGCAGCAACGGCGAGGGACAAAATATACGCTTCTCGATGACAGACACCCGGAACAAGTGGATACTTCCCAACACCGGATTCCAGAAGCAGTCATACGCTGTCTCATTCGAGAGCCCGGTTAACAAGTGGATGGACTTCAGGACGAAGATCAACTACTATCGGACTGACAGTGACAACATGCCAATGGCCGGCTATCACCAGACCACGGTTATGTATGACCTTATGTGGGGATACAACTCCAACTCGATGGCTGACTGGCGGAATGAGTACTTCGAAGGCAGGTTCAACGCCATCAACAGGGCTGCCACAATCTCTGAGGGTGGAAACAGTCTGGTCTTTGCGGGAACAGGTTCATATAACCCCTACCGGGTCCTGTATGAGGAACTGAACACAACTGACAAGGACAGGGTTTTCGGAAACATGGGGCTGACATTCAAAATTGCCAAAGGGCTGACCCTCGATCTCAGGACGGGTATGGACTTCAGCAATGAGTTCCGCACACAGCGCAAACCGAAGATGACCTTCGGATGGGAAAACGGATTCTACCGTGAACAGGGTTTCATGACCTTTGAAGCCAACAGTGACTTCCTTCTTAAGTACGAGAGAGACTTCGTTGATGGCAGGCTGACAACAACTGCAGCTTTTGGCGGCAACAACATGACTTCGCACTACAGGAGCAACACGGTTCAGCTTGACGAGCTTGACATCGAAGGGGTTTATCATATTGACAACGTGCCATTCGGCATTTACCAGCGCCCCTCAAACTACAGGAGCTACAAGATGATCAACAGCCTCTACGGGTTCATGACCCTCGGCTGGGATGACACATATTACCTTGATATAACCGGCCGTAATGACTGGTCGAGCACCCTGGCGCCAAAGAACTGGTCATATTTTTATCCTTCAGTGGCACTGAGCGTGCTGGTTGACCAGATGTTTGACTTCCGCACAATCCTGCCGGCTGTCTCCATGGCGAAACTTCGCCTCTCATGGGCCAACGTAGGTAATGACACCGGTCCGTATGCACTTGACCAGTACTATTCGGCATCTTCGATAAGTGGCGGCTATACACTTCCCTCCCTTATCCCTGATCCGATGATAGAACCTGAGAACATGGAGAGCTGGGAACTGGGTCTTGACGCCAAGTTCTTTAAAAACAGGTTTGGAATCGATGTTGCACTATATCATTCCTCGACAACAAACCAGATCATAAGCCTTGATATCGACCCGATAGTGGGCGCCAGCAGCATGAGGATAAACGTTGGCGAGATAACGAACAAAGGCATCGAAGTTGCAATGTATGCCACTCCGGTTAAAACCAGCGACTTTACCTGGAACCTGAACTTCAACTGGGCAGCAAACAGGAACACTCTCGTCAGTCTTCATGAGAGCATTGATCCCTCCCAGCCATATGAGCATGACATGGGAACGACAATCGGCGGCAGGCTCCACCTTTATTCATATGTCGGGCAGGAGATGTACCAGCTCTACGGCTTTGCACTCAAAAGAGCACCTGAAGGTTCATTCTACACTGACGGTGAAGGCAACCAGGTCGACTGCTCCGGGCAGGTCCTCATTGATGCCACTACCGGTCTTCCTTCAGTTGAAGCAACGGCTGACCACTTCCTTGGCAAGGTGAATCCTGACTGGAAGGGTGGATTCGGCACCTCACTCAGGTATAAGAACTTATCTCTCAGCGCACTCTTCTCATACCAGATGGGAGGCCACAGGTTCTCTGTCACAAACGGCATCCTCTCATACCAGGGAAAACTTGCAAACTCACTTGAGGGGCGCTATGACGGTATTGTCGCTGAAGGAGTGAATATGACCGTTTCAGGAACAACCGCCACATTCCAGCCTAACAACACTGTTACAAACAGTATCTACACCTACTACCAGGCAATAACCCTTGACCGTTACAACGGTGAAGCCCACACTTTCGAAACCTCCTTCCTGAAATTCAAGGAAGTACGTCTTGAATATGCACTGCCTTCGGCATTAATCCAGAAGACAAAAGTGCTTCAGGGAGCAAGCGTGGCAGTATTTGCCACCAACCTTTTCAGCTGGGACAAGTGGCCTCAGTTCGACCCGGAGGGTGGTATGCTTACAGGTACCAATGTGTACAACGGGATCGAAGCCGGAGCATATCCAATGACCCGCACGCTGGGTGCTAACCTGAGACTTTCATTCTAATCAAAAACAGGCAACAAATGAAAAACATCAAGATATTAATCATCTGCGGGCTTGTTCTCGGATCACTCTACTCCTGCACAGGCAATTTTGAGGAGTTAAATACAAATCCAAACAAGACCCTGGTGGGGATGATA
>CAZOHL010000038.1:0-25472 GCA_964579645.1 uncultured Rikenella sp. | reverse complement strand
TTATTTTGTTAGCAACACATTAGGTGTATAATTTACACTTTTTTGTCACTATTTATATCCCTTTTTTGGAATTACTTTTTGAAGTTTTTCGGCCTTTTTCCCTTATGCAATTTAAGAAATATTTCTATTCCAGAAAGGATTTCAGACTTTTTTGCAAACGTTTGAAATAAATAATTTAAGGTATCTGGCAGGTACATTCCCGAAAGTTAACCGGCAACAACATGGGGATTACAGTAGTCTTACATGCCGCACCTGTTATTTCAAGGCGTTATTGTAATATTAAACTCGAAGGTAGCTGTATAGTCCTCCCCTTCATCAGACGAATAAACAAGCGCCTGCCTGACCTTGTACACGTCTCCGGCCCTGCATCTCCCCGGATGCTGACCCAGGGTGAAGACAAAATTACTTTCATTGAACTCTGAGAAAATCCTGTTTGTGCCGGTATTCGCTGACTCAAATGCGCATACATCACCTGCTGCATTGAACCAGTGGCCGTAGCCTCTGGCAGTCGGGGAAGAGGCATATGTTCCATTACTGTCGATCCCGTAGAACTTTATCTTCTTGTTTGAATCCGGCTGCCCCAGGTTGGCCCTTATCTCCGAAGCCGTCAGTACGAATGCATAACAAAGCCTGACAGCGTCTAAAGTGACTGTGGTTCCGGTATAGCCGGTTGCGTCAGCACGGAATGAGATATTGTATACAAACGAAGCGTCATGAGGCTTGTCCTCATCGGTAAAATCTATCAGCCCATAAATACCTGTTCCAGCAAACTTAACCTTATATGGCCATTGTTCGTCGTTGGATTCATCCTCATCCCATCCGTGCATCCAGTAGGTTGTGGGAGCTCCGCTGACAACGAACCACATGTCAGTACAGTCATCAGGGCAGGTAAATGAAGCCGTTCCGGATGAAGCCGAAAACATGTCGCTGTAAACCCTTGTGCCATTGCCAAGCAGGGCGACATAACCATAGCGCCAGCCGGCGCTGGAAGTCTGGATCGAACGGTATCCGGGAGCACCTGCAATACCTTCGAAGGTGGCGGTGACGACTGTCCCGGCTGCAGGAACATTCAGCCTGATCACATTGTAGCCGTGGTTTTCGATGCAATCCTCAGGGGCAATCTGCCTGAATCCGTCAGCTGCCTGGTTGAGACTGCAGCTGTGTGCCCCGATCCGGCTGCTGCCGATTCCCCTGAGTGGCTCCAGGTCCCATGTGACCATACGCCTCGCATAGTCAAACTGCTCGTCATTGTATTGTTCAAGACTGATACCCGTGATCCGCATGTAGGCCTGCGCCGGATCCTCGGAGCCGTTGGCACCGGACTCACGCCACAGGCGGCCTATAAAGTCAATGCCATGTTTGTCAGCCCAGTAATAGTTGATGAAGTAGCTTGCATATCGCTGCCACTCATGAAATGTGGAACGATGGCAATTGTCAATGTAAACATTGAAGTTGTACGAGTTGAACGCTTCGGAAGGATAGCTCTGGTAAGCCTGCCACTGTGCAGTCTGTTCCCAGTAACCATTCCCGCCGTCACCCCCGAAACCGTATCTCCAACCTGAATTGCCACCGTTGTCACAATAAACCTGGTACTGAAAGCTGTGCCCGATCTCATGTGCTATTGTTGAACCAACCGGCTGGCAGGTTGAGGGGCTGACCCAGAGTGCCCCGATCGTGTTGTCATAACCGGCTCCCGTTGCGAGCCAGTCAGTCTGGTACAGCAGGAAAATCATCATCTTGTAACGGTCAGTTTTTGAGCTTCCGGGTGTCAGGAATTTTAAAGTACTGACGTTCATACTCCAGAACTGCTCAGCCTTTGCCAGCAGGTCATCGATGTCAACCCTGTATACAGGATTCGGATGTGTCGAAGGAGTTACAAACCCCAGCTCGTCATATTCCTTGCCCCAGAAAACAATAAAGTGCTCTGACTGTTTGCTGCGGCCGAAGTACCAGGTGCTTGAGCTCTTATTAAGATCCATGCTCCTCATTTCCTGAGGAATATAGATCTTGCTGACATCAACAGACGAAGGATCAAATCCTGCCTGTTGAGTTATTGTTATTGAACCTCGTGTGGCACCTGACACTACCGTCACCTTTGCTGTGCGTGCAGTGGATGCCGGGTTCTGTTCATAGGTGAATTTGACCGTAACGGGCACACCGGGAACCCCTGCCAGTATTGAGGCGTCAACCCACAACTGGTCAATGGATGTGATACTCCACTTCTGGTCAGATGTTATCTGAACCGAGACCTCTCCTCCGGCAGCTGATGCGGTGACTTCATCCTCAGAGATAACAAGGTTTGCTTCTTCGTCAGGTTTCTCCCTGCAGGAAACAAGTGTGAGCGCAGCCAGTATGATTATCAGACAGAGCCTGTCTGTTCCCGGGAAAAATCCATCCCGAATGATTGCTGATTTAAATAATCTCATAATTCACCTCTCTGTTTCAAATACCTGGTGTTACCTGCGATTGGTTCTGTGCCGTAGTTTAATCGTAACAACATGACTATCTGCTGATACTGGCAGCATAAACGACTTCGTCCCATTGCTTTCCTCCGATAGTCTCACTCTTTTGCCGTCAACCTTCACTTTAACCCGTGCATCGGCAGTTAATCGCAGGAGAGATTCATGCACATCCCCGGAGCGGTTCTCAAGGACGAAGCTGATACTCTTCATTGTCTTCCGGATGGTTATCTCCCTGCCTTCAGCGAAGCCGTCACGCTCCAATTCAATCGTAAACCGAGGCCCTGCTGTGACAGCCGAGAACCTGGCCCTGACTCCGTCGCGTGGTTCGACCGCGAAACTCTTCCTGTCACTCTTCAGGGTCCCGCCATAGGCGAACCATCCGAAGAGCGGATCATCGGTAAGGACCGTCTGAGCTGTCCTGAAGATGGCTCCATTGCCGAGGTCAGCCTCACCGTCATAGAACCATGCACCGCGGTCAATTTCCTTTCTTATCCAGGCATTTCCGCGCTTTGATTCCATGAATGCCCATCCCATAGCCCCGTCATTCTCCTTGCCCGGGAACCAGTAACCATATCCCGATTCAGGGGTGCCGGTGTTCATAAGGGCATAGGGAGCAAGATAGGATGCATATCCGAGTTGAAGCCAGTCATAAGGTTTGTCTGCAAACCTGATTGCATAATCGAGTATTGACCATCCTCCCATCCTTGCCATATAGCTCAGGCAGTGGTTGTCAGAACTGTATGTGAAATCGCTTCCCAGCAGGAAATACTTGGCCTCGAGCCATCCGCGGACAGCCAGTCCGGCAACATTCTGCCTCTCCATGAACTCCCTTGCATCAGCCTTGCTGACCGAGGGATGAGAATACCATACACTGTCATTCTTGTCATACCAGAGATTGGTGTCCGGCTGCATCTCGTTGAGAGTGCCGTACTTAGCGAAGGCATACGATGATTCAAAGGCGGTACGGTCAATTGCATACTCTGACCTGAAGGGATATTTGTCATCATAGACGAAATATTTTACCTTCTTTTCATACTCTGCCCGCAGCCAGCCAGCCTCACTCTGCCGACCTTCCTTCTCAAGATCTGCGATAAGGTTCTCAATTACCAGCTCATTGTAGCAACCCCATTTATAAGTCTCATACCACGGCAGGATCTCGTAAGGATAAATGAAATAGGCCCTGGCGGTCTGCCATGCACGCTCCAGGTAACCAGCTGCATCAAGGTAATGAACCTTGTCAGGATACATCTTCGCTATCTGGTACATGTGATAATACAGCATGGTGACATGCGGGTAGTCATAAGATCTCCAGATCTTCATCTTGTCAAGGTTGGTTGTCCTGATCTTTGCCCGTTCCGCAGGGTCACGGGCCACCTTCCAGTTGGGCACACCATAGACGCCGTAGGGATAAGGATCATCTTTATCAGTCCGCTGCAGCCCGTTCCACACAAAATACTTCAGGTAATATTCTACTGCATCAATCTCCTTCTGATCAGGGAAATAGACGTTCTTGGCAGCCACATACGGCGCCTTGCAAAGGCCAGGATCATCGCATGCCAGCACATACCCCCACCATCCGTCAAAGCCATCGGTGTTGTCAGGCCCGCGGAGGATGCCGTTTTTCATGTCATATGCAGAAAAGAGACCATTGTACCATTTGGTTGTGTCACGGTGCTGAGTGCTGTTGACAATAAATGAACTCCTCTTCTTCACCAGGGTCTCAAGAGGCTCAGTGGCGAAAAACTCAAGGTAAGTCTTCAATCCCTTGCCGTAATGTACCGTGAGCATATTTTCCCCAAGCTTCCGGAAGCTGACTTCATAAACATGGTGGCCCGGCTTTTTCTCTCCCAGGTAGTTTATCTCCGTCTGCGCCGGGAACTCTGCCTCAACCGAATCAATCAGATTCTTCGTATGAAGTGAGAACTGCGCCTTCAGGTCAGTGGGGAGTGTCATACCCGGGACCACCCTGATATCAAACAGTCCCTCATCATATAGCAGCTGCCGCATCATATCCCAGCTGTCGGCCCAGGCAATCCTGAACCGGTACTTAAGAGCTTCACGGCCGGTGCTTCCACCTATTGTCACGGAGGTGTTGGGCTGCCTCCAGGTGCCGCTCTCCACACCAGCGGCGGCCACTGCAGAGTGCATGTAAACCCTGTATCCCCCCCTGCCGCCATCGAAATACTCCAGACCTGTCCCTTCTCCCGGAAGAATCATAAGATAAGGCGGTTCACCTGACGGACGGGTGAAATAGAGAAATGATCCATTACCTGAAATGAAGTGATGTTTTGTGAAACTACGTTCAAATATTGTATCGGGATTTTCACTACGGGCGATGCTCCATGGCAGGTAAAGACCAAGATCTCCTATCTCAACCTCCTTCCCCTCACGTGTGCCGATCTCAATCTCCCAGTCCAGGGCATTCCCTGCAAGGGAGAAACGCTGGGTCAGAGTAACCGGGTCACCGGCCTCGTCAGATTCAATCACGGCCCTGCCGCCATCATCCTT
The DNA here is from genome assembly GCA_964579645.1 of uncultured Rikenella sp. Lineage (GTDB taxonomy): Bacteria > Bacteroidota > Bacteroidia > Bacteroidales > VadinHA17 > SR-FBR-E99. The sequence goes on along the minus strand of CAZOHL010000038.1, from coordinate 20,502 downwards.
CAATGAACCTGGCCTGTTGTCCGGCCTTTCGGTCCATGCTCCGTTACCGGTCCTGTAGACAAGCTTCACCCTGCCCCACGGAGCGCGGCTGTTTACAATGTCAGCGCCGTAACGGTCAAGCGGATCGGTGACCGAAGCCAGACCGTCATTTGTGACAAGGGCCCTCATCCTCTCACTCTGAAACACCCTCCCCCCGGAAGTGTCCTGGCCATTAATGACTGTGGCGGCTCCGCAGAGTGTGAGCAGTGAAAGGATGAGCAAGCCCTGAATGATGGATCTTCCCCTTATCATATCAGTCTGCATTTCTATTGATCCATACTATTGATGTGGGACTCCAGTCCCTGGGCTCCTCTCCTTCCCTGGGAGCTCCGGCCCCGATGACCCTGTTCAGTCTCAGGTAGTTGGGGATAGCCAGGAGATCGGTTCCGTCACTCCATTTGCCCTTTATTGTAATGATGCCACCGAACATGTCACCGCGCCATTCGGCTGCAAGAGGTGCCTCAGCTATACGCTGGTTTATGTCAGGCTGGTCAGCCTTCTCAACATTGTAGATCATCGGGCCGTACCTTAGTGCAATCCTGCCCCTGTCAGCCTCAATCCGCTCATCAGCAACAATAGTCTGTACTTCCATCGGAATTAAAAAGGAAATCACATCACCCTTATTCCACTCCCTGGTGATAGGTACATAACCCCTGTCAGTCTTTACAGTTACAGACTCACCGTTTACTGTAAGGTTGCTGATTGAATTCAGCTCAGGCGTTGCAGCATAAAGGTCACTCGTCTTCCTGTCGGGGACCCTGACCCAGACTGTGAATTTCTTCGTTTCAGCCGGATTGACCGTAATTGAGACATCTCCTTTCCACGGGTATTCAGTCTTCTGTACCATCTCCACACTGGTGCCGGCCACTTTCTCCACGTTGATTGTGCTGCCAATGAACAGGTTCACATAAATGCCGTCATCACTCTTGACGTACGTCCATGTGGGGATCATCAGCAGTGTCCGGGGAATATTGCCTACACAGCAGGGGCACACATGCCAGTCGGAACGCATGTGGTTTGAAGAAAGCGGGTTTGTATAGAAAAAGTTCTTTCCTTCAAAATCAATCGATCCGAGGAGGGCATTGTAGATAGTTTCCTCGTACAGGTCTGCATATTTTGCATCGTGATAGGCAATGTTCATCTTGTGCTGGAAGAAGATGAGCCCGCAGCTAGAGCATGATTCGCAGTATGCGTTGTTTCCCAGCGAATAGTTGCCCCCGAAACCTTCCGAGGTCTCCCCGCTGCCTACACCGCCTGTCACATAATATTTCTTATTTACCATATTGTCCCAGAGAGACATTACGGCGCTCTGGTAATCGGTATCACCTGTCTCGGCTGCCACGTCTGCCATCCCCGAGTAGTTGTAGACCGCCCTGACGGCATGGCCCACAGCTTCATACTGCTGCTGCACAGGCACATGACTCTGATCATATTCAGAACCGTCCTTACGGCTGTCAAGCAGGAACTTTGCAAGGGCGATGTAGCTGTCACCGCGGCCGTTGCCCTCCATGTCATTCACAAAGCGGCCGAAGCGGACCAGCGCCTGCTCCATCTCCTGGTGACCGTCAAACCACTCCTTCTTGCCCGGGCCGATATTTGCAACCCAGCAGTCTGCAAGTTTTTTGGCACCTTCGTAAAGCCGTGTGTCACTCCCTTCAGTCAGTGTATAGTGGTTAATGGCTGATTCGATGAAGTATCCGGCAACATAACCCTCATGGTTGCCCCTTGTCTCGGGCGCCCATCTTTCCTTCCACCGGGTGGTGTCACGAAGGGTGAATGCAGTCTGAAGATAACCGTCAGGCTCCTGTGCTGAAAGTATTACAGGAATCCACTTCTCAAGAGTCTTTCTCATCTTCTCCTGTGCGGCAATGATCTCCTTGTCGCCCTGCGGATCAACCATCAGTGCGATGCACATTGATTCAACAGTCTGATGCACCCATGCATTCGAAAACACATAACCCAGATGCCTTCCGTGAGGCTCGCCGCAAAGTGCCTTCGCCGCCTCGGTGAAATTGTCAAGTCCCCCCTGCCCTCTTTCAAGGCCTGTCCTTTCGATCATTTCAATGCAATGAGGTATCCAATCGACAATGAGAGCCTTTGCCCTGTCATTCCAGAGCGGGTTGTCAATCTTGTAGCGGCGGGTGTAGACAACATCCAGCCGCTTCTCCTCGGGCGGATTGACAACGGAGACCTTAAGCGATGATGATGACTTCATCTTCCCGGCCTGTGACGCGAGAGTCAGCACATAATCACCGGGGACTGTAAATGTTGCCGTGGTGGTGTCACTCTTTGCATTTTCAAAGGTGACTGCTCCCGGACCTTCAGAAGTCCAGAGTGTCTTCTTCAAAGGATCAACGCTCTTAATCAGGCCGGTGAGGTATGTTTTGCCACCTGTAACCACCATGCGGTCTCCGCCGGCTTTTATTACCGGGGCAACCGCAGGAGCATTCTCCGGTTTGAATACCTGCCACTCGAGAACCGGAGAAAGGAAACGTGTCACGGAGTCAACCTCAAGCAGAATCTTTGTGGTTGATACTTCGGTAAAAGTCGTGTGGTTGAATTTATCATTCTCAAGACCAAGACCTGAGGGATTCTCAATATCAACATATTCATTCCCGTTCCAGTATTTGAACCTGTACGCCTGGGGCAGCTTGCCGAAGCTGTCATAGTCATACAGGAAGACAGCAACCTCATCTATCTGAACCGGCTGCTCCCATGCATATTCATACCGGATCACACCCAGAGGCTGTGGTCTCTGCTGCGGCCGGTCCGGGTTTGTCATCCAGCGCCTGAAGTCACTGTTGACGCTGTCAGGAACCTGACCATCATTCAGCTCAATGATTTCCCTCAGGCCGCCGCGGGTTACCTGCCCGCCTTTTGCCAGCACTGCAAGATTGTCTTTTCCGGACCCGCCTGTTACACACGACGGGATCACAATGACTGCCAGAAGAGCGGCGGCTATGATCGGGATAATTCTGCTTTTTCTCATTTCCTCGGATTTAAGAATTCCATGCTAACAATTGATTCAGTTATTCAGGTTGAATACGAACAGGTTGATACTTGCCGGACCTACGGTCAGCGCAGTGCCACCGGAAACTTTAGCCGGACCTGCTATTTTCACATTTTCAGGCCTGCCGGGCTCGTTCGTGGCCATATCATCAGGAGCCGTGACCTGCCATAACTCACCCTCACCGGCTACAGTGCCGTTAAGCAGGGTAAAGGGTATTTTCACCTCATCCCATGTGGCATTGACAACTGAAATTGTCAGCTTTTTACCTTCACTGTCAAGGGTTGCAGCTATGTCAACAGGCCTCGTTTCGCCGGTCACAGCAACAGGAATGGTTCCGAAATGCTGTCTGTAGAGTTTCAGCACCTGGCCGGTTGCGTCAAAAACAGAACTTGTTGTGTTGGTCTTGATGCATCCGATGACGTTGACCGTCTGGGCATAATTGGCCATGAAGATAATGTCGCTCTGCCTTGAGTATTCGTTGAGGCCGGCAGCGATGCCCATGGCATCACGCATGAAATAGCGTGTTCCCAGTTCACCGTAGATATGCGGTCCGTACCAGTAATTCCACTCATCCATGCATATGCGGATATCCTTTCCGTTAAGTTGCGGAATTTCCTTGCGGTACTGGCGGTGTGCATCGGCCTTTTCCCTGATTGCGTCAGGTATCTGCTTCACGTGTGTCATAAGCCCTCCCCCGTGCCAGTCCTGACGGTAGAAGTGCTCACTTATCAGGTCCATGCTTTCAGAGCAGTTCGTAAGCACCATCCGGTCCCAGTCACCCAGTTCGCCAACGGCTATGAGCTTGATATCCGGATCAACGTTTCTCATAGCATCCGCGAAAGCGTTGTGCTTTTTGACGAAATCATCCGTTGACATGTGCCCGAGCTGCCAGTCACCGTACATCTCGTTGCCGATAGACCACCACTTTACATTCCATGGTTCGGCATGGCCGTTTGCAGCCCTGAGTCTGCCCATGGGGGTCTCAGCTGAACCGTTGCAGTACTCCACCTCTTCGCGTGCCTGTTTAGAATCGCCCAGACCGGCGTTAACTGCAATGTAAGGTTCAGTGTCAAGTATCCTGCAGAAATCCATGAACTCATGTATGCCTACATCGTTGTGCTCGACACCCTGCCATGCCGGGTTCTTGCGCGGCGGCCTGCGGTCGCGGTCACCGATGCCGTCCTTCCAGTCATACCCGCTGACGAAGTTGCCTCCCGGCCAGCGATAGACCGGTGCATTGAGTTCCTTCAGCAAGGCAATTACATCTGAACGGAATCCCTCAATGTTGTCAGAAGGCATCAGGCTGACCGTACCTACCCATACCTTTCCGTTCCCCTCGGGCTCGATTGTAAGAGAGGCATTGTGGGTCATTTCACCGGACTTAAATTCCAGGGGATATGAAGTAAAAGCGCTTCCCGGTTTCTCAATGGTTACAGTCTGCGACTCCTCACCCCAGCCCAGCGTGACCTTCAAGCCGGTTATCCCGGATGTTGCCTTCAGGACAATCCGGCCGGTGTAAGCCAGATCCGGTTTAAGGCCGAGGCCTGACTGCTGAATCATTGCAGCCCCGGAACCGTCAACTGCCAGCACCGGGGTCTTGTCACCGGTGAAGGGACTGACCCTGTCAACCGAGAAGAGATCCCTCTTGCCCCTCACCTGCCATGGTGATTCCCTGTCGCCGGGAGTATACCAGAACTTGCGGTCCTCGAGCATCTCTGCCCAGATGCCACCATAGATGCACCTTCCCAGGTGTTCGATGAACTGCCCGTATATATATTCGGACATAGGCTCCTTCCTGTCGGCGAGATCAATTGTAACAGCTGTATTCAGTTTCACGGACGAAACCAGTTCCAGTGACATGTCATCAAACCATGCTCTTCCTGATGCCGGACCTTCGCCGAGAAGGCAGGAGAGAACAGCTGAGTCATCGTTGCCGTTTTCAAACGTGATTTCAACCTTTATCCAGTCATTGGTACCGGTACTTCCCGTGTAGCTGTCTCCAAGAACATCAATCCTGAACCCTGCTCCCTTCCCGTCCGGGGCCTGCACGTTTTCCGTCTTCACCCATCCGGTGAATTTGTATACTGACCACGGTTTCAGCTGAACCCTGGTCATCCACCTTCCGCCTGAAGGCCTGTTGCTCTGCAGCATCAGGCTCCGCTTACCCTGATGAGCTTCGTAGTCATAGAAGGCAATCATGCCTCCTCTTCCGGTCTCGGCATTCCATCCGGTCACTGTAGAACCCACACCCTCTTCGGCAGAAGGATTGGGAATAAGTGTGTTCTGGGCTCCTCCTCCGGAACATGAGGAGAGGAACATTGCAGCAGTAAAAATCAACAACAGGTTTTTCATGAGAGTGTTAAAATATGTTATAATCAGTTTATTAAAAACGTAAAAGGCCGGTAAAAAGCGGCCTTTTACTCCTAATCCAAAATCACAAAACCATACAACTACCTTCTCCACTCATTGACTCCGTCTCTTATACGGTTACGCCATACAAGCTTTGAACTTGCTGTTGTATAGTAAGCAGCATCTTCATAAATGACCTTATAGTTCAGTGTCATTGTGCTGGTGGCAGGGTCCCAGGTGTTGGTACCGTTGGGCAGAACATCAGCAATTGGTCTTTCCTCAGGTGTCATCGGGTCACCTATACCCATCACCTGCCATTCTGAAATACCTACCGACTCGCTTGAGTTGATGAACCAGAGCTCGATTGCGTCAGTTGTTACCTCATCAAACGTGGTGACATTGAATTTGTCAGGTGCAGCTCCGTAGCCAACCGGATTCGGAACTTCTTCCCATGTATCGGTTGTCATGTTGTGGTACCTTACGTACTGGTCAGTAGGGAAGAGAAGTCCACCCTCATCACTCCACCAGAATACATTCGAAGCCCTAATCCTGTAAGGCCTGGCAAATGTGTAGCGTACCCATCCCCAGTCATTTGCACTGTTCCAGTTACCGAACTTCGGATAGGTGTAATCATTCGTAGAGCTAGCAGGAACCTTTCCGTCGTTAACAGCCGAGAGAGTCTCCCATCCTGATACATAGTCAGTTGTGACAGTCGGGGGATACTCAGTTGCCAGGTTAACAGGAGTGGGCGGCGGGTTGGGCAGCTTCTTCCATGTTACCGTGTTGTCTGAATTGATACGGTAGTGCATTGTGTAACCGGCTCCGTACAGGTGCATGATGCCGTTTGCCGTAATTGAGTCAAGCGATATTGTCTGAGCCGAGATGACACTGGTCATCGCACCGTTACCCATGACTGCACCGCCTTCCTCATAGGTTGTATAGGTGCCTGTGTGGTTGAAGAAACCCTCTGCCCTGGTTATAAACTTGATCACCAGGATCTTGGTGTCATAATCTGAATTGATGCTGTCTGCCGATGTTTCTGTCAGCCTGAACGGAATTGCATAATGGAAGTTTACAGCATCCGGATCATTCAGGAATTTGACGGAATCCAGGGTCACAGTCAGCCTGCCGATGTAATCACCCGACGGGATAGTCATCGTATTCGCATTGCTCAGGCTGTAGTAATCGGTCGGCATAAGTTCATATGCGGTCCCGGCCAGCAGCGTCGGATCAATCGTGAAACGGACTGATCGCTCTTCCTTGTTTTCGAGCACCCCTGCCAGATATACCCCGATATCAAGCTTGAGCCCCTCTCCCTTAACCACTGTCCTTCCCAGTTCACCGGCAGTGCTGAGACCGCCGGTGGCTGTTGAAAAGGCAACAGTGGTGTAAGGATAGTCAGTTCTGAAGTCTTCGTAACAACCTGTCAGAATGACTGCCATTATCAGTATTGCAAATATCTTTTTCATATTTCCTTTTTTATTTTTTCCTGTGCAGGAAAAAAATTCTACCATCCACTGTTTTGTTTCAAATTACTCATAATGAGCGTCTGATTGTAGGGTACCGGGATATATCTCATATAATCCTGGAATGCATGTGTCTCTACATCAACGTACTCATAGGAGTCATAGTTGATTGGCCATACCCTCCATTCTATCACGCCGACCGATTCAGTGTGATTGATGAAATTGATTCGAATGCCGGTTGTCACAACGGGATTGAAAACAGTAACCGTCCATGCATCCCTTGCGACAAGGTATCCCGAGGGATTCTCAACCATCTTCCATGTGGAAGACGAAGCATCATAGTACTCGATGTAAACCTCATCAGGGAGCAGAAGGCCTCCGTCATCAGTAAACCAGTAGATTTCAGATTTGGCAATTGATTTGGGTTCGCTGAAGTCATACTGAATATATCTCCAGGTATCTGAACTATTCCAGTTTCCGTACTTGCCGTGTGTTCCGTCGGTGGATGATGCAGGTTCAAATCCGTCATTCACAGCCGACAGCCTTTCCCATGACGAGCAGTAATCAGTTGTTGCAGTAGCTCCAAGGGCCAGGTTTGTAGGTTCAGGAAGGGTTGACTTGGTGATCTTCGCACCTTTAACCGTATGGTCAAGGGGCAGGTCCCATCTCCTCATATCCCAGAAGCGGTGACCTTCGAAACAAAGCTCCAGTCGCCTTTCATTCTGTATAAGCTCCCTGAAAGCATCCTTGCCGGCAGCAGCCTGGTCAAGTCTGTACTGGTCCTGCTGTCCTGAGGTGGCGGGATCAGAGTCAATGCCTGCCCTGTTCCTGATAAGGGCCAGCACCGAGTTGGCCGAGAAGCCCAGGGTGGCGTCATCAGGGCCGTAGGCCTCGTTGGCAGCCTCGATGAAGTTCAGGTAAAGCTCGGTCTTGCTCAGAAATACCCTGAAACGGTAACTTGTTGTCACATCGCCCGGGGTAAGCCTGACGTTTTTGTTCAGCAGTTTCTTAAGGTAGTAACTTGTACGGGTACCCTGAAGACTGAGTCCTCCGGGGGCGTCATCGCCGCCAATGTAGGTCTGCACCACGGTTCCGTTGTAGTTATTCCCGTTGGAGAAGATAAACCTGCTTAATCGTCCGTCACGGCTGGCATACGGGTTGGAAGGATTGAAGAGCGTTGACTCGTCAATCGGATAACCATTGCTGGCCGGGAAGGCATCGACAAGGTTCTGGGAGGGATTGCAGTAGCCGGCTCCGTAAAGCGAGGGCGGGTAATATGAATATTCCCAGTTATTTGACGAATACTCCGGCTGAATCCAGATGTTGTTCAGACTTCCGCTGTTGTTTGTTGTGTAATCAAAATCATGCAGGTTATTGCCTCCGTAGTATGTCATTGCATCATGTGCAACCTGGGCAGCACGGACCCACAGATCCTGTGTCGACGGCCCGTAGGCGGGGCTGGCGGCATAGAGATACACCCTGGCCTTAAGGGCCCAGGCTGCCATTGCGCTGCCCCTGCCGGCATTGGAGTTGTTGTTGTACGAAGCACTCCCGTTGTACCATTTCGGAAGAAGCACTATTGCCGAATCACAGTCTTTGGCTATCTGGGCAACACACTCCTCATAGGTATTTCGCGGACGGTTCAGATCGTCAGAGGTAGAAAGAACGGCAGTGACGATGGGGAAGCCAAGGCATTCACCTCCGCCGGCAGGATAACCTGCATAGGTGCGGAGAAGCAGCCACTCGTACCACGCCCTCATGAAGAAAGCTTCACCCCTCCTCTGCTTCTGAAGGATATCATTGAGGGCAGGGTCGGATACACTGTAGAGAAGATCCTTGCAGTCCCTGAGATACATGTTCAGGTAACCTATGGCTTCATACCAGTCAGCCCACTGACCTATCGGATTGTTCTGAACCGTCCAGTTGCCGAGTGCAAGAGAGTTGTCTCCCGGGACGGCCGGAATGGCGTTGTCAGTGTAATACTCGGTATTGTCAATATAATCGGTGTTGAGAAGTGCATATGCCTGTGCCAGCAACCCCTCACCGTAAACGGCATTGCTCAGAAGCTCATCGGTGGTGAGGTCCTCAATCGGCCTTGGATCGAGAAATTCACAGGAGACCGCCACGACTGCCGTAAGGAGAAATATTATCGTTCGTTTCATTGTTTCAGTTTTTAGCATTAAAACTTACAGGATACTCCGGCGGTGATGGTCCTGAATAACGGGTAACCTGTTATCCCGGCATTGATATTCTCAGGGTCAACGCTGTACTTCTTCAGAGAAGAAATTGCAGCAAGATTGGTTCCCCTTGCGAAGATCCGCAGATTGTTCATCGCCAGCCTGCGCGATGCAGAGACCGGGAAGGTATAGCTCACCTCAATGTTCTTCAGCCTGAAATATGCAGCCTTTGCAACCCAGAATGTCGAATACTGGTAATTGTTCAGTGATACGGTTGTGAGCCTTGGATAATCATTTGTCACCGGGAACCTGTCAAGCATAAGCTCCGAATAGTTCTGGCCGGTACCGTTGACCATGAAATACCTGTTGTTGTAAAGCATGACGCTGCCGTCAGCTTCTCCCTGCCCCAGGGCGTAGATCCCGAATCCCTTGTATCCAACCGAAAGATTGAGTCCGTAGAAGACCCTCGGTGAGTGGTAATCAGTTACGCTGACGTCAAGCTCATCAACCACGTTGTCATCATTGATGTCAGTATACCTGATATCACCCGGCTGAAGAGCTCCCCAGCTCTGGGTAATGCCTCTCGAGGTTATCTCACCTGCGGTCTGGAACAGACCCTCTGCCTTGTACAGCCAGAAGGCATCCATGTCGGTTCCGGTAGCTTTCTGGTACTCAGGCAGTGCGGCAGGCTCATCAACAACAAGGTATTTCCCCCTGATGTAAAGCACATTGCCTCCTATCCCGTAACTGAAGTCACCTATCCGTTTATTCCACTGTACGAGACCGTCAATTCCCCATCTCATATCCTCGCCGTAGTTTGTGGCGGGGAGGAACTGGGGACTGCCGATTATTGAAGGAGTTGATGCTCCCTTGTTCGAGATCTTGTCATAATTCCTTTCGTTGAAGTAATTCACCTCAACATCAAGAGCCTTGCCGAACAGCTGTGCCTGCACGCCGGTGTTGATGAAACGCCTCTTGGGCAGAACGAAGTCTTCACTGCCGGTCTGCACCAGCTTGTAGATATTAACCCATTCCCCTGCGTTTGAAGCTACCCCGGAATTCCATCCGTCAGTCTGTGTCCAGAGTGTCTCATGCAGATAGAACGGATTATAGCCCTGCAGGTAGTAGTCATTTACACCCATTATGCCGGCTGATCCGTAGACTTTCAGGTAGTCAACCGTGGTGCTGGCGCTGAGAAATTCCTCATTGCTGGCTATCCATGCAATGCCGGCTGTGGGATAGAGTGAAAACCTCTTCCCGGCAGGCATCCTGTTGCTTCCTGAGTAAACAAGATCAAGCTGGGCAACATACCTGTTGTCAAAGCCGTAATTCAATCTCATTGAGAGATCCTCAACCTTCGAGGGCTGATACCAGTCATCATCCGATGTAAACTCCTCGAGCGCTGCATAAAAAACCGCGTCGGCTGCCAGTGAACTGCGACCGAACTCACGTTCGTAGTTCAGCCCTGCATACCCGGCTGTTCTTTTCAGCACATCATAGTTGCCCAATGACATTGTCGGCACCACCACAGCATCAACAACCCTTACGGGAGTCATGCCCTGGAGCCTGTAAAGCGCTGCAGTACCGCCCTTGCTGTTTATAATTGTGTTTGATACGTCGAATGAGGCGTTTCCGAATGCCTTCAGACCCTTTATTATACTTCCGAGGTCAACCTCCAGCCTTGCATTGTTCTGGGCATTGAGAATCATTCCGTCTCCAAATCCGGAATAAGCCAGCTCGTTTGTCAGGTTAACCGGAAAGTTATCGCTCCTGACAAGCAGTGTGTCAGCATAAATCGGATGGGCATTCGACGGATAGACTGAAAGGATATCAAACATATTGTACACTCCTGCGCCAGAAGAGACGTTGGGGAAGCGCTGCTTGTTGAGCGATGCGGCTATGTTGATGCTGAGGTTCATGAAATCGTTCAGTTTTATGGCCACATTGCCGCGCAGCTTGTACCTGTTGTTCTTCACCTTCTCACCCACATTTTCAAGGCCCGCTCCTCCTACGTAGTCAAACATCGAAAAGTAAGTCACCCTCTTGTCTCCGCCTTCGAAGCTGACGCTTGCCCTGCGGAATGGTGCCGATTTGGCAACGTACTCACCGTAATAATCCACGTCAGGATGGGTGAGCAGGTTAGAATGGTTCTGATAGGCAGCCAGGTCAGCAGGTGTATACCATGTATCGAAACCGTCATTTTCAAGCGCCTCGTTCAGTAGGTTGGCATAATTGTACGAATCGAGGTATTTCGGCATTGTTGCCGGTGTACTTACACCGTATTCAGCCGAGACCTTCATTTCCCTGTTGAAACTGCTTCCCTTGCGGGTTGTGATCCAGATCACCGGGCCTGAGCCCGAGAGACCCAGCATGGCCCTGCCGGAGAGATCCCTGATGACCTGTACCTCCTGTACTTCAGAGGCTGAAAGACCGTACACATCCCTTATAATTCCGTCAACGTAGATTGTGGCGCCGGTACCTCTTATATAGGCTTCGAAAGACTCATAACCCGGAATTGTGGATTTCGGCTCAATTGTAAGCCCGGGAAGCCTTCCCGACAAAGCCTCGAGCAAAGAGGCTGACGGATATGACATCAGTTCGTCACCGGTGATTGTAGTCACGGCTGATACAATTCGGTTGCTGCCCAGTTCCCTGTATGGCAGGGCATCAACATTTGTCTCACTGACAAAGCGATAATCGTCGACAACTATTGGCTCAACTGTGGTTGTTCCAGGGGTTACCTCAACAACCTTCACCTTATAGCCGTTGAGGCTGACAGTCAGCCTGTCAGTCTCTCCTGCTGTGACCCCTATCTCAAAGTTTCCCTGTGCGTCTGTAACAACCGACTGGTTGGTGTTGAAGGATTTTACCACAATACCATGCAATGGCTGATCTTGGCTGGAAACCACTGTGCCTTTCACAACGGTTTTTGGTATCTCCCTTGCCTGTCCCCAGACATCGCCTCCGAAGAGTAGCCCGAGGATGGCGGAGAAGACCATTACCTTTTTGAATATATTGTTTTTCATAACTTTCATCTTTCTCTATATGACCAGTTTATCCTTATCACCAACCCGGGTTCTGTTTGAACTCTTTAAACATAAGGGCATCACTCAGCGGTATGGGCCACTTGTAGTGTTTCTGCTCGAATGTCAGGGTGACAACCGGCAGTGATGTGCGGGATATGTTGTAACCCGTAGGTCTGCCAGGGTTCTCGATAAGGTCAACCCCGTAGAGCTGTTTGTGCTGCAGCTTGTGAGCATCACCCCACCTTGAAAGATCGAAGAAGCGTTTGCCCTCGAGATAGAGCTCCACTGCCCTCTCGTTCTTGATTCTCTGACGGAAGGTATCCTTGTTGGCCAGATACATCGGATTTACACCCGGCATCTCCACGCGTTCCCTCACCTTGTTGACAGCCTGCACGGCTGACATTGTTGCTCCGGGAAGGGTGAAGTTCGGGCCACCGATCTCATTGGCTGCCTCGGCATACATAAGCAGAATGTCGGCATACCTGAAATAGATTGTATGTGTGAATGGTGCCGAAGCTCCTGACCAGAGGTCAACGTTCTTACCCCAGAATTTGCGGGCAAGGTAACCGGTATAGGAGAAATGCTTCAGGTCACCGCTGCCACGGTCACGCCCGCCGTTGTAAAGTTCCAGGTACAGGTCGGTGCCGCTGGTCCAGCGCTCACGGTTGAACAGTATGCTGTGATAGAAACGGGGATCCCTTTCTATATATGGATTCTGCGCATCATACTCAGGATCGTCACCAATTGCGAGCCCGTTTTTGGTCTCAAACAGGTCAACGATGTTCTGTGACGGACTGTAGCCCTGGATGATACCTCCTTCTGCCAGGCTGGCAATTGTGAAGGTGCTGAACTGGCTTCCCGAATTCACTGCTTCATATAACTCCCATATGATCTCATCATTATACGGAGTATACATGAAAATACTGTCAAAACCGCTCGGATAAGTTATTGTCTGAACACCGCCCGGTGCCCTGTATGTAACCTGATCAGTCCCGCCTGATTGAACCAGCTTATATTGTCCGGTGCTCTGTGCGTAGTCGATCAGATCCCATGCTGCCTCGGCTGCAGCTGTCCAGTATTCCGTATTATTGGAGGTGTTGTTGGAAGGACTTGCGTCAAACAGGAGAGCGGAGGCTTTGACTGCCATGGCGGCGCCTTTGGTAGGCCTGCCGATGTTTGCCATATCCCACTCTTCGGGCAGCAGGTCTGCTGCCGCATCACAGTCTTCGGCAATCTTAAGGGCTGTTTCATGGAATGAAAGCCTTGGCATTGCATAGTTGTCTGAACCACCCAGTGGCACTTCCAGGTAGGGCATGCCGCCCTGGCGGATCAGAAACTCATAATAGTACCATGCCCTCATAAAGCGAGCCTGTCCTTCGAGCTGATTCATCTGCTGCTGAGTGGCATTCCCCTCCAGCATCGGCAGCTTCTGAAGACAGATGTTTGCAATCCGGATACTCTCCCACGCATCCCAGACAGCTGAGAACTGAAGAGCCTGTGCGGTGCTGTAAGCACGAATCCAGTCACCTGTCTGAACCACTCCCATTGTTTCCCACTGTGCTGACTCGGTATAACCTTCGTCACACATGGAAGCAATCATTCCGTAATCATAATCAGCCAGGTAGTTAAACATATCCTTATACATCCTGTCCTCGAATTTACGGAAGTTGTTGTAGTCGGTGAAGACCTGCTGCTCGTCCATTCCGGTAGAATCCTGTACCTTATCGAGGTACTCTTCACATCCCTGGAAAATCAGGGCTACCGAGACAAGTATTATTGTAATCTTTTTCATCTTCATAAGTTTTCCTGGTTAGAATGTCATCCTCACCTCGAGCGTGAACCGTTTCATCATCGGGTATGCACCGAAGTCAACACCTGAGTTGAAACCTTCAGGATCGCCTCCGAGCTTGAAGGGAGTCCAGGTCGCCAGGTTCGTACCGGTAAGGGTCAGGTCCATCTGGCGGATACCAACCTTCTGCAGACGGTCTCCTTCCAGCTTGTAGCTGAGAGCAACGTTTTTGAGCCTTGTATACCGGCCGTCAACTATCGAGAACTCATTGCCAAGGTAGTTGTACTGGTCGGTTGCCATTGAGTGAACGGCAGGCCATTCAGCATCCCTGTTTTCAGGGGTCCAGTGGTTGGCCTGGGCAGTCATCGCGTTATCCTTGTTCTGCGTGAAAGGATAGAGGTAGAACATACCTCCCTGCCTCATTGCATAGGTGGTGGAACCGATACCGTAAAAGTCAACCCTCAGTGTCAGGTTTTTGTAAATGGCAGCAAGGTTTGCACCCCAGGTAAACACAGGGACATACGGGTTGCGAGGAACAATCCTGTCAAGGTCATTCACAACACCGTCTCCATTGTAGTCAATATACTTGAAGTCACCAACAATCGGCTTGGGACCTGATGCGAGCGGCCATATGAAGAGTTCGTCAAAACTCTGGTAAAAACCTGCATCCTGAATTGCTGAAGCAGGTGTGTAATAGCCCATCCTCTGGGCCACTCCAACCGGCTTGCCTTCAACTGATACGTTCTCAGGCTTGGCATCAGGCTCGTCGTATGACACCACCCTGCTCTCATTGGCTGACAGAATCCCCCTCAGCTGAAGGGTGAAATCACGCGAGAAGCTGTGATTGTATCCAAGTTCCACCTCTACGCCGTGAGCCTTTGTTTCACCGCTGTTACCTGAGATGGAGGCCACACCAACCCATGATGGAACAGATCTCCTGGCCTGCAGGATATCTTTGCGATGCTCGTCATAAAGGTCAACATTGAGGGTGACACGGTTCTGCAGAAATCCCATCTCGAACCCCAGGTTCGACTTGACTGCTGTCTCCCATGTTGCATCAGTGACAGGAATTGTCCCTTCCTGGATGCTGGGATACCATGTCATCGGATAACCGAATCCCTGGGTGGCACTGCTGTTTGTGTATTCTGAAATATACAGCCACCTGCCTATGCCGGCATCAGATCCTACCATACCCCAGGAGAAACGTGTCTTGAAGTAATTGAACCATGAAAGTTTATCTTTCCAGAAGTTTTCTTCCGATCCGACCCAACCCACTGCGAATGAAGGGAAGGCCCCGAAACGCAGCCCGGGAGCAAATTTCTCCGAACCGGTGTAAGCCACACTTGCTTCGAAAAGGTACTTCTCATTATAATTATATGTGCCACGGGCGACCCAGTTCTCCTCGTATGAGGGGAAGTTGAAAATACCACGGTACTGCCTCCGGCTGAATACGCCTACACCGGTCACGTTGTGACGTCCGAAACTCCTTGCATAGTCAATCTGTCCCTTGTAGTAGGTGCTCCTGCCTGCACTCTGAAGCGTCTCATTCCTCGATGTGATCAACTTGGGCTGAGGCGTGTCAGGATCAAGCACCTGCCAGTTTGTGTACCTTGACCATGTTGAGTCGGCAGGATTGAGATAGTATCCGAAGAGGTAATCAAGAGGATACTCCTTCATGTATTCGTTGTTGTTGTTGAACGAGTAGAAAACTGAAGCAGAAAGGCCTTCAGTGATGAAATCAAGCTTCTGCTCAAGGTTGACGTCGGTGGCAACACCGTTGCTCTTGTTCCGCCTGAATCCCATGCCTCCGATCCACATGAGCCTTACTTCACCCTGCTGCGGGTTTTCGAAGTAACGGATACCATCCTGATCATAAGGGATATAATCATCGGGGAACTGCTCGAGCGCCTCCTGCGGATAGTAAGGAAGGGCCGTAACAGCCTCATACCACTGCTCCTGCGTATAGTCGTCAACCGGTTTGTTCCATACCTTTATATTACCTGCCAGATTGACTGTCAGTTTCGTCGATTTGGTCAGGTTGAAATCGAGGTTGTTCCTGAAAGTATACCTGTTGTGCCAGTATGAGGCATCCTTCTTCTCGAACTTGTAAGGGAAAATGCTGCCAACATCGAAGATGTCAGACTCATTCAGGTAACCTATCGAAACGAAATACTTGACAAACGCGTTACCCCCGCGGGCATTTATATTGTAATTCTGGTCAAACGCCGGTTTAAAATAAAAATCCATCCAGTCGAAGTCTGGATAGAGATAAGGTGAGTCACCTGTGCGGTAATGCTCGAGCGCTTCATCAGAGATCAGACTCGACCATTTTCCGTCATTCTTGTATGCCTCGTTCCTGAGCAGCATTGTCTCGTACGAGTTCATGTACTCGGGAAGACGGGTAGCCATCTTTAACGAAGTTTCAGCTGTAAAGTCAAGCTGAAGGGCACCTTCACTACCCCTCTTGGTATTGACAATCACAACACCGTTTGCACCCTTGACGCCATAGACCGCTGTAGCGGAAGCATCCTTGAGGATTGAAATCGATGATATTTCCTCAGGATCAAGGTTGGTGAACGAGCGCTCAACACCGTCAACAAGAATAAGTGGCGAGTTGTTCCCCATCGAGGCACCGGCCCTGATCTGCATTGTGATTGACTTGGATTCCTCACCCGGGGTGGCATCCTGCATCAGAACCACCATCCCTGGAAGAACACCCTGAAGGGAGTTCTCGATGGCGCCGCCCATCTTGACATCCTTAAGCCTTTCACCTGATATCTGGGATACAGCCCCGACAACGGTCTCCTTCTTCTGAACACCGTATCCCACAACAACAACCGATTCAATCTCAGCTGTTGTTTCTGAAAGAGTGACATTGATTACCGCTTCTGCTCCCACAGTGATCTTCTGGGTGTTCATCCCGACGGATGAAAACACCAGTACCTCCCCGGGAGAAGCGCTGATACTGTAATTACCGTCGATGTCAGTAGATACCCCCCTGGTGGTTCCGTCGACCACAACGGTCACTCCGGGAAGGGTTTCTCCAAATTCATCAACTACCTTTCCTGTGATTGTCTTTTGCTGCCCTGCCACCGTTAGTGGTAACAGGATAAACAGACACATCCAGGCATGCAAACGCATCTTCGTGATAAAGTCTGGTTTCATTTTAATGAGGTTGGTTAGAATTTAAAAGGGTATGATATATACTTGGTTAAGCGTTATATTTCAACTACTTACATATTCCCACTCAATCTGTCTGGTTTGTTACGTGTAACTTTTACACTTTTAATGCCGAAAAAAAACAGTCTTCCTGTCCGAATTCAGCGTTAATTAATGTAAAAAATACACTTGTGCTTCCATATGCAATTTAAACCTTTTTTTTATACCCGGATACTGATTTGAGAAATTTTTTGCAAACGATTTAAAAAACCATTATGGAGTGCATCATTCAATGATTACTTCATGGATCCCGGAGGAGAACTCTTTGTTGAGTTTAACATTAATTCTGAGGCCGGCAGCTTTAACCGGGGCAAATTCGGCACTGTTCCAGGCATCTTTCGTGACAATGAGCGGGCTGACAGGGGAGACCTTCTTCCAGGAGCTGCCAGCCAGGTATTCTATCTCCCACACATCCGGAATCCGGCAACCTCCAAACGGGCCGTCATCGAACCAGTAGACCTTGACTTTTGACACTGTTTCCGGCTTGGCGAAGTCAAACCTGACCCACTCCCACCTGTTGTTGTTTGGCCACCAGTGATAGTAAGGCCAGGTATGGTCATTTGAATTAGCCGGCTCAAGCTGATCCGTTATTGAAGCCAGAGCCTTGTTCTGTATGCTGCCGGTCACCTTGCTTGTATAGGCTGTTGTGGGTGCAGGAGTTGGTCTGGCACCTGACTCCCTGAATGGAAGCCATACCTTCATTTCTCCCGGCCCCCGGTTGTTCCACAGAAAATACGGAATCAGGGTCAGCTCATGATAGTCGCCCAGGGTAACCGTGCCGTCAAGGTTCCTCGAAGCCTGCCTGGCCCTTGTTGTGATAACCTCCGTGCCGTTGAGAATTTCAGGGCTGTAAGCGGCTGCAAATTCAGGATTCTCGTCCACAACAAGACCAAGCACATGTCCGTCAGCGTTGTCAGGCCATTCGGCGCAGAACATCAGCGGCCCTCTCTGAACGGCATACTTGCCTTCGTCATCCTTTACCTTCCCGTCAGCCAGGACAGTTCTGACCGGCATGGGAAGGTCAAGTTCGATCCTGTCACCTGGCAGCCACTTTCTTGTAATGACGGCATAACCGTTATCAACCGGGGCTTCGGTTTTTTCGCCGTTTACTGTAAGGCTGTGCTTCTCATCTGTCTGCCCTGCGAAACTGTAGAGGTTTCCCGGAATGGCTTCATTCCTGGCCCAGCCCGGGATACGAATGCGGACCGTGAACTTGCCTGCCTTCTCCGGATCAATTATCATAGTTACCTTGCCTTCCCACGGGTAATTGGTCTCCTGGGATATTCTCACATTCCTTTTACCCAGTTCGATATCGGCATTGTTTGAAGCGAACAGGTTAACGTAAAGGTCCTTGTCCGTCACAGAATAGATATAACCCGGTATTGCAGGTATGAACCTGCAGACATTCGACGGGCAGCATGCACAGCCAAACCAGGCTGATCGTTCATGCTGGCCGTTTGACTCCAGCGGATTCGGATAAAAGAACCTGTCTCCTGCAAGGTTGACCCCCGAAAGGGCTCCGTTATAGAGTGTCTTTTCAAGAATGTCAAAATACTTCCCTTCGCCATGAAGCGAGAATAGCCTGTGATTGAAGAAGATGTCGCCAATCGAGGCACAGGTCTCACAGTAGGCTGACATGTTCGGAAGGTGATAGGGTTCTGCAAATCCTTCGTTCCCGCCTGAAGCACCGATGCCGCCGGTTATGTACATCTTCCTGTATACCAGGTCTTCCCATATCTTCTTAATGGCATTGATATATGCCTCGTCACCGAGTATGGCAGCAACGTCAGCCATGCCTGAATACATATAGGTCGCTCTGACGGAGTGACCAACAGCTTCGGTCTGGTCGACCACCTTCATGTGGCTTTGAGAATACTCCTCGCCGTCATCGCGGGTGCCGCGGGCGTCGAGAAAGAATTTTGCCAGGTCAAGGTACCGCTTCTCCCCGGTAACCCTGTAGAGCTTGACAAGCCCCATCTCAATCACCTGGTGCCCCGGGTAGCTGACGAATGCATCCCACCCGAAGTCCTTGTCGACCAGGTCTGCAGATTTGATGGCTATGTCAAGAAAATCTCTCTTGCCGGTGGCCTGGTAATAGGCTGTGGCTGCCTCGTACATGTGCCCCAGATTATACAGCTCATGGCTCAGGATATTGGTCTTCTCCCATCTTTTTCCCTCTGCCCATTCATGCAGTTTGCCAAAACCCATCTCAGCGATTGTCCTGTTTGTGTAGAGATAGCCGTCATCTTCCTGGGCAAGGCCTATCTTATATATTAAGGTATCAAGGTAAGCCTCCAGCTTCGGATCCGGATAAGTCTGAAGAGAGTAGCTGGCTCCCTCAATTATCTTCGTAACATCGGAATCGTCAAATGGATAGATTGTCTGGAAAGCGCCCGTATCCAGCCCTCCGGCAATCTCAAAGTTCTTAATACGACCGGTCGACTCACAATAACCGAACGCTATCGGAATCGTCACCTCATGGTTCTTTTTGATGCGCGGAGCCCAGAAATTGTCAGTCATCTTCACTGATGTGAAAGGCACCGGCCTGATGGGGTAATTCCCGTTACCCCTGTTGCCTGTGCATGAAGCCATTGTGATTGCTGCTGCAGCCGCAAGAATTGTAAGTCTTCCGATGTTTTTCATGATCTATTGGTTGATTGTTTTAATCCATACTGTCATCTCTCCCTTTCCCCTGTTGGCCCAGGAATAATAGGGAACAGCCTTTGCCTCCATGACCTTCCCTTCCGGATCCCTGACCGGAAACGTAAGTATTCCAACGCCTCCAGACAGTGACTGTTCAAATGAATACACCGGTTTTACGGAGGTATCAACAGTGACCTCCCTCACCGGACCGTTGTCAGCCTGTTCAAGGCAGTATACAAGGGGTCCGACTCCCAGCGCCACCCTGCCGCTGTCAGCTGTGACCTCCTTCCTCGCCGCGATAAACCTCGGCTCCATCGGAAGGGATATGTCAACAATATCACCACTTCTCCAATCCCGTTCGATGAGTGCAAAACCTTTGACAATCGGAGCCTTTACCTTTTTGTCATTGACCCTTATCACCAGCCTGCCTTTTGCAGGGGTAACATAGCCATACAGGTCGCCGTCAATTGGCTGTCCGCCAGTCCATGCGGGGATGCGCACACCCATCGTAAACCGGCTCTTTTCAGCCGATGGCTTTACAGTGATTCTGACTTCGCCGCTCCAGGGATAATCGGTCCTGGTAATTACTTCTGTTTCGCCGGCCGGAGTCGACAGATGCGCGGAAGAACCAATGAACAGGTTCAGGTTTATGCCGGCTGCCGTCTCCGACCAGATATACTGTTTCATCGAAGGTAACAGGCGAGCCACATTGCCGGGGCAGCATGAGCACTCGAACCAGCCGGCTCTCTCGAACCTGCCGTCAGACTCAAGGGGATTGGGATAG
>CAZOHL010000037.1:1194-25994 GCA_964579645.1 uncultured Rikenella sp. | reverse complement strand
AACCTCGATGACTACCTTCACAAGAACGGTGAGACCGCCCGTATTATGCTGAAGAAGATACAGGAGTCGGAGAAGGAGCGGAAAGCCATCAGCTCAATACAGAAGCTGGCGCGTGAACGCGCGAAGAAGGTGAGTCTGCATAACCGCAAACTGCGCGACTGCCGTATCCACTACAATTCAAATGACGAGCGCAGGCTCGAATCGACTCTCTTCATCACCGAAGGTGACTCGGCCAGCGGATCCATAACCAAATCACGCAATGTTGAGACGCAGGCTGTCTTCAGCCTCAGGGGTAAACCACTGAACAGCTACGGCCTGACAAAAAAGATAGTTTACGAAAACGAGGAGTTCAACCTGCTCCAGGCCGCACTGAATATTGAGGAGTCTCTCGATGACCTGCGCTACAACTACGTGGTGATTGCCACTGACGCCGATGTGGACGGAATGCATATAAGGCTGCTCCTGCTGACTTTCTTCCTGCAGTTCTTCCCTGACCTCGTGCGCAAGGGGCATGTTTATATCCTGCAAACCCCCCTGTTCAGGGTACGCAACAAGAAACAGACACGTTACTGCTATTCCGACGAGGAGAGGCAGAAAGCAATAAAGGATCTCGGTCCTGACCCGGAGATAACCCGCTTCAAGGGACTGGGTGAGATATCCCCGGATGAGTTTATACACTTCATAGGGAAAGACATGCGCCTGGAGCCCGTGATCATGAAGAAAGCAGATCCCTATACCCAGTTCCTCGAGTTTTATATGGGCAAAAACACCCCTGAACGCCAGGATTTTATTATTGACAACCTGCGGATTGAGGAGGAGATCCCCGAAGCAGCCCAGGCGTGAGTGAAGGTTTCAGCAGATTATGAAAGAGAGTGATCCTTTTGAACTGATCCCCGACGAAGAGGGTGGGGAGAAGGAAGAACCCAAAACCGGTTACATACCTGAGGCCCTGCATACAGTTACGGCGTTGTCAGGCATGTACCAGGACTGGTTCCTTGATTATGCGTCATATGTGATTCTTGAGAGGGCTGTCCCTCACATTTCAGATGGTTTCAAACCGGTACAGCGACGTATCCTGTACTCGATGAAACGTATGGATGACGGTCGCTTCAACAAGGTTGCCAATATTATCGGGCATACGATGCAGTTTCATCCTCACGGTGACGCCTCAATAGGCGACGCGCTCGTGCAGCTGGGTCAGAAAGAGCTGCTTGTGGAGGCTCAGGGAAACTGGGGAAACATACTAACCGGTGACGGTGCCGCTGCGCCCAGATATATAGAAGCCAGGCTCTCGAAGTTCGCCCTCGAGGTGGCCTTCAACAGCAAGACCACCGAGTGGATGAGCTCATATGACGGGCGCAACAGGGAACCGGTTACCCTCCCGGTGAAGTTCCCCCTGCTCCTGGCAATGGGCGTTGAGGGAATCGCCGTTGGCCTCTCTTCAAAGATTCTACCTCACAACTTCAACGAACTGATAGACGCATCAATAAGTTACCTCCAGGGCAAACCGTTCGAGCTTTATCCTGATTTCCCGACAGGAGGGATGATAGATGTATCAAAATACAATGACGGAGCCCGCGGTGGCGTGGTCAAAGTCAGAGCCAGGATCGAAAAGGTTGACAAGAAAGGACTGGTTATAAACGAGATTCCTTTCGGCCGTACCACCACATCGCTCATCGAGTCAATAGTCAAGGCCAATGACAGGGGCAAGATCAAGATCAAGAAGATTGATGACAACACAGCAGGAGGCGTGGAGATAGTCATACAGCTTCAGAGCGGCATCTCTCCTGACAAGACTATTGATGCACTCTATGCCTTCACTGACTGTGAACTCTCCATATCTCCTAACGCGTGCGTCATTACTGACGAAAACAAGCCTGCATTCATCGGCGTAAGTGATATTCTCCGGCATAATACCGACCAGACTGTCAGGCTGCTCAAAAGTGAGCTCGAGATACGAAAGGCCGAACTGGAAGAAGAGTGGCACTTCTCGTCACTTGAAAAGATTTTTATCGAAAAGAGGATTTACCGTGACATCGAGGAGTGCGAAACCTGGGAGGCAGTTCTAACGGCTATTGATAAAGGGCTGAAGCCCTACAAAAAGCTATTCAAACGCGAGATCACCCGTGATGACATCATCAAGCTGACAGAGATAAAGATCAAGCGGATTTCGAAATATGATTCCTCCCGCGCCGATGAACACATCAGGGGTCTTGAGACGGAGCTTGAAGAGGTTGCCAATCATCTTGCCAACATTATCCCCTATGCAATCAACTACTATCGTCAGATCAGGAAAAAGTACGGCAAGGGCAGGGAGCGCAGGACAGAGATAAGAAGTTTTGAGACAATTGAGGCAACCAAGGTGGTGGCCACCAATGCCAAGCTTTACGTGAACCGCCAGGAGGGATTCATCGGTACCGGACTCAAAAAGGATGAGTATGTGTGCGATTGTTCTGATATTGATGATATAATAGTCATCAGAAAGGATGGCACTTACCTGATTACGAAGGTTGCTGAGAAGCAGTTCGTCGGGAAGGATGTAATTCACGCCCAGGTATTTCTCAGGAATGATACCCGGACTATTTACAACGTAGCATACCAGGACGGCCGGGAAGGACCGTATTATGTCAAGCGCTGCGCACTCACAGGGCTTACGCGTGACAAGGAATACAACCTCGGAAGAGGTACTGCCGGAACAAAGATCCTGTATCTCAGTGTCAACCCCAATGGTGAGGCAGAGGTGATAAGGGTGTACCATAAACCCAAAGCCAGGCTGAAGAAACTGACCTTTGACTTTGACTTCGGAGAGCTGGCAATAAAGGGCCGTGGTTCGATGGGTAACATCCTGACCAAGAATGCGGTACATAAGATCACCCTTAAGGAAAAGGGTCTCTCCACCCTCGGTGGCCGCAAACTGTGGTTTGATGATGCAGTGATGAGGCTGAATGCCGATGGCAGGGGGAAATTCCTTGGTGAATTCGCATCCGAAGAGATGCTCCTGGTGGTGACCAGGGGAGGCTGGTACCGGACCTCCGGAACTGACCTGTCATCACATTTCGAGGATGACCTTCTGCTCCTTGAGAAGTTCAGGGAGACAAAGATATTCTCGGCAGTATACTGGGACCAGGAACAGGAATTCTACTATGTCAAGCGTTTTGCTTTCGAAGAATCAGACCGTCTGCAATGCTTCGTTGCTGACAGCGAAGGATCAAGGCTTGTCAGCCTGACAGAGGTAGAGTACCCCCGGTTTGAGCTGAAGTTCGGCGGCAAGAATGAGGGCAGGAAGCAGGAGATAATTGAAGTGGCGGAATTCATAGGGGTAAAGAGCTTCCGTGCCAAGGGAAGGAGGCTTTCAAACTACAGCGTTGCCAATATACGTGAGCTTGAGCCAGTGGTCAGAAGCGAGGCTGCACCAATTTCGCCGGAGCCTGAAAATGGCACCCCGGATGAGCTCCCGATGCAGGCTCACACACCTGATGACCCTGCCCAGATGAAACTAGACCTCTAGGTATCCGTGAATATTTATCTGATAGGTTTCATGGGCAGCGGTAAAAGCACCGCCGGAAAGGGCATTGCCAGACTTCTTCGCTGGAAGTTCCTGGACCTTGACAAGCTCGTGGAGGCCGATGAGGGCATGCCGGTAGCGAGCATCTTTGCAATAAGGGGCGAAAGCTATTTCCGGAAGGCTGAGTCAAAAGCTCTGCAAACCGTGTCAGCGCGAACCAGAACAGTGGTTGCCTGCGGAGGAGGCACCCCATGTTCTGAAGAAAACATTTCTCTCATGAAGGCTACCGGTGTAACAGTATACCTGAGACTTACTGTCGAGGCACTGGTGTCACGGCTGAGCCGCTCCAGAACAGACCGGCCTTTGCTTAAAGATGCCGGACAGGCTGAGCTGCATGACCGGGTGATGGAACTGCTTGAAAAAAGATCCGCCTGGTATGAACAGGCCGACCTTATCCTGGATTCAGAAACCATGGATGATGATGAAGTGACTGCTATGATTGCTGGGGTTGTCAGATCAAAAGGAGCCTATTTGTAGATTTCATTTTTTCCCCTTATCTTTCATAAGAAAGTCTGTAATCAAACCCGGATATGTCAAAACCTCGGAAGGCTATGAAGACCGGTTTCAACTGGGCATTCCTGTCAGCATTGGTCCTGATTGCACTGACATCTGCAGCCATGGTAGCCGTCCTGACTGATCTTTCACTGTTCCGTGCAACCCCGCTTATCTACACTCTGACACTCTCGGTGATAATCATCGGAACAGGCCTTGTAATAAAAAACCGGTATTACCTTCCCATACTTCGTAATCTTGGCCTTCGCGGAAAGCTGCTGCTGGCCCCGGTGATACTTCTGGCACTTACAATACCGGCAGCCCTGGTTTATATTTATTATGACCTCACCGGGAAGGAGTCGTTGCTGCTGTTGTCGGCACTTGTCACTTCAGTTGCAGCCGCGTTTTTCCTGCCATCAATGGCAATAGTAACTCTGCCGGCCATGGCCACTGTAAGTCACCTGTCGGAAAAATCATCAAAGTCACCTGTCAGGTTAAAGGCAGAGGATCTTGCCAGGCAGACAGTCATAGCCACTGCATATGTTGCTGCAGCTATTGTGGCTGTCACGATAACACTGGACATGAGGATTTCAAAAATTATATTCCTTTTCCCGGTGGCTGCAATTGCGCTGATGCTGCTTGACGTTGTCATCATGGCGCACTTCCGGAACCAGCTTTCCATTATGATGAAAACCCCGGCTGCCCCTGCATTTACAGTAACAGGGCAACAACAGGCACCTGAGAATGCTGCAGGCCTCAGGAGCGTGATTCTTGTTGCTGACCATTATCCTGATATTATCGGCGGCAGGCTTGACTACCTGGTTAACCATGCAGCCGATTCATATGCCGCAGAAATCATAACACTCGCCTCCAAAACCTATGATCCGGCACTTCTTCCCGCGATGAGGGCAATAGCATCCGGTAACCGGTTCTGTGACAAGGTGAGACATGAGGCAACTGCCGGAATTGCAGTTATCGAAAAGTACTATGCTGACCCTGTCAGAAACATTGATCTGTTACGCCTTCCAGGCATCGCTGAAAAAGCAGCTGTTGCCAGAGCGGTGTTTCTCAGCAGGAGCAATCCCCAGGAACAGGAGATAATTAAACTCCTCAGCGATGCCAGCCCGGAAATAAGGAGAACGGGACTGATGGCAGCGGGCCGTTTCGGGATGACAAACCTTCGTGAAGAGGTGATGAAGGCGCTTGGTAACCCGGAAACCGCACGCGAAGCTTATTATGTCCTGAGGCAGTTTGGGCCCGGGGTATATGGTGACCTGATAAGCACGGCTATCAAGCCTGGCAACACTGAGCCGGAGAACAACATTATCCTCCGGCTTCTGGATGCAATGCCAGCCAGCGAGGCAATTCCGCTGCTCAGCAGTTTTGTCGCCCGGGGGCATATGGGAGTCAGGCTCAAGGCAGCATCTTCACTGTGTGCCAGGGGATGGTCGCCTCAGGGAATGCATAGACAAAGGATCGAGGAAATTCTCTGCGAAACAATACATGTAATGGCCAGGCTTATTGCCATGCAGACAGAGGCTTCAAGATGCAGATATTTTCTTCTGTCAGCAGCCCTTTATTACGAGCGGGAAATCAATTACGAACTCATCAGATCTCTTGTCCGTCTTCTGGCAGGAGAAGCGGCCTCGGAGTTAATAATTCCCCATAAACAGGACAACAGACCATGCCAGGCCGGTATCGCATCAGAGGTAATTGACACAGTTGTCGGTGAACCGGTCCGCAGGCCGTTGAGGGCACTTTTTGGCAACAGTGATGACAGTCACAGGCTGGCAGAACTCTCCCTTTATTTCCCGGTAAGGAGCGTGAAAGGCAACGCCGTTGCATCATTCCTCCTGGCTTCGGAGCAGAACATCACAGGGGCCTGGAGCAAGGCATGTGCCCTGCACCTTACAGCTGCTGAAGGAATGGGCCTCGACAGGGAACATGCAATCTCATACCTCTTCAGTAACAGCCAGATACTTCAGGAGGAAAGCGCACGCACAATACGGGCAATTAACCCGGCATGGTACAATGATGCTGAATCACGTCTCCCTCAGCCTGCAAGGTCAAGAATATCAGCAGTGACTGACGGCACCTTGCCGCAGGCAGCAATGATCTTCGAGAAGACTAGGTTTCTGAGCCTCTGCTTTTCAAATATTCCGGAAGAAACAATGATAATGCTGGCCTCACGCCTCCGTTATTCGGGTTCATATGACGCCGGCTCACTGCCGGGAGTGATTTCCTGGGTGGTTCCATCAAAAGACGGCAAGACCGGACTGTATTCAATCCAGGTAAATGATATTGCCACCTTTGTGTTCTATTATCCGGAATTCACAGATATCTTTGTAAATTATACTGACAGCCAGGAGGGGGATCCTGTAATCTAAAAATGTCTTCTATGCCAGAAAGGAGTATTATTATCAGGCCAAATCCATTCCCGGGACTGAGAGCATTCAGACCTGACGAAGGACACCTGTTTTTCGGGCGAATGGAGAGCACTCTCAAGGTTGTTTCCAAGCTTAAAGATAACAGGTTTGTGGCAGTGCTGGGCGCTTCCGGCAGCGGCAAGTCGTCTCTTGTCATGTCAGGTGTAATACCGGCCCTCCTGAAGGAAAATGCAGAGGAGAAGAAATCATGGTCATATCTTGTATTCAGACCTGCACTCAACCCGGTTGACCACCTGGCAACGGAGTTGTCAGCGCTTTCAGCAGGAGCGGGATTCAACCAGCTTTCTGAAGCAAGCGTTGCCGCATCACTCCACAACATATCAGAAGGGCTGACTGACGTAATTAACCGTATCAGGAAGAACCTCCGTCAACAGGTTGTTATTGTGATCGATCAGTTTGAGGAGATTTTCCGATTCAGCCCTGTAACATCAAAGGGTCTCCCCGGAGACAATGCGGCTGACTTCATAGAGCTGATAGTCAATGCTATGCAAAAACCCGACCATGGGCTGCACATCATCCTGACTCTCAGATCAGAATATGTATCTGATTGCGGACGGTTTCACTCTCTGACCAACCTGATGAACAGCAGCAGTTACCTTCTGCCGCAGATTCCTGTTGACCAGATGGTTACAGTCATTGAGGAGCCGGTAAAGCTTTCCGGTGGTTCAATTGACAGGTCACTGGTGAAGCTCATCCTGAGTGATCTTGAGGAAAGACCGGGGCAACTGCCGGTACTGCAGCATCTGATGATGCGTACATGGAACCAGTGGAGCAGGCTGGGAGACCTGACCCGCCCCATCGGCATCTCTGACTACGAAGCTGTAGGCAAGCTGAAGGGAGCAATCTCACAGCATGCAGGCCAGGCCTTCGAATCGCTGGATGAGAGGCACCGTTATATCTGTTCCCGCCTCTTCCGGACCATCACCACCCGCTCTGATGATGGCAGGGAACTGAGAAAACCTGAGCGTATTTCTGCAATAGCTGCCCAGACTGGGTGCGCGGAGCATGAAATCATTCGAGTGGCTGAGGTGTTCAGATCACCTGAATATTCATTCCTGACACCTTCCAAAGAAGTACCACTCAACGGAGAAAGCATCCTCGACCTTACACATGAAAGCATTATAAGACTTTGGGGAAACCTGCGGAAATGGATGGATGATGAGGAAGCCTCCGTAAAACTTTACAGGCAACTGGCCTACGCAGCTGCACAGTATCAGGAGGGTACCGGCCGTCTGTGGACAGCCCCTGACCTGCTGATGGCCCTCAGATGGAGAGATGAAAATAACCCCACCCTTGCCTGGGCTGAAAAGATTGACCCTGCCTTCGAAAGAGCTCTCATATTTCTTAAAAACTCTGAGGAAGAGTACTCCATAAGGGAGGAATACGGGAGAAAAAGCAATAACGAAACGGTCAGACGGTTACGTCTTGCCGCTGCAGTGCTGGGCTTGCTGGCCATTCTCACCCTTGTAGCCTTCGGGGCCGTTTATTCACTCAGAAACAGGGCAGAAAAGCAGAAATCGGTGGCCATTCAGATGAAGGATGAAGCCATTGCCCTCAACGACAAACTCATTGACAGCCTGGAGATACTATCCTCAGCCATTGGATTGGTCCCAGCCGCCGCGCAGGGAACCGGGGTCATAACAGATGAGAGATTGAGACAGGCCGAGGAAAAGGCCAGATCAGCCGAGGAAGCAGTGAGACAGATGACCTCAGGCAGAACTGCAGATTTAAAAAAGCTTTCACAGGTGAACAGGAGCCGGATGCTTTCACTGGCCAGATCGCTGGCACTGAGATCATTGAGCCATACCGGGAGCAAAGACCTTCAGATATTGCTGGCCTGGCAGGCTTATCTCTTCAACCTGAAGTATGGTGGTTTGTCGGAAGATGCAGATGTCTTTGCAGGCCTTTATAATGTGTCAATGCAATACGGTAACAGGTTCTGCAAAAGGTATTCTTCTGAGGGAACTGAGTACACAGCCATGGCAGAGGGCTCCGACGGCGAATTTTTCACCGCTGATTCCAAAGGAAGGGTGTTGAGATGGAATACCGGACAGCCATCTGCAGGATATACCCTGCTGTGGTCCGGAAACAAAACAATCAGCGCCATGACTCTCAGCCCTGACAAATCCTGGCTCGCATGCGGAACGAAAGATTCCAAAATCCTGATGATACCCATTGACGATGATTCCATCGGTTACCAGCTGCAGGATTCCAGCGGCATGATAACTGCTCTCGCATATTCTGACAATGACCGTCTCTACTCTTCCTCTTCAGGCGGGAATGTGAACGAATGGAATCTCAGGGACCGCAGTCTGCGGAAGGTGACAAGTGACCCCTCAGGGGTAGTCGCGCTGGAAATATCAGATGACAGGCAAATGATGGCAGCTCTCTCCGGCGACGGGAGGTTGATCTGCTGGCAGACTGAGTCTCCCGACCTGCACATACCTGTAAGTACTGGAGATAAAAACATAACCGCCCACAAATTCCTTCCGGGAGGAAAAAGGCTTGCAACGGGCGACGATACAGGCACAATCGATATCTGGAACACTTCTACCGGACTTGCCGACGGGAACCTGGAAGGACACCTGGCGGCTGTAAGGAGTATCGCCTTCGACCGCACTGACGGACAGATGCTGACTGCCGATGAAAACGGTGAAATAATGCTATGGACGCTATCCAACCCTGATCAGACTCCTGTGATCTTTACAGACGGAGGTCAGGAAGTTATTCGAATGGCATTCAGTGACGGAGGCGAATCCTTCCTCTCAGCCACCCGGAAT
Source organism: uncultured Rikenella sp. (assembly GCA_964579645.1). Taxonomy (GTDB): domain Bacteria; phylum Bacteroidota; class Bacteroidia; order Bacteroidales; family VadinHA17; genus SR-FBR-E99. The sequence goes on along the minus strand of CAZOHL010000037.1, from coordinate 16,710 downwards.
GAGGTCACCAGGCGCCCCGCACACATCAGGTGCATGACTGACGGCCTCTGTGACAAGGTGACAAGAAACCTCACAACCCGTGAGTGGTCGGCTTACGTGGGCAACGATATAGATTACGAGCCTACCTGTCCCGATAAGGAATTCCGCATAAAGGTCAGAGAGATAAGAGGAGCCCGCTGATCCAAACTTTTATACCTGTTCAGTGTTTATTACCACGATGGCAATCTTGCCGGAAATGGCTATTTTTGCTGCCATAATTTTGAAAAATATTGACTTGATGAAAGAAAACAGAATATTACTCATGATCCTCGATGGCTGGGGTTTGGGTGACGGTTCCAGAAGCGACGTGATAAGCACAACCGGTGCACCGCATATTGATTCCCTGAAGAGGGTTTTCCCATCGTCTCAGCTGCTCACCTCCGGCGAAGATGTGGGTCTCCCTGAAGGCCAGATGGGCAACTCGGAGGTAGGACACCTTAACATAGGAGCAGGACGTGTTGTTTACCAGGACCTGGTTAAGATAAACAAGGCCTGCCGCACAGGCGAAATACGCACGAACGAGACTCTCCGCCAGGCATTCAATTATGCCCGCGAAAAAGGCGTAAAGGTTCATTTCATGGGCCTGCTGTCTGACGGAGGGGTTCATTCACTTGACAGCCACCTCTATGCCCTTTGTGACATGACAATGGAGTACGGTCTCAGGAAGGTCTTTATCCATGGATTCGGCGATGGCCGCGATACAGACCCGAGAAGCGGAAAAGGGTATATGGAAGCCTTGCTGAAACACCTGGAAAAGAGCAACGGCAGAGTGGCATCCTTTGTTGGCCGTTACTATGCAATGGACCGTGACAAGAGATGGGAACGGATCAGGGAGGCATATGAGATGCTTGTTCATGGAAAAGGAACCGGGACAATTGATATACTCCAGGCAATTCAGGATTCCTATGACGCAGGCGTGACTGATGAATTCATGAAACCCATAGTGGTAACCGGCAGTGCCGGACAACCCCTGGCAACTATCACGGAAGGCGACGTGGTTATCTTCATCAATTTCAGGAATGACCGTGCCCGTGAGCTGACAATGGTGCTGACGCAACAAGACATGCCTGAGGCCGGCATGAAGACAATCCCGCTCCGCTATCTTACAATGACACCGTATGACGACAAATTTCAGGGGCTGCATGTGATTTTTCCCAAAGAGAATGTTGACAGGACACTGGGTGAGATCCTATCAGATGCCGGAAAGAAGCAGCTCAGAATTGCCGAGACCGAAAAATATGCCCATGTGACATTTTTCTTCTCCGGAGGCAGGGAAAAAGAGTTTCCCGGAGAGGAGCGCATCCTCATTCCTTCACCAAAAGTAGCCACCTATGACCTTCAGCCCGAGATGAGCGCTTATGGCGTCAGGGACGCTGTGATAACCGAGCTGCACAAACAAAAATTTGACTTCATCTGCCTTAATTTCGCCAATGGCGATATGGTGGGGCACACCGGCATCTATGAAGCCATTCAGAAAGCCGTAAGAACGGTTGACGAGTGTGCCGGTGATGTTGCCCGGGCTGCCCGTGAGAACGGCTATGAGGTGATCATAATTGCCGATCACGGCAATGCTGATTATGCGGTTAATCCAGACGGTTCACCCAATACGGCGCATTCACTCAATCCGGTTCCCCTTTACCTCATCAGCAGCAGATTCAGCAGCGTCAGGGCAGGTATCCTGGCTGACGTGGCACCCACAATACTGACAATGATGGGAATACCTGTTCCACCTGAAATGACGGGCAAATCACTTGTTTGAAGGATACTATGCTGCAGATTGAAGACACAATAGTCTCCCTGGCGCTCATAGAGAAGAAGTTCGTGTGTGACCTGGCCGCCTGCAAGGGCAGCTGTTGCAGGTATGGTGATACCGGTGCTCCTCTGACGGCAGAGGAGGCATCAGCGCTTGAGCGTATCTGGCCTGACCTTTGGCCCTACCTGCGCCCCGAAGGAATCAGGGCGATAGAAAAACAGGGGACAAGTGTTACAGACATAGAGGGTGAACTTGTCACACCGCTTATCAACAATGAGGAGTGCGCATACACGATCATGGATGATGATGTTTACAAGTGCGGCGTTGAGACGGCATTCAACGCAGGGGTTGTGGACTTCCGCAAACCCCTGTCATGCCACCTCTTCCCGGTAAGGATAAGGCATTACAGCACTTTCCGTGCAGTGAACTATGAAGAATGGTCGATCTGCAAACCCGGTACCGTCTGTGGTGCGAAACTTAATACCGAACTTTACCGCTTTCTTCGCGAACCCCTTATAAGGGCGTTTGGTGACGAGTGGTACAACAGGCTGCAGTGGGCGGCCGGCGAATATCAAAAATACAACGATAATGGAAAGCATTAAGAATTACATCGAAACAAACCGTGACAGATTTCTCGAAGAACTCTTCGGCCTGATCAGGATCCCTTCGGTAAGCGCTTCTGAGTCAAACAAGCCTGATATGATACGGGCAGCAGAGTATATACGTGACCTGCTGGACGCCAATGGAGCCGACCGGGCAAAAGTCTATCCCACTGCCGGCAACCCCATTGTATACGGTGAAAAGATTGTTGATCCGTTACTGCCGACGATACTTGTCTATGGCCATTATGACGTAATGCCCGCTGAACCGCTTGAGAAGTGGATCTCAAAACCCTTCGAGCCGGAGATACGTGAAGGAAAGATATGGGCACGCGGTGCTGATGACGATAAAGGACAGCTGTTCATGCACCTGAAGGCATTCGAGATGATGAACGCAACCGGTACTCTTGCGTGCAACGTCAAGTTTATGATTGAGGGTGAGGAGGAGGCCGGTTCGGCGAGCATCGCCGGATTCTGCGCTGAATACCGTGAAATGCTCCGCTCGGATGTGATACTGGTTTCTGATACAACCATGATATCACCTGAGATACCGTCAATTACATCAGGTTTGCGCGGGTTGTCATATATCCAGGTAGAGGTTGAGGGGCCTGACCGTGATCTCCATTCGGGCATCTATGGCGGTGCAGTGGTGAATCCGTGCAACGCCCTCTGCGACATTATAGCCAGGCTGAAGGACAGCGACGGCAGGGTTACAATACCGGGTTTCTATGACAGCGTGCTCGTTCCCTCTGATGCCGAGAGAGCAAAGATGGCTGAAAGGCCGTTTGATCCTGAAAAATACAGGAAATCTGTCGGCGTTGATTCACTGGCCGTGGAGAAGGGATTCTCCACATTGGAGAGCACAGGCATAAGGCCCACACTTGACGTCAACGGAATCTGGGGCGGCTATACAGGCGAAGGAGCCAAAACCATCCTGCCGGCTAAGGCTTCAGCAAAGATCTCGATGCGACTGGTACCCTACCAGAAGGCTGAGGATATAGCAAATCTCGCCATCAGCCATATCAGGTCACTCGCACCTGCAGGGGTAAAGGTCAAAGCTGAGTACCTGCACGGCGGGGAGGCCTATGTGAGCCCGCTTGATACTCCTGAATACCTGGCAGCAGAGAAAGCCTGCACCGATATCTTCGGGCGGAAACCCATACCCATACGCAGCGGGGGCAGCATTCCGATTATTTCGACTTTTGAAAAGATACTGGGAGTCAAGTCGATACTGATGGGGTTCGGGCTGGAGTCAGATGCAATTCACTCACCCAATGAGAATTACCCGCTTGAAAACCTGTTTGCAGGCATGAGGGCTATTCCTCTTTATTTCAGGTATTATGCTGAACTGAAAAAGAAGGGCTGAGACCATGACCGGCACAGGGCCCTGCGCTATGTTTATTCCGGCTTCAATTGCCTGGTTACATGCTGAGGTTACTCAGTCAATCTGAAGCTTCAGCAGTTCCACCTTTGTGGAAGAACACCTGAGCACCGTGAAAAGATTCCGGCCTACCCTTATCTTTTCCTGCTGACGGGGGATGTTTCCGTGGGCAAACAGTATCAGACCTGCCAGTGTGGTGTACTCGTCACTTTCGGGCAGGCCGAGGTCATATTCCTCATTGAGGTAGTCTATGTCGAGACGGCCTGAAAGGACATACTCCCTGTCATTTATTTTTTTCTCAACCAGGTCACTGATGTCATGCTCATCTTCAATGTCACCTACTATCTCTTCGAGCACATCCTCGATAGTGATCACTCCGGCAGTGCCGCCGAACTCGTCAACCACCAGTGCTATGCTTTTTTTTGCGTCAGAAAGAAGTCTCAGCACTTTGTTGGCAGTCATTGTTTCCGGGACAACCGGCAGCTTACGCATGCCTGTTGCAATATCAGCCGGCCCGTGAAGGATGTCTTTCAGTTCGTAATACCCTACCATGTTGTCAATGTTGTCACGGTAGAGGAGGATCTTGGAGTGGCCTGATTCGATGAATTGTTGCCTTAGCTCATCAGGTGATGACTGAACCGGCAGGGCGACGATCTCTGTCCGGGGAACCATGCATTCGCGTGCCTTAACGGAAGAGAAATCAAGGGCGTTCTGAAAGATTTTGAGACTGCTGTTTTCCTCCTGCTTTTCTTCTTCCGTCTCAACAAGGTCATTGACGAAATGGTCGAGGTCAATACGCGTAAAGATCCTGTTTTCCTGCTCTTTTCTCTCCGCCTTTATTCCAAAGAATAACCTCATGATCATGTTTGCAAGCCAGAGTGTGAATTTGCTGACCGGGTAGAATATGTAGTAGAAAATGGCTGTGGGAACAGCGAAGATTCGAAGGAAGAAATTCGGACTGATCCGTACCACTGATTTTGGAAGAAAGTCGGCGAATACCAGGATCACCAGTGTGGTGATTACAGTCTGGATAATGAATATCAGCACCTCTGACGGGATCAGGTTCTTAAGCCATGCTTCAATAAGGTCTGCGGCAAGCATACTGAAGATGACCGTGGCAATATTAACCCCGATCAGCATTGTGGATATATAGAGGCCCGGGCTTCGGGAGAAGAGCGAGATTATACCCGACCCCACATTCCCCTGCTTGCGGTCAAGCTCTATTCGCAGCTTGTTGGAGGCAATGAATGCAAGCTCCATTGCCGAAAAGAATGCGGCAAGAAGTATTGCAAATGGAATAATGACCCAGGGGTTCATACCCCAAATTTAAAGCTTTTTTCGCTGTGAGTCACGAATCCATGCCAGAACAAATGCTGCAATGGCCATCACATAGAACAGCCATGCCCGGCCAATGCCGGCGTTGACTGTCTCGCGGATGGCGATTCCCAGACACATCAGTCCCAGTATGATCCAGATGATCTCAATCAGCAGGAGTGATTTCCTGTTCATCCCTGATATAAATTGTTCCTGTTACGTTTTTGATTGTCCAGTTTGAAAAGCGTGAGTCTGATTCAAATCCGGTACCCATCACTATCTGGTCATTGTGTGTAAATCTCACGAATCTGTCTGACCAGATCCTGTCCCTGGGTTGGCTCCAGAAAAGCAGTTCCGTCTCAAGCACTTCACCCTTGTTACTCACTGCCACCACACTGTCGCGCAGCTCCCATACGTCATCCTTTTCCGTATATCGGGCATATTTAGATGTGATGCTTGCCTGAGGCACATCCGTCCGATCGTAGAACAACACTGTCAGCCCTTCAGGGAAAAGGGTATATGGGTTTTCCTTGGTGGAGAACTGCTGTATGAGGGGCGTGCGCACAAGCATTGTGACCTTGCCGGAGTCAGAATACATTGTTTCAACATTCCTTGACGACAGAGTCGGCAGCTCCTTTATTATCATATCCTTCACATTTGCTTCCTTCTTGTCACATGATGAAAGCAAAGCAGTCCCGGCAACCAGGACTGCTGTAATGATACTGTATGTGGTGCGGAACCTCACTGTTTCTATTCCTTCCTGAACCTTACAGTGGTGGATTCATTGATCCAGCCGCCTACCAGGTAAGAAGCTCCCTCCTCGACGAGGCTCCTGAAGAAGGCTTCTTCCTTAGTGGGGAACAGCCTCGAATATATACCTATACGTTCGTCAACCTGTTCTTTAAGGGTAGGATCCGTGTTCCTGGCCCTGACGAGGTAATCTACTACCACCCAGTAAACTGTCTGGTTCTCGAATGTCTCTCCGATCCGTGACCCGGCATAGGCCTCGGCAATTATGAAAAGGGCATTGCCATTGGTAGGATCGAGCGAGAATGCAGCCCTCGCAAAGTCACGTGCAGCCTGCTTGCTGTCTGACGTCAGCTCGAGGGTGGCCAGTTTGGTAAGAAGACCTGACTTGATTTTACTGTCAGTTTCCAGGTCAATTGCTTCAGTGTAGTATTTTTCGGCCTCGTTGTATTTTTTGCGGGCAAGGTTCATTTCAGCCAGCTGTGCCGCTGATGATGCGCTGGGGTCAGAATTGTAAAGGCTGGTAGCTGCCTTATAGTAAAGTTCAGAATCCTTGCATCCTGTTTCACCTAGGAGGGTAAGTACCTTCCTGAGCATGGCGGTATCACCGGGATTGTTGTCAACGCCGGCGGTGAAGAGATGTTCAAGGTTTTCACATGATGCTGCACCGCTTGACCTGAAAACCGCGTCAATGTTTTTCCTCGCTTCTGTATAGCGTGCATCGCCGGGCTTGCGTGAAAGCTGGTTGTCAACCACTTTCATCGACTTTGAGTAGGCAGCGATAACCTCCTGTGGATCAATAAGCTTGAGGGCATAGCACTTCGCCGTGATGGCCATATAGAGACTTGAGTAGGTATGGTCAAAGCTCTGGGGCGAGGTGTCCATCACTCCCTTGATAAGATCATAGCACTTCCTGGCGTATTCGGTGTCGTTTCCTCCGAATTCATAGAGGGCAAATGCCTTGCGAAGATTGTTTACGGGCTCTTCGTTGAAATACCTGGTACGCTGATCCAGAATCATCAGCACAGTGTCTATATATGCCTTGTTTCCTGTCTTGCGGAAGAACTCCTTGAACATCGTTTCTCCCTTGATATAGGTGTTCTTTGAAGATCCCGGGCATTCGGTGAAAACCGGTCTCCAGAACTGAACAGCCATATTATAGTCCTTGTTCTCGTAATAGGTTGAATAAAGGGATGTGTTTCGGAGGCACCTCGTGCTGTCTTCTCCTCTTCCGAACGGTGTACCCGTTTCGACACCCTTCTGGGCCTGCAGAACAAATGAAAACACTGACAGAAGCAATCCGGTTAAAATCGTGCTGGTTGTTCTTTTCATCTCTTTCTAATTCATTTTTTAGTCATACTGCCTTTTAAGGAACCAGTAGTCATAAAGATTCAGGCTGGCTCCGACCGATACCCTGGTCTCCTGGGGCAGATTCCCGTTCCCTCCCCGGGTTGACAGATCTACCGACAGTGAGATCCGTGATCTCGATCTTTTCATTGGTATACCTGTTCCAAAAGTTATGCCGTACTCTTTCAGCTCCTCTCCCCCGAACAGGGTATAACTCTCACCATAACGGCATCCAATGCGGTATTCAACACGGTCAAAAAAACTGTAATTTGAATATTTTTCGGGCACGTATTCAGCACCGGCATGGAGTGAAAGTGCATCATTATAGGTACCGTAGGTTCCCGGGAGGGATGCTTTGGTCCAGCGTGTATATACAATGTCGGCCCCCGCCGTAAGCTTGTCAGTCTTGCCGAGAGAGAAGCCTGCCCTTAGTGACCCGGGCATCCTGCTGGTGGTTGACAGTTCGCCGAAGGAGAGTGTATCAATCGAATATGGGGTATTGGAGATTGTCGAATACCTGAATATGATATCCTCATTGTCTGTCTTAAGGTCATAGCCCGGGGTATAAGTCACGCCGGCATTAATGAATCTGCCCCCGGAAAGGTTAAGCATCAGCTGTATGGATGCATCATAACCGACTCCTCTCATGGCTGATACACCCTGTTTCCTGGTACTGTAATAGTTATTGTCACCGGTGAAGACAAAATCATTGAGTCTGATCTCCTCTCCGAACATGTAAAAGACGTTTGCCCCTGCAGAGATAAAGGGGAAGATGCGGATCCCTGTGCCAAGCAGGGCTTTCTGGTATCCGCCGCTGCCGAAATGGTGTTCGTAAAGGGAACCGGTCACTCCTGAACCTTCTGTCCTGTACCCGATATCATATGATCCGTTGGCATAAGGCATTATCGCAGCAGCAACACCCCAGCCCTTCATGATCGGAAATCCCATCATAAGATGCGAGAATGTAACATCCTGGGATTTGTACCGCAGGTCATCTCCTTTCATCCCGGCCACCGTGTAGTCAATCCCGAAGTCGAACAGGAAGGAGGCTGTGTCTGTACTGCTGTATGATGAAGGTGTCAGGTAATTTAGAGTGAGGTTATCCCTTATGCCGCTGCTTATGCCCCCCATAGCTCTCATCCTGAAAGGCCCCTGGAGCTCCAGGTTCCCGATTCCGTACCTTGCAAAAGGTGTATTGACTGATTTCTGCCCTGCAGCTCCCGTTGCCAGGAGAGCAAGCAGACCTATCATAATTGCTCTTATGCTCTTATACATTTGTTTCCAGTAAAAAATTCAATCCCTCCGTTACCAGGTCCGGGTAATGAAGTAAATTTCCTCCTGACAGCGGCGTGATCAGACCGCTGTCTCCACCCGTGATGACCGCAACGGAATTATGGTACGTTTCCCCGAACGTGCGAATATACTCATTTATTTCATATGCCAGACCTGTAATAACCCCGCCTGCAATAGCATCTTCCGTCGTTTTACCCGGAAAAGTGAATCCGGTTCTCTTAGTTACCAGTGGCAGCCTTCCGGTGAATTCATGCAGAGCCCGGAACCTCATAGCCAATCCCGGGGAGATGCTTCCTCCCCTGTACACCCCGGCGGTCACCTGGTCAACTGTCAATGCACTGCCGGCGTCAATTACAAGCAGATCAGCTCCAGGGTGATGATTAACAGCCCCGGCCGCAGCTGCAAGACGGTCTGTCCCGAGTGTTTCCGGCGTTTTGTAGTCAATTGCAAACGGATATAGTGACTGTGAAGTGAGATGATGCACTTTCTCAACCCTTGTGCAAAGCCATTCAAGCAGCCCGGAGGGATCACTTCCGACGCTCGAGACAATTGCCCCTGCAAGCCTGTGACGGCCGGTGAACATACCAATAAGTCCGGGATCGGAATTGCTAAACCGTTCCTGTCTGATTATCACACCTTTGCTGACGAGTGCAGCCTTGACTGACGTGTTTCCGATATCTATGATCAGGTTCATCAGTTAATTTGCCTTTGAGGTATTGGCTGACTCATGCCATGAGAGGATGGCTGTGAAAAGATCAATTGCCTTCACAACGGTGTTTATACCCCTGACAGTCAGGCTCAGCTTGTTGTTGTTCTGTTTTACCGACATGTTGCCCTGTCTCCTGTTTACATAGTTCATTACCGACACGAATAGGGGTGAACGATAGAACTGTGACGATTGATCAGTAACAAAGTTAGCAATCAGTGTATTATTTTTCAGAATTACTTTTTCAATGCCTGTTGCTGCCGCTGCCCACCTCAGCCTGACGAGCTGCAGAAGTGCCAGCGCAGGCGCCGGAGGGGGTCCGAACCTGTCGGTAATGTGTGACTCATAGGCCTTCAGCCCTGCCTCATCCCTGATCTCGTTGAGTTCCTTGTACAACCTTATTCGTTCAGGAATGTTGGAAACGTAATCGTCAGGGAACATTATTTCAAGGTCGGTCTCCACCGTTACATCCTCCACGAAATTCTTCACTTTTTCTTCCGTCTCATGCTCTTTATTCTCCGCCGGACCGGGGAAGAGGCTGCCGAACTCCTCATCCTTCAGTTCCCTTACTGCCTCGTCAAGGATCTTCTGGTATGTCTCATAGCCTACATCGGCTATGAAGCCGCTCTGTTCTCCTCCGAGAAGGTTGCCGGCACCGCGGATGTCAAGGTCCTGCAGGGCAATATTGAAACCGCTTCCAAGCTCATAGTTTTCCTCAATGGCCCTGAGTCTCCTGCGGGCGTCACCCGTCAGCACCGAGAGTGGAGGAGTGAGAAGGTAACAAAAAGCCTTCCTGTTTGAACGGCCCACCCTGCCGCGGAGCTGATGAAGTTCTGAAAGTCCGAAGTTATGTGCATCATTGATGAAGATTGTGTTGGCATTGGGGATATCCAGACCTGACTCAATTATTGTTGTTGCCAGCAAAACGTCATAGTCACCCCGGATGAAATCAGACATTACATTCTCAATCTCCTCACCCTCCATGCGGCCGTGGACCACTGCTATCTTTATCTCAGGGCAGAAGTGGAGAAGGGAGGCCCTGACCTCCATTATGTTCTCTATCCTGTTGTTGATGAAGAAGACCTGGCCGTTGCGGCTTACCTCGTAGACTATGCCTTCACGGATTATATCCTCGTTGAAGCCATGCAGTTCGGTTATGATGGGCATCCTGTTCGGCGGAGGGGTACTGATCACTGAGAGGTCACGTGCCCCCATCAGTGAAAACTGCAGTGTACGAGGTATGGGGGTTGCAGTAAGGGTCAGCGTATCAACCCCGGCCCTGATTGTCTTGAGTCTTTCTTTCGCGGCTACGCCGAAGCGTTGCTCCTCGTCTATGACAAGAAGCCCCAGGTCCCTGAATTTCACTTCCTTGCCGGTGAGTTTGTGGGTTCCGACAATTATGTCAATCTCACCTTCAGATAATTGTTTGAGGATCTTTTTCTGTTCGGCGGGCTTGCGGTGCCTGCTTATATAATCGACCTTGCACGGGAAGTTCTCCAGTCGCGATGAAAATGTCTTGTAATGCTGCAGTGCAAGGATGGTGGTAGGTACCAGGACTGCTGTCTGTTTCCCGTCTGTGGCTGCCTTGAATGCCGCCCTGATAGCGATCTCGGTCTTGCCAAAACCCACATCACCGCATATGAGACGGTCCATTGGTACAGGGGCCTCCATATCTTCCTTAACGGCTACTGTGCTGGCCAGCTGATCTGGTGTATCCTCCCATATAAACGACGCCTCCAGCTCCCGCTGCAGGTACGAATCGGGCGAATAGGCGAAACCGCCTGAGGCTTTTCGCTTTGCGTAGAGAAGAATCAGGTCACGGGCTATGTCCTTGACCTTCTTCTTCGTTGCCTGCTTCATCTTCTGCCAGGCCCCGGTGCCCAGCTTGTTGATCCGCGGCGGGGTGTCATCCTTGCCCTTGTATTTGGAGATCCGGTGCAGGGCGTGGATACCTACATAAAGGATGTCATTGTCCTTGAATACCAGCTTGATGGCCTCCTGCATCCTGCCGTTGACCTCGATCTTCTCAAGCCCGCCGAAACGGCCGATGCCATGGTCAGTGTGCACAACATAATCTCCGGGGTTGAGATCCGTCAGCTCCCGAACTGTCATGCTGTCACGGCGTGTGAAAAAGCCCTTTATCCGGAACTTGTGATAACGGTCAAAGATCTGATGATCAGTGTAAACAGCAATCTTCAGGTCATTGTCTGTGAAACCCTGATGAAGGTTGAGCAGGAGGGGGGTGAACTGAACTGCCGGATCGGTTTCTTCGAAGATTTCCTTCAGTCGCTGTTCCTGTACTTCGCTCTCCGAGATTATGAAGTTACGGTAGCCTTCCTGCACGTTTGAGGACAGTTTTGAAGTCAGCAGGCCGAAGTTCTTGTTGAATGCCGGCTGTGGCTCGGTACGGAAAGCGAGATTGACTGTGTCAGGATCCTGCCTCCCCCTGCCGAAGAAGATCCGGCGGTGACGCGAGCATAACTCCTCGAGATGACGGCCTGTGATTATGATGTCACGCCGGTCAGATATCTCCCCCTTCGAACTGCGGCTGCGGGCCTGCGCCCAGATGTTGTCAGTCTTCTCAACTATGTAGTCAAAATTATCGCTCCAGATGATTGAGGAAGGGGGAATGAAATCGATAAAGCTGTCAGAACTGTCATGGAACGCAAGCTCCTGAATATCAGGTATCACCTGGATCTCGTCGTGGAGCTTCAATGAAAGCTGGTCATCAGGGCTGAATGACCGTATTGAATCGACCTCCTCCCCGAAGAAGTCAATCCTGTATGGCTTGTCTGCCGAATATGAAAAGAGGTCGGTAATACTTCCCCTGACTGAATATTGCCCGGGCTCATAGACGAAGTCAGTACGCTTGAAATTGTATTCACGGAGGACCTCTTCGAGGAATTCGATTGACAGTTTTGCTCCTTTCTTGATGAAGAAGGTATTTTTCTTAAGGCTGGCTTTACTGATCACCTTCTCCATGACCGACTCGGGGTAGGTGACAATGATGCATTTTCTGCGTCCCGAGCTCAGGAAATTCAGCACCTCTGCCCTGAGGATTATGTTTGCCGGCTCAGTCTGGTCATACATCACTGACCTCTTGTAGGTTCCGGGGAAAAAGAAAATATTGTCATCACCAATAAGCGAAGTGAGGTCATTGTAAAAGTAGGCAGCGTCTTCCTTTTCAGGCAGTAGTACCACATGGGTAGTGGGCTGCTGTGACAGAGCACCGGCCATCACTATTGAACGCGATGAGCCTGTAAGCCCGTGAATTGTCACCGGTTCTGCGCTGTCACCGGCCAGCAATTCCTCAAGTCTGCTGAATGAGGGATGCTGCCTGTAAATGTCTCTGAAAACGGTGCTGACCATCGAATGTGCCTGAGGGTGCAAAATTAACAAAACCCGTCGGTCACCGCAAAAAGAAAGGGATTAACTTTCAGCAGCACATACCCACAAGCTTCCTTATCATATCAGGTGAACCGCAGTAGAAGGGAGTCCGCTGATGGAGACTTTCCGGTTTCAGTGACAGGATCCTCCTCGTACCGTCGGTGGAAACGCCTCCGGCCTGTTCGATGATGAAGGAAATGGGATTGCATTCGTAAACCAGTCGCAGCTTCCCGGATGGATAACTGATTGAAGGCGGATAAAGGAATATGCCCCCGGTCAGCATGTTACGATGTACATCCGAGACCAGTGATCCTATATATCTTGAAATGTAAGGCCGGCTGGTTGCAGGGTCGTTCTCCTGGCAGTATTTGATGTATTTCTTAACTCCTTCAGGGAACCTGATGTAGTTTCCTTCGTTGATTGAATAGATCCTTCCTGTTTCAGGTGTCTTCATGTTAGGGTGGGAGAGACAGAACTCACCGATTGTAGGGTCAAGGGTAAAGCCGTTGACGCCGTTGCCGGTTGTATATACAAGCATTGTTGAAGATCCGTAGATAACATATCCGGCAGCAACCTGTCTGTTTCCCTCCTGGAGGAAATCTGCAACCGAGACCTCTTCCTCGCGTTCAGTGACACGGCGGTATATTGAAAAAATTGATCCCACCGACACGTTGACGTCTATGTTGGATGAACCGTCAAGAGGGTCTATACAGACCACATACTTGCCCCTGGAGGCAAACTCCCCGGTAAAGACAACCTCATTCTGATTCTCTTCAGAGGCTATGCCGGCGCACTGGCCGGACGATTTGAGTGCATCAATAAATACCTCGTCAGCGTAACGGTCGAGTTTCTGCTGCTCTTCTCCCTGCGGATTTTCAGCGCCTGCCCGGCCCAGTATCTCAACCAGTCCGGCTTTACGGATCTTGGCATTCACCATTTTGGCTGCAGTGCCTATATGGTGCAGAAGGCTTGACAGCTCACCCTGGGCGAATGGGAAGTCTTTCTGTTTCCTGATAATAAAGTCATTAAGACTTGTGATATCGTAACTTGACATACTGAAGATGTTTTGGTTAGCTGCGTCTCAGTTCAGGGGTGCCCGGTTCTCTCTTCTCAATCCAGGTGTGCCTGGTTCTCTCTCTCAGTCCAGGTGTGCCCTGTTCTATCTTCTCAGTCCAGGTGTGCCTGGTTCTCTCTCTCAGTCCAGGTGTGGCCTGTTCTCTCTCTCAGTCCAGGTGTGCCCTATTCTCTCTTTTCAGTCCAGGTCAGCCCTGTTCTCTCTCTCAGTTCAGATCGGCCCTGAAAGCCGCCCTGTATGCGTAAACCTTCCCCGTGTTATTGTAAAGCTCGTAACCGAAAGTAACTGACTTTGCCCTTTTCTCAACTCTGTTCTCCTCCGGGAGCCAGTACCAGTCTTCTGTGAATGAGAGCTTTCCTATTTTTGTTCTGTCATTTTTAAATTCACCCTCGATCTTTTTAACGTCAGCAGGTTTGAGCGGTTCGCCGCTGTGATAATCATATACCGTCATGCTGCCGTCATAGATACGGCTGAATATGCCGTCGACAAGCGGCTGACCGGTGTAGCCCGCCACTTTCTCAATGTCCCATGGATCACCTTCGGGATCTGGTTTTATTATTACTTCTGTCACTATGTCGCTGGCTATCAGAATGGCGCCGGCAGGTAACCCTGCGGGGGCCGCCTGGCCTGAACCTGATTCCGCCGGAAGATTTATAACCGATCCGGCCGGGTCTTCCGGGTTTGTGACAGCGCTGCTTTCTGTCCCGGCACCATTTCCATGTGTTTCAGGTTTCTTCCCGGAATTTCTCCCCTCCCCGCAGGAAGCGGCAAGAACAATCATTATGACAAATAATGCAAAACTTCTCATAATGTTTTCGTTTATCTTTTGAATAACAGAATCTCCGGAGCCCGGCGGCCCGTCAGCCTTCCTTCTTCGAATACCGGGACACCGTTTACAAAAGTTGTTACTACACTGCTGCGGAATGTTGTTCCTTCCAGTGGTGACCATCCGCACTTGTACATTATGTTTTCCTTATTGACCGTCCATGGCGCTGCAGGATCTACAAGGACAAGGTCGGCCTTCAGTCCCTCTCTTATGAACCCCCTGTCAGTTATGCCGAAGAGCAATGCGGGGTTATGGCACATCTTCCTGACTACAAGCTCCGGAGTAAGCTCACCCCGGTGGCACAGCTCAAGCATTATAACCAGAGAGTGCTGTACTGTGGGACCGCCGGAAGGAGCGCTGAAGTAGGGTGCGCTTTTCTCCCCGAGGGTATGCGGTGCATGGTCAGTTGCTATTATGTCAATACGGCCATCCCTGACAGCCTTTAACAGCGCCGTCCTGTCTGAAGCGCTGCGCACAGGCGGATTCCATTTGACAAGGTTGCCCTTATCAGCGTATGCCCGGTCATCAAACCAGAGATGATGGACACACGCCTCGCCTGTGATCTGCTTCGCGGCAGGATTGTCACCCGCTGTCAGCAGTTGCGTCTCCTCTGCGGTTGACAGGTGAAGCAGGTGAAGCTTCGCTCCGCCTTTACGGGCGAGGGCGACAGCTGTTGACGATGAGGCATATGCAGCTTCGCGGCTTCGTATAAGGGGATGGAACGAGGGGTCGATGGCTTCACCGTATTCTTCGCGGTATGCGGCTATGTTTGCCTTGATGATTTTCTCATCCTCACAGTGGCATGCCACAGGGATCTTTTTGAGCCTGAAGATCGCTTCCAGGGTGGTCTGGTCACTCACAAGCATATTGCCGGTGGAGGCACCCATGAAAAGCTTGAAGGCCGGGACACGCTCCGGGTCCGCCCTGAGCAATTCTTCTATGTTGCTGTCAGTGGCCCCGATGTAAAAGGCATAGTTTATTACGGAGCGTTCAGCTGCAAGGCTGTTTTTCTTTTCCCATTCCTCAATTGTAACAGTCTGCGGAACAGT
>CAZOHL010000037.1:0-1094 GCA_964579645.1 uncultured Rikenella sp. | reverse complement strand
GCGTTGGTGATAATTGTTTTGTTTTCTGCTGTTTGCTGCATGACAAGACGGTCAGGCAACTGTCCTGGCCGGCTTTCTGAAGATACTGACAATTTTCATACGAAGTACACCCCACATCGCCTCACCGAAGATGCTGCCTGACATCTTTGATGTGCCTGCCTTGCGATCGGTGAAGATTATAGGTACTTCAACAATTTTATAACCGAGTTGCCAGGCGGTAAACTTCATCTCAATCTGGAAGCCGTAACCGACCAGTCGTATATGCCCGGGATGGATATTCTGAAGCACCTCACGGCGGTAGCATTTGAAACCTGCAGTGGTGTCCATGATCTTCATCCCTGTAACCAGCCTGACGTACATGGAGGCGATGTATGACATAAGGACTCTTCCCATCGGCCAGTTCACCACGTTCACGCCGGAGATGTATCTTGAACCTATAGCCAGGTCTGCACCACCGTTCTCGCAGGCATCCCAGAGCCTGACCAGGTCATCAGGATTGTGGGAAAAGTCGGCGTCCATTTCGAATATGTAACTATAGTCCCTCTGCAGTGCCCATTCGAATCCTGAGATATATGCCCTGCCCAGTCCCATCTTACCCGGTCTTTCGAGAAGGTGGAGATTTGGAAACGAGGCCATCATCTCCCTGACTATCTGGGCTGTACCGTCAGGAGAGTTATCGTCAATTACCAGAATGTCAAATGGAACTGACAGTCCGGTAATAGCCCTGACGAGGCCGGCGATATTCTCCCGTTCGTTGTAAGTGGGTACTATGACAAGGTTTGGCATTTTAATCCGCTATGGATGCGAAGTTAACTATTTTTATCACTCTGTCAGGCAATCCGCTGTTTAACCTCTGCTTCGGACTGTTATTTTGTACTGTAACAGGAGGATCGAGCTCTTATCAGCTGTCAGATTTTATATTGTTATGGCAGGCCATTGTAATTCAAGGGATTTTCCGTGGCAGCAAAAAATATTTCTGAAAAAATTTTGGATGTTTACAAGGAAGCGTTACTTTTGTCACCCCAAATGATTCAAAAACGGGGCGTTCTTTATAGTGTGCGCTTATCAGTCCCATAGCTCAGTTGGTTAGAGCG
>CAZOHL010000036.1:0-26231 GCA_964579645.1 uncultured Rikenella sp. | reverse complement strand
AAAAAAACCGCCCGGAAGATCCAGGGCGGTTAGTGTATAAAAAAAGAACGTGCCGGTTATTCCTTTATAAATCTTTTCATTATGGTTGCACGGGGGGAGATGAACCTGATGAAATAGATCCCTTTTTTGAGCAGTGAAACCTCAATGATAAGCTGGTTGTGATTGTCACAAACCTCGTTCAGGCATTTATTGCCGGTTACATCAAATATCTCAATCATCGTGATGCCTTCAATATGGTCAGCAATCAGTTCACTTTTTACCGGATTGGGGTAAATCTTTATTCTTTCAGCAAGATTGTGAGCTACAGAATCGGCGATGGCTGACCTGCCCTGGGCCGGCTGACTGTCACCTGTTTGTCCGGATGCTGTCCTGAGGGAGAGGATGAGCAGGCAGCAAGTGATTGATGACAAGATAATTCCGGGTAAATGTCTTTTCATAGGCGAATTGTCAATACTTTTGCGAGGTTAGTCATCATCGCATCAAATTTAACTGATGCAACTGCACTTTATACTCTGCATCCGGCATAAATGTTTCAAACTATAACAAGTTATCAACAAAATTTTTTTGTATGATTTACGTTGACCCGGGCCACGGCAGTGAGTGACTGGCTGGAAAGGTGAAAAGTCATACATGAATTTGCTTAAAAAAATTACCTTTGGGGCCTGAATTTCAAACCACAAACAAAATCTATCGTGAAAAGAGCATTTATAGTCATGATGGCAGTTGCCCTTGCAGCTGTATCATGCAACACTCAGAAGAAGGAACAGGGCAATCCCTTCTTTGCCGATTGGAAAACCCCCTTCGGTGTTCCGCCCTTTGACCAGATCAGGAACGAGCACTACCTGCCTGCCATTGACTCGGGCATCGCCCTTGCCAGGCTGCAGATTGCCGAAATCACCGGCAATGAAGAGGCTCCCACCTTTGCCAATACAGTAGCAAAATACGACAGGGCAGACGAGCTTCTTTCAAGAGTGGCCGCTGTCTTCTACTCGCAGACCAGCGCAAGCACAAATGACACCCTTGAAGCTCTTCAGATGGAGATAGCTCCTAAAGTGTCAGCCTTCAGTGACGAGGTGTTGCTCAACGCAGAACTGTTCGGCCGGATAAAGTCAGTCTGGGAAACCAGGGACTCATCAGCCCTGAATGCTGAAGAGCTTTTCCTGCTCGACAACCTTTACAAGAGCTTTGTCCGCAATGGCGCCCTGCTCGGCCCGGAAGACCAGGAGAAGCTGAAGAAGCTGAACCAGGAGCTTTCTGTTCTTACGGTCAAATTCAGCCAGAATGTTCTTGCAGAAACCAACAACTTCAGGCTCGTGATAGACAATGAGGCTGACCTGAAAGGCCTGCCGGAGAGCGTCATCACAACAGCTGCTGAGTCTGCAAAGGACGAGGGTATGGAAGGCAAATGGGTCTTCACCACCCAGAAACCCAGCATGATTCCATTCCTGCAGTATGCTGACAACCGTGATCTGCGCAAGAAGCTGTATGACGCATACCTGAACCGGGGCAACCACGGAGATCAGTATGACAACAATAAAGTGCTGGCCGACATAGTAAGACTCAGGGCAGACAGGGCTAAACTTCTTGGTTACAGGACACATGCCGATATCGTCCTTGAGACCCGCATGGCCAAGACGCCGGGTAATGTCCTCAACCTGCTGAATGACCTGCTTGAAAGATCGCTTGTAGTTGCAAAGCGCGAGCGCGATGAGATGCAGAAGATAGCTGACGCCGAAGGTGGCGGTTTCAAAATTGAACCGCAGGACTGGTGGTATTATTCAGAGAAGCTCCGCAAGGAAAAGTATGACCTTGACGAAAACGAGCTGAGGCCATATTTCAGTCTTGACAATGCCCGGGACGGTGCGTTTGCCGTTGCCACAAAGCTTTATGGCATCACCTTTACGCGTATGAATGATGTTCCCCTTCCCCATCCGGAGGCACAGGCTTTCGAGGTGAAAGAGGCTGACGGCAGCCATGTGGGTGTTCTTTATATGGACTTTTACCCGCGTGAGAGCAAGCGTCAGGGTGCATGGTGCGGAGGCTACCGTGATCACCAGGTTGTTGACGGAAAAGAGATCACCCCGGTTGTAACAATCGTGGGCAACTTCACCCCGCCGGCAGGCGACAAGCCCGCACTGCTGAGTATGGATGACGTGCTGACACTCTTCCATGAGTTCGGGCATGGTCTCCAGGGACTCTTCTCGGAGAATATATATTCATCAACCACAGTTGCATGGGACATCGTTGAACTGCCTTCTCAGATAATGGAGCACTGGGCTACCCAGCCCGAGGTGCTTGCGATGTACGCGAAACACTATGAGACAGGCGAGGTTATCCCGCAGACACTTGTTGAAAAGATCAAAAACAGCAGCTATTTCAACACAGGTTTTGACAATGTCGAAGTAATGGCTGCCTCCCTTCTTGACATGGCCTATTATTCACTCGAGGCGCCTGTACAGATAGAAACACAGCAGTTCGAGAAGGAGACGATGGACAAGATAGGCCTGATCCCGGAGATAGAGCCCAGGTACCGCTCAACATATTTCCTCCATATGGTTGACGGCTATGATGCCGGCTACTATGTATACACATGGGCAGCAGTGCTTGACAATGATGCTTTCGAGGCATTCAGCGAGAAAGGCATCTTTGACCAGGCAACAGCCACTTCATTCAGGAAGAACGTGCTGGAGAAGATGGGCACCATGGATGCGGAGCAGATGTACCTCAACTTCCGCGGACGCAATCCGGAAATTGAGCCGCTTCTCAGGAACAGGGGACTGAACTGACAAACCGCTTTCAGCGTGAAAATGAAGAGGCTGCCATCCGACAGGAGGCAGCCTCAATTGCTTATACTATCTCCTTCTGGTATTGCGAGTTGACAAACAGGATTGTCCCCGCTTCCTCATACCCGCCCAGGATTGTCTCACCGTTCTGCCTGAGCATCTCCGGCCTGAACCCTGTCATAACAAGCGCAGCCGCGGCAGACTTCTCATTGATGAGGCTTTTGACTGAACCGCCATGTGTAACCTCGATGATCTCCACATTCTTTTCCGTGATTGGGAGACGCCCCGATGTGATCAGTCCCGCCATTTCCCGCCGGGTCTCCTCAGACTGACCCGGCTTACATGTGCTGAATACCTTGATGAATGTATTCTTCCAGTCAGGATGTCCTGAAATTATAAAGCTCAGCAATATCAGCAGGCTTGCATTTTCTGGCTCGTTGAAATCTATCCATACATGAATGCCCTTGTTATAACTCATCTCCTTGGATGCTGAGGCAAGCAGGCATATGTCGAAGTTTCCTGCCTTGATGAGACGCATATTGTCAATGATTTCGGGCAGGTTCTCAGGATTCTCCTTGTCATATTCAAAGACAACCATATTGTTTTCCATGCCGGATATGCCCGGCACCTGTATGGCCTGAACTATTGCCGAGGTGTAGGAGGGAGATATTATTGTGTCAACATAGACATGGTTATGTGAAGTCTCATATAATTCTATCAGTTTAGTCAGTTCCTCCGATGCCTGCTGACTCGTTGCACGGGAATAGTATCCGTCAATCCGGTGCAGGTATGTACCGAAACCATAACTGTAAGAGAGCCAGTTCAGGAGCCTGAAAGCTCTTTCCCGCCTGAAGGAGTCCTTCGAGATGCATATCACTCCTGGCCTCCATTCTTTCTCCTTGCGCCTGCTTTCGCTCTTCTGCAGGTACACCTGCAGGTTCCGGCTGATCTGAAAGAGCGTATTGGCAAAAAGCGATTCGAGACCCGTCCGGTTTTTATGGTAATGGTTTATATATGAATATATTATCACAATGAGAACGGAGGCTGTAAGGGCATACAGGGTATTAATCCTGAACATTACAATGACTGCAACCACAAAACCTGTAAGCGACAGATACCATCTCGACCTGAACGATGGCCTGTATGAAGGTGATGAGCCGAAGTGGTTAAGGAATGAAATAAGACAAAGTGAACCGTATGTTACCAGGAAGAACATCGATATTATTTCAGCCACTGCGTTTACGTTTCCGAGCGCCACAAATACAGATGCTATCAGAAGTGTCACAAGAGTTGCATTCACCGGTTCCCCGTCCTTGTTTCTTGATGCAGCGAGCCACCTGTTGAGTTTCATTGAGGAAAACGAGGCGTCATTTGCCAGCGCCTGCAGGGTTCTGGGTGCAACCAGAACCGAACCCAGGGCTGAAGAGAGGGTTGATGCCGCAAGTCCTAAGGGAATAATGACAGCTCCTCCGATGGCTATCTTGCCCATAATCAGCTGGTTTTCAAGCATTTCTTCCGGCGATGCCGAAATGGCCAGTTTCCGGATCACAAGTATATAAACCACCATGCCGGTAACTGTTGCCAGAATGGTACCGAGAGGGATGGCCCTGGCCGGATTTTTCAGATCGCCTGACAGTCCCACTCCGGCTGTCATTCCGGTAAATGCAGGGAAGCAGATGGCAAAGACAATAAAGAAATCACTCATATTACGAATATCTCTTGCCGGCAGTTGCCCGGTTGCCAGGCTCCCTTCTGCAGGCTTGCCGAGAAAGAAGAGCAGGAGACTGACGAAGAGGATGGCAATCACAGCATAGAGCATCTTAACGCCGGTGTTGGATCCCTTCCTCAATATCATCATCCCGAGAACCACTGTTACCGGCAGGCTCACCACCTGCCTCGGCAAAACAAACGAGAATCGCTCTGCCACGAAATTGAACAGGAATTCAAATGACTCGGTAAAGGCTATAATGTAAAAGGCCACGCTTATTGCCTGAGAGAGGTAAAGTGCAATGCCTATTGTGGCACCGATGTTCAGTCCGAATGACCTGGAAATAATGAAGTATTCTCCTCCTCCTTCTACCCTCTTATTGGTGGCCAGTTCTGATATCGCCAGGGCTGTGGGAATTGTTACGGCGTGACCCATTATTATCAGAAGGAGTGTTCCCCAGAATCCGAGTGTCCCCACTGCAAATCCGAAGCGCAGGAACAGGATGGCTCCGAGGATCGTTGAAATGGCCGTAAAATAGACCGGGGCCGTTCCAAATTTGCGGTTTGTTGAAGTTGGTTCCATCATGGCAGGTCTGAAATTATTTCATAGCTGCTTTTCTGAATTATAAAGATGTAAAAAAAAGGCTGAAAACAGTAATTTAATATCTTTATATCTGTGCAGGAGCCTATATGAACCAGGTAGCGGTTGCAGGATCAGATCAGAAGGAGATTGAGGAGTTCCTAGGCAGGCTCGGGATTGACGTGCGCCATTCCCGCAGGCTGCTTTATTGGATTTACAGGCGGGGCATAATGTCGTTTGATGAGATCAATGACATTCCGGTGAAAATCCTTCGTCTTTTGTCTGATAATGCAATCACCGGTCTGAGTTCTCCGATAGCTTCCGAAGCTTCTTCCGACGGTTCCGTCAAATATCTTTTCACCAGCCACAGTGGCCTGATTCACGAGGCTGTATTTCTGCCTGACGGCAGGCGCCGGACTGTATGCGTTTCGGTGCAGTCGGGCTGCCGGATGGGGTGTCGTTTCTGTGCCACCGGAATGATCGGCTGGAAAGGAAACCTGACTGCGGGTGAAATAGTCAACCAGGTAATCAGCATCCCACATGAGATAACCCATATAGTTATGATGGGAATGGGTGAACCTGGTGACAACATTGATGAGGTGATACGTGCATACCGCATACTTACAGCCGAGTGGGGTCTGGCTGCAGGGAGAAGCCGGGTGACGGTCTCAACCGTGGGATTGACCCCTTCCGTCAGGAGGCTCCTTGATGAAACTGAATGCAATATAACTCTGAGCCTGCATTCACCCTTTCCCGAAGAAAGGCGAATTGTAATTCCCGCCGAAGCACGGTGGCCGTTCACAGCGACGATGGAGCTGCTGAAGGATTATGACAACAGAAGGAAAAGGCGCTTTACTGTAGCCTATGTGATGATTGAGGGAAGAAATGATTCCCGGAGCCACCTGGAGGAGCTGAGCAGGCTCCTGGCCGGCACCGGCATAAGGGTCAATCTCCTTCCTTATCATCCTGTGGATGAAAATGATGTGCGGAGCTCTGACATGTCTGTCATGATGCACTTCAAACATGAACTGGTTACATCAGGAATCGGTGCTTCAATACGGAAGTCAAGGGGAGCCGACATTTCAGCGGCATGCGGAATGCTTGCTGCAAAGAGCAGGTGCACGGAGAAGGGTGTGGTTAAATGATCAGATCAAACTATATGAAACAAGTACCAATGACAGCACTGGCACTTATCCTGACAGTTGCCGGATGCAGCAACAAGGAGGAAAACATGCCTGAGAGATATTCGGTTATCCCGAAACCGGCTGAATTGATTATGGCCAGGGGAAGCTTCATCATCGGCCCTGAGACTGAACTGAAAGTCAGTCCGCTGAATGACGAAACACAATCCGTTGCCGGATTTTTTGCCGGGATGATAAGAAAAAGTGTTTCGGTTCCGCTGCCGGTTTCTGAGGGATCAAGGGAATCCGGAAACAGCATCGTAATGCTTATCGACACTGCTGTTTCGGCCAGTTCCGAAGGTTATATCCTTTCAGTGACAGGTAAAAACATAACCCTGAAATCACCCTCAGCGGCAGGCCTCTACAGGGGTGTTCAGACGATAAGACAATTGCTGCCGCCCCGGGTTGAGGTTGAAAACGGTCTGGCCGAAGAAAACTCTGCGGCAGTCCCGGCATGTTATATAACCGATGCGCCGCGATTCAGCTACCGCGGTTTGCACCTCGATGTCTGCCGCCACTTTTTCACTGTCGAGGAGATAAAGAGGTACCTTGACATAATGGCTCTGCACAAGTTCAATGTGTTTCACTGGCATCTGACCGATGACCAGGGATGGAGGATCGAGATCAGGAAATACCCCGAACTGACGGCTATCGGTTCTCAGAGGAAGGAGACTCTTGTAGGTCACGGAGGCAGGCCGCCATTTGCATTTGACGGGATACCGCACGGTGGTTACTACACACAGGAGCAGGCGAAGGAGATTGTACAATATGCTGCCGCAAGGTTCATAACTGTGATCCCGGAGATTGAGATGCCCGGACACGCAGTGGCTGCAATTGCTTCATATCCATGGTTGTCATGCACGGGAAACAAGCTGGATGTACAGACAAGGTGGGGCGTCTTTGACGATGTGTTCTGTGCCGGTAAAGACACGGTCTTTGCCTTCCTTGAGGATGTCATGGACGAGGTGATTGAGATATTTCCATCAGAGTATATCCATATCGGCGGCGATGAGTGCCCGAAGGTGAGATGGGAAACCTGCCCATCCTGCCAGCTGAGGATTAAGCAGGAGGGTCTGCGTAATGAACAGGAGCTGCAGAGCTGGTTTATTACGCGCATGGAGAAGTACCTCAATGCTCACGGAAGACAGATTATCGGATGGGATGAGATCCTGGAAGGGGGACTTGCGCCGGGTGCCACTGTTATGTCATGGCGGGGTGTCAATGGAGGAATTGAAGCTGCCAGGATGGGCCATGACGCCATAATGACACCAACAGGCTATGCCTACCTCGATTACTACCAGGGCGAGCCTGCGGGGGAACCTCTGGCGATAGGGGGCTATGTGCCACTCGAAAAGGTGTATTCATTCGAACCGCAGCCCCCTGAACTGACACCCGATGAACAGAAACATATTATGGGTATGCAGGGAAATGTATGGACAGAGTATATATCGACTCTTTCACACCTTGAATATATGGCCTTCCCCAGGGCATTTGCAGTAGCAGAAACGGGATGGACTCCCGCGCTGAAGAAGGACTTTGAGGAATTTCTTTCAAGGCTTGAGATACAGAAGGAACGGTATGACCTGATGAAAATCAACTATTTCAAAGGTGACTACCGCGATTCACGCGGGCAGACCGAATAAGTTTGTTGAATCATTTCAGGAAATAACAGGCAAAATCAACTGTAATGGAACCATCAGATAATGAAGCGAAAACGCCGGGAGCGGAATCGTGGGAGAAATTATTCATGGAAACCCTGGGCAGGTCGTCACGCAAACCCTTCAGTGGAACAATCAGGGTTTGTGACCAGGTTCTCGAACTTTTTGACAATGCCAACCAGTTCTTTTACCTGTCAGATTATTCAAGTCTTAATATGCTGTATGTCAGTCCTAATATTATTCACGTGCTCGGTTATCAGCCGGATGAATTTGATTTCAGGACAGTGTTCGAGATGATTCACCCTGACGACCGCAAGCCTGTGTTCGAGGTAGCGAAGATTGTACTTAACAGGGAGATGAACTATATTTCGGGCAACACAGACAGGCATGTGGTTCTTTACTTATCATACAGGGCTGCAAGGAAAAGCGGCAGGTATAGCAGAATCTCACTGACAATCTCTCGGCACCTCGATCATGAGGGAGGAGTATATGACATGGGAGTGATCCGTGACATTTCACATGTTAGGTGCGGAACAAGGGTCACTTTTGCACTGCTTGGAGGAAAGCCCATTGGGGAACTGCCGGCGATTGTTCCCGATGGTGGAAACACCATCACCAGGAGAGAACAGGAAATCATCTATTACATTTCAAAGGGTTATTCGAGTAAGAAAATAGCCAACGAACTGAATATCAGCGAGTACACGGTCAGTACCCACCGTAAGAACATCTTCAGGAAGACCTGTACGAGGAACCTGGTTGACATGCTGTTGTATGCGGCGACAAATGGCATCATTTAAAAATACCCAAAAATGGGTATTGCCCGAAAAAAATGATCTGGCTAGTTTTGCTTCGCAAGCGGAATTACAGAGGAGTTTAAGGATTAGTGTTTTTTAGATTCCCCGTTTCCTCTCTCCGGCTGACAATGGTACTTCCTTTTGCCGGAAGAGATAATAATACTGCCCATCCCCCTGGGCAGTATTTATTTTTGAGAATTGATTAGCTGGAGAATATGTTCTGTTTCGTAACCGCTGCTCACCTTAACCCACTCTTTTCTGCTTCCGCAGATTTTGAAGCCATGATGGGAAAAGAGGTTCAGGCTGGCTGTATTGCTCTCAAGGATGTTACACCAGAGCTGGTGCAGACCTATAGTTTCAAATGCATACTTAATCAGGCATGCCAGAGCAGCCGAAGCGTAACCTTTCTTCCTGTCAGACGCATCGGCAACAAGAATGCCAACACCGGCGCGATTGTGATACTGGTCAAAGTCGTACAGGTCAAGGGTTCCTATGGTCCGTTCATCAGGCAGAACGTCTATCATCAGCCTGAGCTGGCCGGTCTCAAAAATACTTTTTCCTGATCCGGCAATATACTTTTTCAGGATGTACCTGGAGTAGGGTACAAGAGTGTTCCCCTGTTTCCAGTTGGCTTCGTCATTTTCCCAGTTGTAGAACAGTTCCAGGTCTTCGGGCTCAACTGCACGAAGCCTGATACCGTCATTTTCCAACATCATTTCTGTAAACTTTCTTCACAAAGATGTCATCCGGGTATCCGAGCCGGAGCAGCCGGTCCTTTTCCTCGTAGGCGCTTGCCTTTGTATTAAACCTGCCAGTAGTATACCGGTAAAAACGGTCTTCCCTGTTGTAGAACACAGATATTTCTGCATATTCGAAATAGGCAGGGTCAACGGGGTTGTAAAGCGCCATCACCTGTACAGTGTAATATAGCACTTCGGGGTCAATCTCCGAGTCGGTATCCTTTACATCCCTGACAACCAGGTCAGTGATGAGCATTGATGAGTCAACAACCGAAAGGTATGGCAGATCAGCGGGATTAAAGCTGATTGTAACAGTATCTCTTTTAACCTCATCTGGCACGTTGAAGTCAACAAGTGAAATCTCCTTCTTCTTGTACCCGGTCATTACGGAGTAGAAGCCCATCCTGCCGTCATCGAACGGCTGAAAGGCCAGGTTGTCATCGGTTGTGCTGACCGGGTATCCTATGTTGACGGGTGTGGTCCACTTACTATCCGAGAACTTTGATATGAAAATGTCAAACCCGCCCATCGATCCGTGACCTTCAGAGCTGAATGTCAGCGTATTCCCATCACCTGAGATGAAGGGTGTCTCTTCATTGTAGGGAGTGTTAACAACATTTCCCAGGTTGGAGGGTATTCCCCAGTCTCCCGTGGCATCCTTTTCAGCCACCCACAGGTCCAGTTCCCCGAGTCCGCCCTCACGGTTTGACGTGAAGTAGAGTTTATTCCCGTCTGATGAGACAGCCGCGTGTGATTCGTAGAACCTTGTATTAATATTCCTGTTCAGTTTTTCAACAGGAGACCATCTGCCACCGGAATACCTGGTCACATAAATATTGCCGTCATAGTTGTCATTCTTGAACAGGTAGAGTTCCGTGCCGTCATTGTTCAGTGAGGTTGTATGGCAGTCTGTTCCCATCGATGCCTCCAGGGTTATGTCAACCGGGGTACCCCATGAGGTCCCCTCCCTTCGGGTGACATAAACCACGCTTTCAAGTCCTCTACGCTCAGTATATGCCATTGTTTTGCCGTCAAAACTGATCACCGGCCGGTCATTCACAGAACCCTGGTTGATGTATTCTTTCAGTGGCTGGATGAGTACCCTGACCGGTTTTTTCATCTGTTCGGAGGCAACCTTGCAGGCCTGCATCTGCTGATTGACGAACTCCTCGTTCTGCATTGATGATGCTTCTGTAATCAGCTGACGGAAGAAATTGTAAGTGTTCAGTGCGCTGTCAAGCCTGTTTGTGATCCGGTATGCGTTTGCCAGTGAGAAGTAGGCGTCAAGAGGTGCACGCATCTCCCTGAGTTTGCCGGTTTTGGAGTCATAGCTCGTGCTTCGTACCGCTTCCTCAAGGAATGGAATGGCTTTTGGCTTTTCATCAAAGATATTGAGGTAACAGTTGCCGATCTTGTATTTGATATTGTAATTACCCGGTTTGAGTTCATTAAGCATGAGATAGAGGGGGTTGGCCAGCTCATACTCACCGTAAAGGTAGTGAGATTCGGCCTCGGTCCAGATCTCCTTTATCTCACTCTTTTTTTGCCCGTTGAGCGGCAACAGCAAGAGCAGTAATGTCAGAAACGCAATTCCCCTTATTCCCATGACTCTGTTTGACTGTAAAATTAAATCTTTTGCAGTATACTCACCCTTTCAGGCTGCATTATTTAAACCTGATGCGGTAGATGTCAGCTCCTCCTGAACTGTCATCGCGACCTGCAAAAGAAACATATCCCGCCTTCCCGTTTTCAGCAGGGCAGAAGAAAATGTTATCATCAGGGTTGTTCAACGGATACCCGATGTTTTCAGGAGTGCCCCATAATCCGTTATACTGGATGTCACTGCGGAAGATATCATATCCTCCCATATTTCGATGACCCTGTGAGGCGAAGAAGAGTCGCTTGCCTTCATTAATCAGGAAAGGCCTGTCTTCATTGAACGGCGTGTTTATTTCAGGACCCATATTTTCCGGAACGCCCCATTCTCCGTCTGGTCCCAGTTTTGAAACATACAGGTCAAGGCCACCGAAACCGCCTGGTCTGTCACTTGCGAAGATCAGTGTCGATCCGTCTTCAGTGATAAATCCGTGAGCCTCCCAGTATTTGGTATTTATCTCCTTTTTAAGTTTCCTTGCAGGTTCCCAGCGTGTACCGTCGAACCTGCTCATCCAGATATCACTGTTGATATTGTCATCCCTCGAGAGGAGCATCAGGGTGTTGCCGGATGAGATGCAGGAGATGTAATGGTCACCGTCAGACTGCAGTTCAGGTGTAATATTGACCGGGGGGGTCCATTCGTTTCTGAGGAAGCGTGAATACATTATGGCATCATAGAACTTCATTGAGCTCATGAATGCAATTGTCTTCCCGTCAGGTGATACGACCGGGAAAAAGTTGTCATTGGCGTCATTGAGGATGTCATCAATTTCCTCTACCGTGAATTTTACCGGTGCGGCCATCATGGAAGGAGCATTGTCACATGCCGATATCTGCTGGTCTATGTACATCAGGTTTTCAAGATCCGTCGGAAGCAGTGTCTGACGGTAGCGTAAATAGGCATTTTTGGCCTTTTCGAACATATAATTGATCCTGTATGCATCACCCAGAAAGAAGAGTGCCTCATAGGGTGCTTCGGTCTGCCTGAGGGAGCCCTCGCGGTATTTTCCGGTGAGGTTCTGGGTAGCTTTCTCGAGATATTCAATTGCAAGGTTCTTGCTGCCCTCGATATTCAGGTAACAGAGACCGATGCGAAAAGCTATGCTTGCATTGTCAGGCATGGCGGCATAAATGCCCTGGTAATATGGAAGGGCGTCCCTGAAATCACCTCTCATAAGGAAATACTCAGCATCATAGAAAGCCTCCTGCAGCCTGATATTGTCCTGCGATCTGCAAACAAATCCAGCAGAAAGAATGATCAGTAAAAGGGCAAGTCTCTTCATTGTAATTATATTATTGTTTTTCATCATTTTTCTTTCTTTTTCTCCTCCACAACAGGAAGAAAAAAAGCAGTGCTGCCAGTATGATGATCCACCACCACCAGCCGCAGCCTTTTCTGCTGTCAGCAGCCTGCGGGATGCCAGAGTCAGCATCCGGGGTGCCGGAGTCATTCATGGCCAGGCCTCCGGCTTCTCCTGCTGTTGTGCCTGCATCATTTGCTGCCACGGGCGTGGCTTCTCCGGCTGTTGCGCCTGCGGCAATCCCGGCTGCGGCAGCAGCCTCACCGGCAGCGGGGCCGCCATCAGCCTTTGCCTCACCGGGTCTCCTCCTGATCTCGTTGTAAAGCGGCTTTTCTTCCGGGGCTTTTACATCATTGCGAAGTACCCTTACGTAAACTGAAGTGTCATTCCCGAAGCTGTCCCTGAGTCTCAGTGCAACGAGGCTGGAGCCTTTTCCGGGTGTGAATGTGAAAGTAAATGCAGAGTCAGCTAAACTGTGGTGTTCAGCCATCACGGGCGAGTCAGGGTTTGAAACCTCGGTCTCGAGCATTGAGTTCGGCTCTGCAATGAGATTAATTCCAACCGGATCTGCGGATGTAACTGTAACCAGTGTGTCTGAGAGAAGCCTGAGGTAAGCTGATTTGTCAGCCTGTACCGGGGGTACCGCCTCCAAGGCGGCAGTGTCAGCGATCATGTCAGCCCCGATGACTTTTTCAGGGGTTACTGCCGGAAGGTCCTCCCTGTAGAAACTGCACGAGAAGAGGTCCATCCTTCCAAAGCCGTCATCTGCAAATCTTGCATGATATCCCTTTTCGCCATTTCCCACCGGGTTGAAGAAGAGGTCATCATCAGAGGTGTTAACCGGGTAACCTATGTTCACTGGTGTGCTCCATTGCCCGTCATTCCCGAGTTCTGACCTGAAGATATCATAGCCTCCCATGTTGAAATGTCCGCGGGAGCTGAAGAAAAGTGTACTGTCATTATTAGCCAGAAACGGAGTTTCCTCGTTATAGACTGTATTTATCCCTGATCCGAGATTCATTGCCGGTCCCCAGTTGCCCGAACTGTCACGTGCCGAAACGAAAATGTCGAGACCTCCGATGCTCTCTTTCCGGTTGCTTGTAAAATAGAGCTTCTTTCCGTCGCCGCTCATTGTGGCGTGTGACTCCCAGTACCTTGTATTAACGTTACCGTTGAGTTTCTCGACCCTGCTCCATGCATCCCCCTCCAGCCGGCTCATGTAGATATTGCCGTCAAATGTGTCAATGCGGTACATGAGAAGGGTTTGTCCGTCAGCAGACAGGGAAGAGGTGTAATAGTCCTGGTCAACCCCCAGTTGTGGTGTCAGGTTTACGGGTTCGGTCCATTGACCGTCAATTTTCCTTGACCAGAATATTGCATCGTAGAACTGCAATTCACGGGTGAACAGCAGTGATTGTTCGTCGCCCGCCATTACAGGATTGAATTCCGAGAAACGGTCGTTGATAATTGATCCGAGGTTACTGTCAGTGATGAAGACAGGTTTTCGCATCATCTCGCGGGCGTTATGGCAGGTCTGCATCTGGAACCTGACAAGGGCAGTGTCGTACTTTTCGGTATTCACATCCTTCAGAAACAGATCATATGTCTCAAGAGCCCTGTCAAAGTCATTGACAATGCGGTATGCGTTTGCCAGGAAGTAAAGGGCGTCATAAGGTGCCCCTGTCTCGCGGAGCCTGCCGCCACGATACTCCGGGTTGATATGCCCTGCAGCAGTCTCGAGCCACGCAATGGCTTTGTCCTTTTCACCGGGAGTATTGAGATAACACTGGCCTATACGGAAATACAGATTATAATTCTCCGGATAAATCTGAAGCAGGCTCATGTATTTTGGAAGGGCTTCAGCATAATCCTCAAAGAGGAGGTCTCCCTCGGCAGAGACGAAGAGTTCGCGCAGGCTGCTCTTCGTCTGACCGGCGAGGGATACAGCATGAGCTATAAGGATAACACAAATAATGTATCTAACCCTTCTCATCTGGTTGATAAATATTCTTTAAGTAACTAATATAACTCAAATATTGCTATAAGATTATAGGAGAGGAGGTCCTTTTTATTGAGGAATATCATTTTTTGATCAGCCTGGCCACGTGCAGGCGGGTCAGTGAAAGTTTCCCGAGAAGGATTACGGCTGTCTTTACAGGAATGTGCCACCCCTTGCTCAGGTGCTTCCCGGCGAAGATAGTCATGGCGTCCCAGAAGTGTCTTATTGCGGCTTCCCTGTTCTGGCCGGAGCTGCTTCCCTTGAAATGGGTTATCCGGACATCATGAAGGTAATAGTTATTGAATCCTGCCTGCCTGATGCGCCAGCTGAGGTCAATATCCTCACCGTACATGAAGAAGGAGGTATCAAACAAGCCGGTTTTTTCCAGGGCTTTTCTCCGGATAAGCATGAAAGCGCCGGTGAGGATGTCTGCGCGACAGGTCTCGTTCTCAGGCATGTTCCCCAGATAGTATGCATTGAAGAAGGCTGAATGAGGAAAGATACGGTACAGGCCTGTGAACCTGAACAGGGAGGCAAGGGGGGAGGGGAAACCCCGTTTTGATTCAGGCAGAAATCTGCCGCTCCTGTCTGTCATGTGTGCGCCGGCCGCACCGGCATCAGGATGGGCTTTCATGAAACCCAGGGCCCTTGTAATGGCATCCGGCCAGGTGACAGTGTCAGGATTTATTATAAGGATATATTCTCCCGAAGATTCAAGTATTCCCCTGTTGCAGGCTGAAGCGAATCCTTCGTTGCCGGATGAAACTATCAGTTTTACAGAAGGGAATTCCTGCCTGATCATTCCGGCAGAACCGTCTGAAGAATTGTTGTCGACAACTATTATTTCACATTCTGTCGCCCGGGTGGCAGTTATGAGTGAATCCAGAGCCGTGCGGAGAAGGCTGCAGACATTGAAAGAGACAATTACCGCCGAGAGTTCCATGGGGTCAGGGGGTGGTCATTTCCTCCCTGATCACCTCCGCCAGCCGGCGGATACCTTCAAGGGTATCAGTTTCATCGGCGAAGGAAAAATTAAGGCGCATTGTATTATGACCCTCATTGTTGCAGTAAAAGACTGATCCGCAGACGAAAGCCACGTTCCTGCGAATGGCTTTCTCGAGCAGACGTGCTGCATCCATTGCGGGAGGCAGGGTTACGAAGAGGAATAGTCCTCCGCCAGGTTCGGTCCATTTAACTCCATCCGGCATATGCTCCCGGAAACATTTCAGCATGAAATCACGCCTCCTGTGATAGAGTGCTATTGTCTTCTTCAGGTTCACTTCAAGCAGCCCTTGCTCTATGTACTTTGCAGCTATCTTCTGAACGAATGGAGGAGTGCACAGGTCTGCCGACTGTTTTGCAGTCACTATCTTGTCAATGATCTCCCTGTGACCCGCAACCCAGGCCAGCCTGAAGCCAGGTGCAAGTATCTTCGAAAAGGTATTGAGAGTCATTACCCTGCCCTGCGTGTCAAGAGAAGACATAAGCGGTTCCGGAGTTCCTTCGAAACGGACATCGCGATACGGACTGTCTTCAACAATCAGGAGATCATGCCTTTCGGCAATGCGGATGATCTCGAGACGTCGTGCCCTGGGGAGGGTGACGCCGGTAGGATTCTGAAAATCGGGAATTATATAAATGAATTTTATTGATTTACCTTCCTTTCTGAGGTCGGTTATTGACTTTTCAAGAAGGTCAGGTCTCATTCCGTGGTCATCAAGCGGTATTCCCTTCAGAACGGCCCCGTAATTCGCAAAGGCGTTCAGACCGCCCAGGTATGAGGGGAGACCGCACAATACAACATCGCCGCGATTGATGAAGATCTTTCCGCACAGATCGAGTGCCTGCTGTGAGCCGGTAGTGATTACGATGTTTTCAGGACCAATGTCAAGACCATCTTTCCGGTGACGTTCGGCAAGGAGTGTGCGGAGCCCCGCGTCACCCTCGGTGGTGCCATATTGCAGGGCTGATTTGCCATCCAGCTCAAGTACCTCGGCGGTCACTCTTTTGATGTCCTCTATAGGGAATGAGTCAGGAGAGGGGAGACCTCCCGCAAAGGAGATCATCTCCGGCCGCTGGGTAAGCTTAAGAATCTCCCTTATTGCTGATTTCTTCATCAGATGCGATGCATCCGAAAAGAACCTGTCAAATGTGTCAGCCATGCCAGTATTGATTTGTATCAAATTAAGCAAGATTTTTGGATTTAAAAAATGACGTGACCAAATAGCTGAAAAAGTTGCTTCCCGTTCAGCAGGGCTTTATTGGAGTGGGCAATATCCGGTATGAAATGAAAAGGGTCAGCCCTGTGAAGGAAGAGAGAAAAGGCGGCGGTTAACTATCGATTGCCCCAGTGTTATCTCGTCGGTATACTCAAGAACATCTCCGATTGCGACGCCTCGCGCCAGGGTTGTGATCCTGACATCATATCCTGACAGACGCCTGAAAATATAGAAGTTTGTGGTGTCACCCTCCATTGTGGTGCTCAGGGCAAGAATCACTTCCCTGACACTGCCGCTGCGCACCCTCTCTTCCAGGCTGTTGATTGTCAGGTCCGAGGGTCCGATGCCGTCTACCGGCGAAATGATCCCTCCAAGTACGTGGTACACTCCCCTGAACTGCCGTGTATTCTCCACAGCCATCACATCCTGTACGTTCTCAACTACGCAGATGACGGAGATGTCCCTCGCCTGATCACTGCATATTTCACACAGCGGTGTATCGCTGATACCGTGGCAGACGCTGCAGTAACATACGTCATCCCTCAGCCTGATGACTGTTTCGCCGAAACGGCGAACCTCACCGCTGTCACGCCTGAGCAGATGCATCACCAGCCTGAAGGCTGTCTTGCGGCCTATCCCGGGAAGTGATGCAAACTCGTTCACAGCCTCTTCCAGAAGTCTTGAAGGGAAATGTGATGACATAAAGCAACTTTGTGACAAAAATAATCCAATATTTACCGCAAACCTGACTGCCGTTACTTTTTATCTGCGATCTTTTTAGTAATCTTGCATTCACGTTTGCAAAACTATGACACCGACTCTCATCCTGCTGATTTTCATAGCCTATACGCTCCTGCTGTTTTCAATCACATTTATTACCGCACGAAGAGCCAATCATCAGTCATTTTATATCGGCAACAAGGCCTCTCCATGGTATGTTGTGGCTTACGGCATGATCGGAGCCTCACTGTCCGGGGTGACCTTCATGTCAGTGCCAGGTTGGGTGGGAGAGACCCAGTTCTCATACATGATGGTGGCATTCGGTTACTTTTTCGGGTACGTGGTGATAGCCCTCATTCTCCTTCCACTCTATTACCGCCTGAAGCTTACTTCAATTTACGGTTACCTTGAACAGCGTTTCGGATTCTGGTCATACAAGACCGGAGCCGGATTCTTTATCCTTTCAAGGGTTCTGGGTGCCTCTCTCAGGATGTTCCTTGTAATCAATGTATTGCAGATATTCGTGTTTGATGCATGGAACGTACCGTTCTGGGTAAACGTACTCATTTTCATTGCACTGATAATTATATACACTCTGAAAGGGGGGATACGTACTATTATCTGGACAGACACATTGCAGACAACCTTTATGCTTCTCGCTGTTGTTTTGTCTGTGTTTTTCATCAGCCGTGAACTGGGCGAACCTGTGCAGAAACTCATGAGAAACCTGTTCGACAGTGAAATGTCACGGATGGTGATTACAGACTGGGATCATCCGCGCCACTTCATCAAGCAGTTCTTCAGCGGCATGTTCATCACAATAACAATGACCGGGCTTGACCAGGAGATGATGCAGAAGAACCTTAGCATCAGGCATCTGAAGGATGCTCAGAAGAATATGTTTACATTCAGCACTATTAACCTGGTTGTTGTATTCATGTTTCTTGTTCTTGGAGCGTTCCTGGTTTTCTTTTCCAGGGCAGAGGGGATAAATGTGGCAATGTCAGATGATATTTTCCCCACAATTGCCTTCAGGTATCTCAGTCCCGCCGCCGGAGTGGTCTTCCTGATAGGATTAATCTCCGCTGCATTCCCGAGTGCTGACGGGGCTCTGACATCACTGACAACCTCATTCAGCATTGACTTCCTCGGTCTTGAGAAGAAAACCGGGATGGACAATGACAGGAAAACAAGGATAAGATATACAGTACACTTTTCCTTTGCCCTTATCTTTTTTATCTGCATACTTGTATTCAGGCAGATGAATGACAGGGCGATTATTGACAAGCTGTTCACAATTGCGGGTTATACCTACGGACCACTGCTCGGCCTCTACACCTTCGGCCTCTTCACGAAAAGAAGGGTCAATGACCACTACACGCCGTGGATAGCTATAATGTCACCGGTGATCTGCTATTTCCTGAATGTCTTTTCAGAGGAGCTTTTCAATGGTTACCGTTTCGGATTTGAGATGTTGCTTGTAAACGGGTTACTCACCTTCACGGGGTTGCTGATATTCAGCAAGAAGGGATCAAAGACGGTTGCTGAAGCCTGACAGACCCGTGCCGGTTCCGCTGCCGCTATCACTTCCTTCGGTCTCCTCTTCTTCCGAATCACGTACCTTAGGTTTGATATAAACCTTGATTTTTCTGTAGGGTATTGATATTGATACATAGTATTCTGCACCCGTTGTCATCCCTGAAGTGCCCGGGCCGTACCCGGGCATCCAGACAGGTTTAAGGTCTTTCCCGGCACCTGAACTTATGAGGAGTCTCATGTAAAGGTTCCAGCCGATTGTCACTCCCGGAAAAATTGCGGCGCGGACACCCGGGGTGAGTTCAAGGAAGTGACCGGTGTGGTTTTCCGAAGGGATGAAGGTCTCTCCTGCTCCCCATTCGTTTGTATACCTGAGCATCGGGGCTTCCTCCCTGTAAAAGCTGAGTCCGTACCTGAAACCTATGCCTGCACTGTATTTTCCCTGTGATACATTGGCTTTGATGAAATTGTAGTCAGCTCCTGCAGTGAGGCTGACTCCCCGGCTCATGAAGTCATACAGCACATCTGATGAAGTGTACGATGAGTACCTGATTCCGGCAGTGGCTGCCACTGATGAGTTGATGTCAACTGATGCGGCAACGCCATAACTTATAAGGTCTTTACTTACAAGTTTCATGACCGGACCGGAGATATCAAATCCTGCCCTGATGTGCAACGGAACTGTAACCGTATCCTGTGACACGGCAATTGTCTCCGTCAGCAGAAAAAGACTAATAAAAAAGATGCAGGTTCTTCTGGCCATCGAGGGTTACGAATTTGTTCTCTATGATGAGCGTATCAATGATATTGTGTGTGGTTCTGAGTCCGGTTATTTCGTTCACTATTGTGTATCCGCATTCCGGGGATACAAGGTGGGGTTTGCGGATGTATTGTATCGATGCAGTATCGGTAATTCCATTGAGCGTTATAAGGAACACCGACTCGTCACTGGCCGGGTTGAGAGGCACTGAAAATGATGATGCCCCTTTCACGTTTACGAACCTGAGGGTATCTGTCTCCCTGTGGGTATATACTCGAAGTGAGTCTGCTTTTGCTGTCTCGCCTGTGCCGCTGACCAGGAGAAGTGTATTCATGACCGGATCTGTCTCCTCGTAACATGGTTGCACCGAGCAGGAGGGAAGGGTCACGGCCAGGGATGTGATGACGACAGTAATTAATATGGAGGAGAACCTCTTCATAACGGGATACAAAGGTATAAAAATATCGGGGAGGTTACCATTGAGCGGAATACCCTCAGAGCCTGCCATCAGATTATCATGGCAGGTCAGGCTATACATCACTGAAGGGATGTCAGAATTTCGGAAGGTTCTTCAGAATGCCGCTGACGCCGTTGCGTATTACACCCACTACTTTTTCAACCACGTTTCCCTTCTCCTTTACCGAGTAAATCTCATTAATGATGTTCTGGTACCTGGCTGTCAGGATATTTCTCCGGAGCTTTAACGTAGGGGAGAGTTCACCGGTCTGCGGGGTCCACTCTTCTGTAACAAGTCTGAATCGTTTTATCTGTTCAAATTCACCGAGGCTTTTATTCACCTCACGTACCTCCCTGGCAAACCGTTCTATAACCTCCGGGATATCAACCAGGTCAGTGTTATCACGGTACTGAATCCTGTGCATCGAGCACCAGTCGTGCAGGAATGTGAAGTTTGGCGATACCAGGGCGCTGGCAAACTTCTCGTTTTCACCGATCACCATTGCCTGTTCGATAAATATCGATTCCTTCAGTTTGTTTTCAATTACCTGTGGCGAAATGTACTTGCCTGCAGATAGTTTGAACATCTCCTTTTTGCGGTCAGTGATCCGGAGGAACCGGCCATCCTCAATTCTTCCTATATCGCCGGTATGGAAAAACCCGTCTGCATCAATTGCTTCGGCAGTCAGTTCCGGCTCCCTGTAGTATCCCATCATTACGTTAGGGCCCTTGCAGAGTATTTCTCCGTCATCTGCTATCCTTACCTGCACACCGTCAAGAACCGGACCAACGGTCTCGAATTTTATATCAGGCAGGCGGAACGGATTGACGGCAATGACAGGGGATGTCTCTGTCAGGCCATAACCCTGGAGCACAGGAATGCCCGCGGCCCAGAAGATGCGTTCAAGGCGCGACTGCAGGGCGGCGCCTCCCGAGACCAGCATGCGGAGCTCGCCTCCCAGCGCTTCTTTCCACTTGTTGAATACCAGTTTGCGGGCAATCCCAAGCCTGAACCGGTAAAACCGGGAGTTGCCCCTGAGATTGAATTTAAGTCCAAGGGTCACTGCCCAGAAGAAGATCTGTTTTTTGAGCCAGGGAAGGTTCTTGCCTTTGTTTATTATATTATCATAGATTTTTTCCAGCAGCCTTGGGACCGTGTTGGCAATGTGAGGCTTGATCTCACGCATCGTATCTGCGATGGCACCCATGTTCTCAAGATAGTAAATGCTTGTACCCTTGTACTGAAAATGATAATTCATCATGCGCTCATAGACGTGGCACAGCGGAAGGAAACTGAGTGCCCTGTAACCAAGTCCGCAATCATGTGCGGCGCTGGTTGCTATTGCGTTGCTGACCAGGTTGTTGTGTGAGAGCATCACGCCCTTCGGATTACCCGTGGTACCCGAGGTATAGATTATTGTCACCATGTCAGAGGGTTTGATGGAGTCCCTGATGGCTGAAAGTTCACCCATCAGTCTCTCACGGTTCTTTCGGCCCTCCTCAATAATATCGTCAAACGTCATCAGTCCATTCACCTGGTCAAAGGAGTACATCGCCCTTATACCGGGAATTTTTGATACAACCGACGATATCTTGTTGTAGATCTGCTTGTTGCCAATAATTACCGCTTTCGCGCCTGAGTGATCCAGGATGTAAGCATATTCCTCCTGGCCAATTGTGGGATAGACGGGGACATGGATCATCCCGGCCTGTGCCAGGCCGTGATCTGCTATGTTCCATTCAGCCTTGTTCGGGGTGATTGTGGCGATATGATCACCCCTGGTGTAACCCAGGGCCATCATGCCACAGGAAAACAGGTCAGTGAGTTCCCTGACAGCCTCGGTAGAGTAGGTGATCCACCCGTTCCCGCGCTTACCTCCGAACATGACCTCACGCTGACAGACCTTACACCCCAGGTCTACCAGGTCATAGGTTCTGGTAACTTCCATCAGAATAGGATTTTGATTAGGGATACAAGATTAAGAATTTCGAACAAAATAAGCAAGAGGAACAGTAGTCAAATTTCTGACCATATAATGATTTGATCTTAAGCCTGGTACTAAAAATTGCCTTTACCGGCTATTTCGAACGGCAGAAAAGCCCTGTTAAAGCATCGTTCTTGCCATTTCAACGGCCCTGGCTACTGCCCTGGCGAGTCCTTCGGGTTTTTTACCACCGGCGGTTGCCAGAAATGGCTGTCCGCCGCCTCCTCCGTTAATTTCACCCGAGACCGCCTTAATTATTTCAACGGCGTTGAGCCGGCCGGAACCGGATGCCTTTTCTCCAAGGCCTACCACCAGTGCAGCCTTTCCTTCGTAACCGGAACCTATTACTATAATACTGCTGTTATCGGCCTGTCTTATCTGGTGTGCGATATTTTTCAGGGTATCTGCCTGTGTCTCCTCAAGAACTCCTGAGTAGATACGGCAGTTCCCTGCAGTTTCAGCCTTTGCTGTCAGTTCATTCCGGGCTGACATGGCTGCAGCAGCCTGGAGTTTTTCAATCGTTCCTTTCAGTGCGGCGTTCTCAGCCATCAGTTTGGATATATTGGCTACCGGGTTTCCCGTACTGCGAAGCATTCCGGTGACCTCGTCGAGGATACTCAGTTTTTCATTAATATAGCTGACAGCCTTCCTGCCAGTAACTGCCTCGATTCTTCTGACACCTGCTGCCACAGCTCCCTCGGATACGATCTTGAACAATCCTATCCGTGATGTACGGTCGACATGCGTTCCGCCGCACAATTCAACCGAATCTCCGAATGTGACGACTCTCACCTTCTCACCGTATTTTTCGCCGAAAAGGGCCATGGCGCCCATTGACAGAGCCTCCTCAATCGGGGTATCGTCATGCACTTCGGATACTATATTCTGCATTATTATAGAATTGACCTTCTCCTCCACTGCAGATATTTCTTCCGGTGTCACCTGCCTGAAGTGACTGAAGTCGAACCTCAGCCGGTCAGGGGTGACAAGTGATCCTTTCTGTTCAACGTGTTTGCCCAGGACTTCCCTGAGTGCGTGGTGCATAAGATGGGTTGCTGAATGGTTGCTTGCTGTGTCCTGCCTTGCTTCGGCATCAACGGCTGCCCTGAATGTAACTGACGGGTCAGCGGGCACTGCGGATGCAATATGGATGATAAGGTTGTTTTCCTTTACGGTGTCGGTGATTATGATTTTTTCACTTCCGGCCTCGATTGATCCCCTGTCACCTGTCTGGCCTCCTGATTCTGCATAGAATGGCGTTCTGTCAAAAACGAGCTGAACAGCCTGGCGGCCCCTTGACGTAACTTTGCGGTACCTTGCTATCCTGACCTGGTCTTCGGTGCGGTCATATCCTGTAAAGACTGTACTTTCCGTATCACGGATCACCACCCAGTCGTCTGCTGACACGGCAGCATCATCCCTTGACCTTTCCTTCTGGGCATTAAGTTCATTTCTGAAAGCCTCCTCGTCGAGTGTCATACTGTTTTCCCTGAGGATAAGCTGAGTGAGATCCAGCGGGAAGCCATAGGTGTCAAACAGTTCAAATGCATCGGCGCCCGGGAAGGTGGTTTTCCCTTCCCGGCGGAGGGTTTCCATCCTGCGCTCTATCATCTTCAGTCCTTTGCCCAGGGTTCTCAGGAATGACTGTTCCTCCTCGTGGATAACCTTTGATATAATGTCCTGCTGGGCTCTGAGTTCAGGATAGTGACCGCCCATAGATTCAATCAGTGCAGGAAGGAGCCTGAAGATAAAAGGTTCGGTCATGCCAAGTGATGTGTACCCGTACCTGACTGCGCGGCGGAGTATCCTCCTGATGACATAGCCGGCCCTGTTGTTAGATGGAAGCTGACCATCAGCGACAGAGAACGATATGGTTCTCAGGTGATCTGCAATGACCCGGTGAGCTATGTCCCATTCATTTTTCTGTCCGTACGGTTTACCCGTCACTTCTGCCGAGGCTGCCAGCAGGGGCCGGAACACATCAGTGTCATAGTTCGACTGCTTGTTCTGGATGACCATGCAGAGTCTTTCGAAAC
Source organism: uncultured Rikenella sp. (assembly GCA_964579645.1). Taxonomy (GTDB): domain Bacteria; phylum Bacteroidota; class Bacteroidia; order Bacteroidales; family VadinHA17; genus SR-FBR-E99. Next base: position 2,120 of record CAZOHL010000036.1, on the reverse strand, counting down.
CCATGCCGGTATCCACGTGCCTGTCAGGAAGGAGCTCCAGTTCACCGCCGGCGCGGCGGTTGTACTGGATGAACACCAGGTTCCAGATCTCTATCACCCGGGGATGACCCTTGTTGACAAGCAGATGCCCGGGCGTGGCTGACCGTTCGGCCTCAGTCCTGATGTCAACGTGAATCTCCGAACAGGGTCCGCAGGGGCCCGTCTCACCCATCTCCCAGAAATTGTCTTTTTTGGAACCGTCGATAATATGATTCTCCGGATTTTTAAAACAGTTCATCCAGTGGGAAGCGGCCTCCTCGTCACGGGGCACGTCTTCAACAGGGTCACCTTCAAATACAGTGGCATATATCCGGTCTGCAGGAATTCCGAGCCGGCCCGTAAGAAACTCCCAGGCCCACTCTATTGCTTCCTTCTTGAAATAGTCGCCGAATGACCAGTTGCCGAGCATCTCGAACATCGTATGGTGGTAGGTGTCAAGTCCTACTTCCTCCAGGTCATTGTGCTTGCCTGAAACGCGGAGGCATTTCTGTGAATTTGCTATCCGCCTGTATTTTGCCGGCTGGTTCCCGAGAAAAATGTCCTTGAACTGGTTCATTCCCGCATTGGTGAACATCAGTGTGGGGTCATTCTTTATTACCATTGGTGCCGAAGGCACTATCCTGTGTTCCTTTGACCTGAAAAAACTGAGGAATTCCTCTCTTATTTCGTTTGCTCCCATTTTAACTTCGCAACCCGATTTGAAACTATTTTCATTTGGGTGCGTAAAATTAAATCAAATATTTTACGTTTGCAGAATAGTCATCTTAAAATGGTGGGGGATCCACGGATCTGCTGATGTTCAGGAAGAAGAATTACGTTTTTGATCATGCGAATCTGCAGTTCATGCAGCACAGGCGGAAGGGGAGTGAGAAACTTCTCAGGTTTGCCATGTGGCTTTCACTTTCAGTAGCTGCCGCTCTTCTGTACAGCTTTATTTTTCACCGCCTGTTCGGGTCGCCCAAGGAGGAACTGCTTCAGCAGCAGGTTGAAGAACTGAGACTGCGGTATACCCTTCTTGAAAAGCAGGTTGAATATTCCACGGAAATTGTGGCTGACCTTCGTTCCTCTGATAACACATCGTACCGGGCGGTGCTTGACCTGCCTGTTATACCGGCTGATATCACTGAAGGAGGATCGGGAGGTACCAACAGGCTGGCTGATCTGACAGGATACATGAATTCAGACCTGATGATGAAGGTCAGATCGAAATTTGATGACCTGAAGACACAGACCAACATACAATACAGCTCTTTCACCGAGCTGACCGAAAGAGCATCCGAGTGGAAGGAGATGTGGGAGCATCTGCCGTATATAAGGCCTGTAAATGTAAACATGAGGCTGGGTGACGGGATGAAGTTCCGCGAGAGACATCCTGTGCTCGGTTCGCCACGGTGGCATTTCGGACAGGATTTCTGTTGCCCGATTGGCACCGAGGTGCACGCCACCGGAGCAGGTATTGTAGCCTATGCCGGCAACCAGCGTGACGGATTCGGAATAAAGGTGGTCATTGACCACGGATACGGCTACAGGTCAATTTACGGGCATCTCAGCGAATTCAACGTAAGAAAGGGACAGAAGGTCTCGCGGGGCGACTTCATAGGGCTTTCAGGCAATACCGGAACCTCCACCGGCCCCCACCTGCATTACCAGATAGACCTCTTCGGCGAGCATGTGAATCCGCTCTGGTACTTTGAGGACAACCTCACTGAGGATGAATATTTCATGATGCTCGACTACCTCAGCAAGCCCTGACGGGAAATTTTAATCTTAATTTAACATAATCAGCCGTCACGACTGTATTTGTATTTTACTATTATTTCTTATGTTTGCAGGGTATTGAGCATGCTATTCAAAAAAATGCCAAAGACAAAGTACAAGTTTAATCATGAGACACTCAGCTTTGACAGGATCAGGCTGGGCCTCAGACAGACCTTCCTTCGCCTTTTCGGATATTTCGTAGCATCGCTGTTCCTTGCAGGAATTTACGGATTCATCTTTGCTTTCATTTTTGACTCTCCCCAGGAAAAAGCACTGAAGAGGGAGATTGCGCAGCTCACTCTTCAGTATGAGCTGATGAACAG
>CAZOHL010000035.1:25659-26854 GCA_964579645.1 uncultured Rikenella sp. | reverse complement strand
TAAATTACATGTGATGCAGCCTGACCCCGGCTGCCACCGGGAAACGCCACCAGATGGCGGACCAATTCCAGATACCGCTGAACGTTAAACATAGTTTGGTAATCATATTGCGACCAGACTATTAAATGAATCAGTGAGAAGATTTTACCGAAAGAACATGTATATGGTTCCACGCATCGAGACACTATCTGCAAAAAAATTAATCGGAAAACGATTAACTATGTCTTACTCAGCGAATAAAACATTTGAGCTATGGAGAAGCTTTTTACCTCACCGAAAAAAGATTCATAATTGTGTCAGCTCAGATCTTTATTCTGTACAAACATATCCTCCCTCCTTTTTCGACAATTTCAGCCCGGATACAGAATTTGAAAAATGGGCAGCTGTTGAAGTTGCTGACTTCGTCGATGTTCCCGATGATTTGTTAAAATTCAATCTGCCGGGAGGCTTATATGCAGTCTTCGTTTATAAAGGTCTTCCAGGTGCTGCTTCTAAATTCTTTCAGTATATTCTCGGTGACTGGTTGCCAAATTCTGATTACAAACCTGATGACAGGCCTCATTTTGAGCTTTTAGGAGCAAAATATAAAAATGACGATCCTGATTCTGAAGAGGAGATCTGGATTCCAATAAAACGCAAATAATAACTTCAGCACCAAGCAGATCAGTAAATGCTCTTTAGTCACTTAGCCTGTTCATATGCTTCAATCTGCCCGTCGGCCCATCCTGGCGTATTGTCGTTCCCTCCTCGCATCTCGTCATCCCCTCCTGGCGTCTCGCCGTCTCCTCCCGGTGTCTCGTCCCCCTGGGTTGTCACCAACAATTGCGACTAACGGCTGCCTGAAGATGACTGTTATGAGAATGGGAATGAGTAAGTTACCGGGAACAGCGCATCATCCCGAAGCTAAAACACCATGCACATGTTTTATATTGTAATATATGAAAAGACCGAGGCAGGATTCTGAACCTCCAGAAGCTGTTGACAGTTGGGGATGGAAATTCCATCATATTGGAATTCCGACTACCAAAAAAATGCCTGATGAGACTTACCTGTGGCAGTTCAGGTTTTTCACTTCCGGCTTTCCGTTATCGCCATTCGGGATAGAATGGATGAGATTTGAAGAGACCTCGCCTATCAGCCCGCTGATTCAAAAGGTACCTCATATAGCTTTTGAGGTAGAGAACCTGGATCTGGA
>CAZOHL010000035.1:0-25559 GCA_964579645.1 uncultured Rikenella sp. | reverse complement strand
TAAAGAATTTCTTCACGGACAATTACTACCACCCCATTTTCGATGGTGACATTCAACTTGTTGATATGATTTATCTTAAGAAGGATTTAAAGGATTAGATCGTTGCAGGTTACCTGGCACAACGAAATTGTAGTCCTGAATTACAAACCGGAAATCCAAAATAAAATGAAGAACAAATTCGATATCCATAAAGGGGAGCTTCTTTTTGAAGAAGAATGCCTGCATATCCATGACAGGCAGCCAGCATGGTTTAAGACAATAAGCATGATCAGCCTCATAGCCATATTGTTGTATGGAGTTATAAGCATTGTGAAAGGCTTAAGGGAGAATGATACGGCCAATCTGTGGATCAGTGTTGCAATCATCAGCCTGGGGATTCCGGCCATGGTTGTTCAGTCCAGGATTTCATATGATAACAGAATAGAATACAAGTATATACGTAAAATTAAAATACACAGGAACCTTACAGATCAGCTCCTTGCAGACATTATCCTGGACACAGGCAAGAAGCGCAGAATCATCCTTGACGAGGAAGACTTCGGGCAGTTCGGAAGAGATCACCTCGATGAACTTGTTGAAGCATTCAACGGAAGACAGCTGCCGGCAGTCCTTGCCTGAAGTCAGCAACAATTCGTATCTTGCGCCTGAATCACAACAGGCATAAGAAATGCTCAGATAATTAAATCACCTAATATAACAAACATGGACAGAAATAATCCGCTCTATGTGCTCTTTGCCCTTATAATTGTGACCTCTTTCACCTCATGTGCCTCGATACCCAAAGGCGCCACAGCAGTCACACCCTTTGACAAAGCACGGTACCTAGGCAAATGGTACGAGATTGCAAGGCTGGATTTCAGATTTGAGCGCAACCTTAACAACACCACAGCAGAATATTCCCTGAATGAGAACGGAACAATAAAAGTTGACAACCGGGGATACAATACTGTCAGGGAAGAACGGACTCAGGCAATTGGCAAGGCGAAGTTTTCAGGAGACGAAAACATTGCCATGCTGAAGGTTTCTTTCTTTGGTCCTTTCTATTCGGGATACAATGTCATAGCTCTTGATGAAGAATATAGATATGCCCTTGTGGCCGGAGAGAGCCTGAAGTATTTGTGGATTTTATCCCGGGAGACCTCAATACCTGACGAGGTCAGGACGAAGTATCTGAAGATTGCAGAGGAAATAGGTTACAACACCTCTGAACTTGTCTGGGTTGAGCAAACCAGCGACAGATAAGGATGCGGACCGAAAAGGAGAAGATGCTGGCGGGCGAGTTGTATAACGCCCTTGACGCGGAGCTTTCAGAGGAAAGGTTGCGGGCCAGAATGTTGCTTAAAGAGCTGAATAACTCAGAGGAAGGCGAAAAGGAAAAAAGGAAGCGCCTCATAAGTGAACTGCTGCCCAATTCAGGAGTGAATCTGTGGCTCCAGCCACCATTCTTCTGTGATTACGGAACCAACCTGTTCATTGGCGACAATGTCTTCTTCAACTTCAATTGTGTGGTTCTGGATGTGATGAGGGTGCAGATCGGCAACAGGACGATGTTTGGGCCCAGCGTGCAGATATATGCTGCAACTCACCCCCTGAGTGCGAAGGAGCGTGCAACCGGGCTCGAATACGGCAGGCCTGTAATAATCGGAGAGGATGTATGGGTAGGTGGAGGTGTGGTGATCTGTCCGGGAGTTAAAATCGGTGACAGAAGTGTTATCGGGGCTGGCAGTGTTGTCACCAGGGACATACCCTCTGATGTTTTTGCGGCGGGAAATCCCTGCAGGGTCATCCGTGGCATCGACGAATAATAAGGGCCGTCAGAAGAGAGTGCCTTACCCGATATTATACAATTCTTTAACCAGTTAATTGGGTCATCATGGAATTCGACAGGCAGAAGGTCACCGATTATGCCAGGCGTGAAATTATGGCCGGCAAGCCAAAGAGTGATGTCTTCAGGGATATTTATTCCTCGTTCAATGATCCCAGGTTGCACGAACAAATCGCAAGGATTGTTCAGTATATCCCGGAGCCTTCAAGAATCAGGCAATACGGGATAATCAACACAATATTCCTACTGTTGCTTGCCGCCATCTCCGTCAGGCTGATTCTCATGTCACAATATTCAGCACTGATTATACCGCTGATCCTGCTGTATATAGTCTCTACCCGCCAGACAAGACATTATCATTGGATAACTTTTGCAGGCGGGCTTTTGATAATAATTTCCCTGGCAATAGCCATAACAGGCTGGCCGGAAGTAAAGGATAATCCTTTGCTGACGGTTGGCCTGGCAGCTCTTGCAGGAGTGATATTCATTTTGTTCGGGATTTTCATGCCAAGGCTCCTCACTCCCGACTACAAGACGGCGGAAGAGACGACAACTGACAGTGACGGTCACAAGGTCACTTCCAAGAAACTTATATTCAAGTAGCAGCACTCTGCTACCAGGCTCGCCGGTTTTATTCCTCTCCCCTCCTTCCCGAGCCATTTCCCGGCTCAAGTCATCTCCCATGTAACCAGAATTTTCAAGGTTCCAGAGCCATTTCCAGGCCCCTGTCTTCGCAGGCGAAATCCCCTGTCTACCGGTTCCCAGAGCCATTTCCCGGCTCAAGTCATCTCCCATGTAACCTGAATCTTCAAGGCTCCCGAGCCATTTCCCGGCTCCAATCTTCCTCACAGAAATCCTCTCCCTCCAGGACCACAAAATCATTTTCCCGCATTCCTAAAGTGTTATCGGCCAAAAACCCGGCATCCGCATCTCAAAGCGCACCCAGAAAAAGTGTACAGCCTGCCGGCTGTTAACATTAATTGTTTATCTTGACAGTGCCTATTCTGAACCATGTCAAGAGAACTGACCTTCCTGCTGCTGTTTCTTGCGGCAATGACCTCAGCCCAGCAGAATTACCGGGGAACGCCCTTCGTAAGGAACTTCGGCAAATCAGATTATAATGCAGACACCCAGAACTGGGGCATCTGCCAGGACAGCAGGGGATTCATATATTTTGCAAATAATGACGGACTACTCTCTTTTGACGGGGTTGAGTGGAGCCTGACCCGTATTTCGGCCAGTGCGCCTCTGAGAAGCATACTTGTCGACAGCAGGGACAGGATCTGCGCAGGACTGATAAATGACTTCGGGATCATCGAGCGCGAAGGCCACAAACCTTCGTCGTTCAGAAGCCTCAAATATATGCTTCCCGAGCAGTTCAGGGAATTTGATGAAATATGGAAGATCCACGAGACTGAGGCCGGCATTGTGTTTCAGTGCTACGATTATATCTTCCTTTATGCCGGTGATACAATCAAAGTCATTGAGCCATCCACACGTTTCCGTTTCTCGCATAAGGTGGGAGGCAGGGTGCTTGTACAGGAACCCGGAGAGGGAATCGCAGAACTTGCCGGAGACTCACTTGTTAAGCTGCCATTATGGGAGGCGCACAGCGAAACAGAGATAAACTCGATTCTTGATCTTGATAACGGGCGGATGCTGATCGGTACCACCTATGAAGGTCTCTTCATGTTTAATGATGGCAAGGTCACCGGATGGAATACTCCGGTAAATGACATGCTTATGAAGAGCAGGCTGTACAGTGCTGTAAAGCTGCCGGGCAACCGGTTTGCATTCGGCACGGTATTAAACGGCCTTGTAATTTCTGATAATGATGGCAATATCATCTATAACCTTAATACTGACTGGGGTATTCAGAACAACACTGTTCTGAGCATGCTGGCTGACAGGAGCGGAAACCTGTGGCTGGGGCTGGATAACGGCATTGATTTTATCGAGATAAACTCACCCCTCTCCTACATCAGTACTGATAAGATCGGAACCGGATATTGTTGCAGGGTTTTCAACGGCAATCTCTACCTGGGTACGAACCAGGGTCTTTTTGCAGTACCATTTAACGCAACATCATCCACAACCGACTTTCAGCTTGTGAAAAACAGTGCAGGTCAGGTATGGACACTGACCGAAGCAGGGGGCCAGTTGCTGTGCGGGCATAACAACGGCACTTTTGTCATAAGTGGCAATACTGCAGTCAGGATCTCTGACATGGAAGGAGCATGGAAGTTTATTTCAGTTAACGACAGGCCTGACCTGCTAATAGGTGGTCATTACAAAGGTCTGGCACTATTCAGGAAGACAGACGGCGGTTGGAAATTCGAGCGGCGGATTGAGGGTTTTGATGAATCGAGCAGGTATCTTCTTCAGGACTCAAATGGTTATATCTGGGTGGGGCACAGCGGCAGAGGAATCTACAGGCTCAAGCCCGACGACGATTACCATAATGTAAATGAGACGGTGCGTTACGTGGAGGACAAGGGCTTGACTTCCCGGACAGGCAATATACTCTTCAGCTTTGACAACAGGATCTGTGTATCTACAGATGAAGGAGTATTCGAGTATGATGGCACCGCCAACGTCTTCAAAGCTTCAGACGAACTGAACAGCCTCTTTGACCGGACAGGCAGGATTATGTCCGTGACCACTGCAGGAAACGGGTACACATGGTTTATTGCCGAATCCGAGTCGGGCTACCTCCGGAAGAATGAAGACATGACCTACACTCGCGTCACTGTGCCTCTCAGGAAGCTCAGAGAAAAGTTTGTAAACGAGTTCGAGTCGGTTTATCCTTATGACAGCGATAACATCCTGATGGGTCTAGAGGAGGGTTTTGTCAACTATAATCCATCCGTTCCCAAGCAATACAACAGTGCCTTCCCGGCGTACATTACCAGGGTAGAAACCGGCAAACCGGATTCGGTGATATATCTTTGGGATGGTGCCAATGACACCGGATTCCGGTTTCCATGGAAAAACAACTCGTTTCGTTTTCATTTTGCTGCGCCATTTTTCGAGAATGAAAAGCCTGTGCTTTTCAGCTGGTTCCTGGAGGGCTTTTCAGATGGATGGTCAGAATGGACGTCCGAGCATTATAAGGACTTTACAAATCTTCATGAAGGCCAGTACACTCTTCGCGCAAAGGCATTGAATGTTTACGGCTCTGAGAGCGAAACCGCATTTTTCAGCTTCACGGTGTCACCTCCGTTCACGAGATCAGCTATTTCCTACGTTTTATATGCGCTGATTTTTGCGGCATTGCTTTACGGTATTATAAGGTACTTTCTGAACAAGGCTGCGCAGGCAGCACGAAGAAAGGAGGAAGAGCTCCTAAGGGAACTGAAGGAGCAGCAAATAAGACATGAGCAGGAGGTGCTGCTTGCCGAGAAAGAGATAGTTGATCTCCGCAATGAGAAGCTGCAGTCAGATATGGTCTTCAGGGACAGGGAGCTGGCAAATCAAACAATGACCATTATCGAGAAGAACAAGCTTCTCAAGACGATCTCCGACGAACTGCATGGTATTCAGGACTATGTAACAAATGATCAGGCTAAGGAGAAGATCAGTGGTCTGAAGAGAAAGATAACCAGGGCAATTGACATCAGGCAACAGAACAAGATCTTTGAGAGCTATTTTGACGCAGCGAATGAGGATTTCTTCAGAAGACTCAAAGAAGAGTATCCGGATCTTACTTCGTATGATCTGAGGATATGTGCTTTCATAAGGATGAACATCCCGACGAAAGAGATCGCAGCAATTCTGAACATATCCTACCGTGGAGCAGAGGTAAGCCGTTACCGTCTGCGTAAGAAAATGCATCTTTCGAGAGATGTCAATCTTTCAGCCTATCTGGCCGGATTCTGATGTTTTGCTGCATGGTCGGGGAACAGGGCTTCAGGAAAAGACATTTCTCAGTGCCAGGTCCCTGATAGCGAAGCCTCATTATTAAGACCCCTTACCCGGCAAAGGCAGAAAAGTAAGGCATTTCAGAATTTAAATGTTGTGTTTTTGAAGTAATTCAGCCGCACTTATGTAGTGTTTTAGAAGGGGATCGTCCAGGGGTGGTGATTCGTATCATGGCCTAACTTTCTTAACTGATTTCAAAGAAATCGATAAATAACCAAATAATTCAATCCTATACCTATGAAACCAATCACCTGCTTTTTTATTTGTACCCTGTATCTCTTAGGGGCTTATGCCCAGGATGCAGTGGCACAGGTCACGCTGACCAATTCCGATCCTGCGCTCAGATCGCATGAAGTCAGGGTCATGGAAGATGAAGAGGGTTTTAGATTGCTGGTCGATGGCAAAGAGTTCATGATCAACGGAATGAACTGGGATTATTTTCCCATCGGCACCAATTTCTCTTATAGCCTCTGGAAACAGAAGGATGAGTTGATCAAGGCTGCACTTGATTCTGAGATGTCAATGCTGAAACACATGGGGGTAAATGCCATAAGGCAATACACCGGTGTGCCCAGGAAATGGATTGAGTACATATATGACAATTACGGGATCTATACGATGCTCAATCATTCATTCGGCAGGTACGGGCTTACCATTGGCAGCCAGTGGGTTGCGAATACAGAATATTCAGATCCGAGGGTAAGGGAACTTTTGCTCAGGGAAGTAACGGCCATGGTTGAGGAATACAAGGGTACGCGTGGTCTCCTGATGTTCCTTCTGGGAAATGAAAACAACTACGGTCTTTTCTGGGAAGGAGCCGAAACGGAAGATATCCCGATGGAAGACCGGAAATCGACAATCCGTGCAGGAGCTTTATACAAGGTGTTCAATGAAGCCGCCGTGGCAATGCAGAAGATAGATCATTCCGTGCCTGTGGCAATGTGTAACGGTGACCTTCTTTTCCTTGACATCATTGCCCAGGAGTGCAAGGATGTTGACATCTTCGGGGTAAACATGTACAGGGGTGTTTCATTCGGTGATGCTTTCAGCAGAGTAAGATCAGTGCTCGGCAAACCAATGATGTTCACTGAGTTCGGTGCTGATGCTTTCAATGCGCTGCGAAACGAGGAGGATCAGCAGTCGCAGGCTTACTACATGCTCGGTAACTGGCAGGAGATATATGAGAATGCAGCAGGTCTGGGCCTGGCAGAAAACTGCCTGGGCGGTTTCACCTTTCAGTTCAGTGACGGATGGTGGAAATATCTTCAGACCTCCAACCTGGAAGTGCATGACAACAGCGCTTCATGGGTTAACGGAGGGTATCTCAATGATTATGCCCCGGGTGAAAACAACATGAATGAAGAGTGGTTCGGCGTATGCGCCAAGGGTCCGACCAACTCATCCGGGCTTTACGAGCTTTACCCCAGGGCTGCCTACTATGCCCTCAGGGAAGCACATAAAATAAATCCATACGGTGAAGGTGTATCTGCTGAAGACATCAGGAATCACTTCTCCTCAATAGGGCTTACTGACATGGTTGTCAGGGCCAGGGCAGACAAGGCTGCAATGGTCAGCGAGAAGTCGAAGATGGTAAGCATCAAGGGAATGAGAGCGGAATTAACTACATTCAATACCGGGGGAAAAAGGATTTCAACTCCGGATGATCCTGTAGCCGGCGCTGAGAATTATCCTGATGAACTGGGTTTTGACCACATGCAGTCATATTATGTTGATATAGAGGCCAAGCCCTCTGAGAGCGTTTATGGTAATGTATCGGTCAATATCCTTGGTCATATTGCAGAGAACCCTATCGATGAGATTTTCTACGAGAACAGGGGCCGCGCACGGGAGGTGAATACTGACAATGGCAATCTGAAGCTTTCATCAATTGACAGATTGCAGATTTACAGGTCAGATTTCACATGGAAGAGCAAGTACTTTGATCTGAAGAGTTTCTACCGGACAGGGCACTATCACTGGGGCTATGAGGGTGATTTCTTCGGGCTTTATCCCGAATCCAACTATGGACCGAACATTGATATATACAACGGCGAGGCCCCCTTTGGGGTGGAAATGGCGGGCAAGAAGGGGCTTGACGGTCTCAAGGTGGCTTTCGGTCCTGAGCTGTGGTGGGGAGCCAACCCCGCTGTGCTGGTCAAGTACAGCCGCAAAATCGGAGGTTTTGACATAACTGGTATTTTCCATGAAGACCTCGATGAGCAGGCGCCGGCAGTCAGTTCCTTTGCGATTCCTTCGCCTCCCACACGCAGGACCACCCTTCACATCAAAAGGACGATCGGTAAGGTGGGCATAGAAGTTGGCGGAATCTGGGCAGGCCAGCCGCGTGTCGGTGAGACATTCCAGCTTGTTGAAGGAGAGAGCGGAAATTACACTGTATATCAGGATCAGATAAACTCAAAGGACACCTGGGGTGGAAAGATGAAGGTCACATTATCTGCTGGTCCGTTAATGTGGTATGCCCAGGGAGCAGCCATGGGTCTCGTTGCAGGAGGAGGCGCTGACTACACAAAAACCTTCACAGGCTGGAGGCTGAAAGACAGCGGAAGCGGTAACCAGTACAATTTCCTGACCGGATTTGCACTAACGTTCGGAAATCTGCAGGTAGCCCCCAATTTCCTGTGGCAAAAGCCGTTGATCGGACCTATGCCTTCTGATGTGCCTGCACCGGGAAGGGCGAGGAATATCCTCGAAGACCCCTTCGCCGTAAGGCTTAACAGGGAGACTGTCGCAGGAGAGATCCTGCTGACATATGACCCAACGCCGGCAACATGGATGTATGATTGGGACAATGATCTGACAGAAGACGCCGCGTTTGCAATAAGCACCGGAGTTGTATACCGGCATCATCCTACAACACAGGATGCCGCCATCGGGATACTTGCCAACGGCAGGACCACTTTTGCATTCCCGGGAGCGCCCCCGGCAAGGGATCTCTGGGAAGCATACGCGAGGATCGTTTCCAGGCTTACTCCTGATTTCGGATTTATAGTAAACCTTCTGGCCGGTGATGCTGAGTCGAACGGTAGTGATGAAAGGCTTATCAGGCGCTACACAGGTGACCTCCGGATGATTTACAAACAAACCAAACTCACCGGAATGGTGAAGGTGAATGACTGGGGTCCGTATGACTACCACCGTGACTTCAACCTCACCTACCCGTTGCAGATCAAAATAGACCTTTCCACAGCAGTCTCAAAACCCAAATGGTTTGATCTGCCTGACACAAGGATAGGCCTCCGCTTTACAAGGCGTACGCTCGATCAGTATTCGCCTCGTTACTGTCCGACCCGCACACTCGATGTGAACGGTGAGTATGTCAGTGATCCTACCGTTCCGGGTTACCCGAATGGTTCCGAATGGGAGATCAGAACCTATCTGCATTTCAACATCGGTATGTAACCTGAAAAAAAGCAACAAAATGGAAAAGAGAAAATATAGCAATTCTATAATTGCATTTTTTGCGGCAATTATGCTTGTATGGCCGGTAAGCTGTACACGAGATACTGAAGATCTTGAGCTTGCAAAGTATCCCTCGATCCCGGAGGTCTTCATTGACGGATTCAGCGCCGGGCTTAATTATGCAGCCTTTGGAGGTTCAAAGGTTACTGCTTTTGATGTGGACAATGAGGTAAGGTATTCAGGATCTGCATCAATGAAGATAGAAATTCCGGATGCGGGTGACCCTCAGGGGAGTTATGCCGGAGGTGTTTACTTTACATCAATGGCGCGGGATCTGTCCGCATTTGACGCCATCACTTTCTGGGCCAAAGCATCAAAAGCTGCAACAGTAGACCTGGTTGGCTTTGGAAATGACCTGGGCGAGTCAAAATACCTTGTCTCGCTGGGTGGAATGAAAGTAAACTCAAACTGGAAAAAGTATATTATACCCATTCCTGACGCTTCGAAGCTTACGGCAGAGAAAGGGATGTTCTACTACTCTGAAGGGCCCGAGGACGGAACGGGCTATACACTCTGGTTTGACGAAGTAAAGTTCGAGAAGCTGGGTACGATAGCACACAAGAGGCCTTTGATACTCGATGGGAACGAAGTTTCGGAATCAGCCGTTAACGGCCTGAGTCTTGCATTAAGCGGCCTCAGCATGGCCTTCAATATGCCGGATGGCATTGACCAGGTATTTCAGGTAGCACCCGCATGGTTCAGCTTTGCGTCATCAGATCCGGCTGTAGCTGAGGTTGATAGCAAGGGTACAATCAAGGTACTGGCTGCAGGAACGACGAAAATAACTGCAACATCAGGAGGAACAGAGGCAACCGGCTCCATGACGGTCACTTCAGCCGGAGAATTCATCCATGCGCCTGTACCCTCCCAGGCAGCCGGAGATGTAATATCCATCTTCAGCAATGCTTATACAAATGTGCCCGTTGACTTTTACAACGGTTACTGGGAGCCTTATCAGACAACACGGTCCGCCGATTTCAAGGTGAATAATGATGACGTGCTTTACTATACCAACTTTAATTTCGTTGGGATTCAGTTCACCACACCTCCTGTTAACGCTTCAGAAATGACCCGTCTTCATATGGATGTATGGATTCCCAACGCAGTTGCTCCCGGTGACAAGCTTTCAGTCAAGCTTGTGGATATGGGTCCGGATGGTTCCCTTAACGGCACTGATCCTTCAGTTTCGTTTGAGATACCCGGACCGCTTGCCTCAAAGACCTGGATTAGTGCTGACTTCAGCCTGGCAGGGCTGGCTTCAAGGAGCAAACTGGCACAGATTATCCTCGAGAAACTCGGAACTGGGCCGACCGGGTTTTATCTTGACAATGTTTACTTCTACAAAGGGGGCGGACCGGTTGCCGGGCCCACAGTAGCTGCGCCTGAACCTCCTTCAAGGAATGCTTCTGACGTTGTTTCCCTGTTCAGCGGGGCATACACCAACCTCAGTGGCACTGATCTCAATCCGAATTGGGGTCAGAGCACTGTGGTGACTACCGAAGATATAGCCGGAAACGCCACTCTCAAATATGCAAATTTCAACTATCAGGGTACCGTGCTCTCTTCACAGCAGGATCTTACAGGCATGCAGTTCCTGCACGTTGACATGTGGACCGCGGATGCCACTGCAGTAGGCGTGACGCCTATAAACGCTTCCGGGTCACCGGCAGAGAACCTTGTATCACTCACTCCCATCGTTGCCGGTCAGTGGAACAGCTATGACATCCCTCTTTCATCATTCACCTCATCAGGGATGAGCCTGAACCAGGTATTCCAGATGAAGTTCGACGGGCAGGCAGGAACCAACCCCTCCAACATTTACCTCGACAATATTTACTTCTACAAGACCGGTGGCGGAGCAACTGCACCCACTGCAGGGGCGCCTGAACCGCCGTCAAGGAATGCTGCTGACGTTGTTTCACTGTTCAGCGGGGCATACACCAGCCTCAGTGGCACCGACTTCAATCCGAACTGGGGTCAGAGCACTGTGGTGACTACCGAAGACATTGCCGGCAACAGCACTCTCAAGTATGCAAATTTCAACTACCAGGGTACTGTACTGTCTTCACAGCAGGATCTTTCAGGCATGCAATTCCTGCATGTTGACATGTGGACTGCAGATGCCACTGTTGTAGGAGTGACACCAATAAACGCTTCCGGGTCACCGCAGGAGAGCCTTGTGTCTCTTACTCCCATCGTGGCCGGTCAGTGGAACAGCTATGACATTCCCCTCACCTCATTCACTTCTTCAGGAATGAGCCTCAACCAGGTGTTCCAGATGAAGTTCGACGGGCAGGCAGGGACCAACCCCTCCAATATTTACCTCGACAACATCTACTTCTACAGGACAGGAGGTGCTGCAACCGAACCTACGGCCGCAGCTCCTGGACCGCCGGCAAGGAATGCTGCCGATGTGATATCATTGTTCAGCAATGCATACTCTGACGTAACTGTTAATACATGGAGAACTGACTGGTCAGCTGCCATTCTTGAAGAGGTATCAATTGCCGGCAACGCCGCCAAGAAGTATTCAGCACTTGACTTTGTGGGTATTGAGACCAACCCCAATATGATTGATGCCACTGGCATGTCACATGTTCATATCGATGTATGGTCAGCTGACTTCACAAAGTTCGGCATAAAACTGGTTGATTTCGGTGCCAACGCTGCGTACGGAGGTGGTGATGATGTTGAGCATCAGATCGAGTATACAACCCCTGCGAAGGGAGTCTGGGTCAGCTATGACATACCGCTGAGCAATTTCACGGGACTGACCACCAGGGCTCACCTCGCACAGTATATTCTTGTGGGTCAGCCATCAGGAGCAACCACAATATGGATAGACAACTTCTATTTCTACAAGACGGGCGGAGGTCAGACGGGTGGCCCGACAGTTGCAGCACCGACACCGCCGGCAAGAAATGCCGCTGATGTTATTTCATTCTTCAGCAATGCATACGCTAACGTGACAGTGGATTCCTGGTCAGCAGAATGGGACGACTCGAACGTAGAGGATCTGACAGTGGCCGGAGATGCAGTCAAGAAGTACACCTTTACAAACTTTGCCGGTATTGATTTCAGCGCCCATAAGCTTAATGCTTCAGCTATGACCCGTTTCCATATGGATATCTGGACACCTGACGATATTGTGCCGGGTGATGTGCTCACAATCAAGGGTGTTGACTTCGGCGGAGGCACTGGCGAAGTATCAAGCTTCATACTGACAGTGGTGCATACTGTGAACGGCAGCATACCTGCCCTCGAAAAAGGCAAATGGATTTCATTTGACCTGCCTTTAACTGCATTTACAGGTACGCTGACCAGGTCCGACTTCGCGCAGATTGTACTTACATGTACCATGAACAACCTGTATATCGACAATCTCTATCTCTACAAATAGCAGCAGTCCGGTTACAGCCTCAATGAACAGAAATTTCAGAGGGGCTGTAACCACTGCCCTAACCTATTAATATACTCAGACAACCTAAAATAACTAAGATGAAATCATTCAGGTTAATAATCAATCTAAGAAGTATGTTCCTCTTGCTCCTCATTCTCGTGATGGCAGGGTGCGAGGAGAAGAAGGCGGACCGGGTCTACACACTCGTCTGGCAGGACGAGTTCGATACTGACGGAGCTGTCGATGCCACGAAATGGGTAAATGATCTCGGCGGTGGCGGCTGGGGTAATGCGGAGCTCCAGACATATACAAATGATCCTCAGAACATAAAAACAGAGGATGGAATGCTGAAGATAACGGCTCTTAACACCGGCGGATCATTTACCTCGGCAAGGATCAAGACTCAGGGTAAATTCGAGCAGGCATACGGTCGTTTCGAAGCCCGGATAAAAATGCCATGGGGCCCGGGCATCTGGCCGGCATTCTGGATGCTTGGTGCTGATCTTGAGACAAATCCGTGGCCTCAGTGCGGAGAGATTGACATAATGGAATACAGGGGCCAGCAACCAAACCTGGTCCATGGAAGCGTTCATGGTCCGGGTTATTCAGGCGGTGCCGCGATAACCAAAAGCTACGGCTTTAAGGATGACAGGTTCGATGTTGATTTTCACACGTTTGCAATTGAATGGGGTGAAGACTTCATCGCTTACTATGTTGATGACGTGCTTTACCAGGAGATCAATCCGGGCGACGTAACCGGAGAATGGGTCTATGACCACCCCTTCTTCATAATCCTCAATGTAGCCGTAGGCGGAAGCTATGTCGGATTCCCCACATCTGACACAAATTTTCCCCAGACAATGTATGTAGATTATGTCAGGGTGTATGAGGAAGTCCTTTGACAGAATAATTTCAACTACTTTTAATCTGATAAACTAACCTTTAACTTATAACAGGATGTGAAAGGATCAGCTGTATGAAAATGTCTTTTCGCATTCATTAAAATTCAAGAGATGAGCAAATATGTAACATCCGCGAGAGACAAGGTTCCGATGATACAGAAGGCAGCTTTCGGGGCCGGTCATCTGGTGAACAACCTTCTGCCCGGATCACTTGGTATATTCATGTTCTTTCTGCTTACAGCGTTTGGCATGGATCCGTTCCTGGCAGGTTTGCTTGGTGGATTGCCCAGGTTTTACGATGCCATTACTGACCCGATCATGGGTTTTATTTCCGACAACACCAAATCAAGATTCGGACGCAGGAGACCCTATATCTTCATAGGTGCAATAATGAGCGGAGTGCTTTTTGCGGTTCTCTGGCAGCTTTATCCGCACAATTCACAGATGTACAACTTCTGGTATTTCCTGATCTTCTCTCTCATATACCTGACGGGCAACACAATCTTCGCCACCCCTCTCATCGGACTCGGTTACGAGATGACAAGCGATTATAACGAGCGGACACGGCTGATGGCTTTTTCTCAGACGATGGGGCAGATTGCATGGATGATAGTGCCCTGGTTCTGGGTACTTATTGCCAATCCCAATCTGTTCGAAACGCAGGCTGTCGGGGTACGAAGACTGTCGGTTGTAGTAGGGGGCATTTGCCTGGTGCTTGGTATTCTTCCTGCGATTTTCTGCAAGGGGATTGACGCCTCGAATATGGAAAACAGGAAGGAGATCAACTTCCGGACACTTGTTTCCAACCTGAAGGATCTCTTCAGGGGCATTGTCCAGGTTTCGAAGAACAAGCCGTTCATGAAGCTTTGCGGGGCAACATTCCTTGTCTTCAACGGATTCCAGATGGTGGCTTCATTCAGCTACTTCATCATTGTTTTCTATATGTTCAAGGGCGACTATGGCCTTGCCGGCAACTGGCCTGCATGGTTCTCTACTGTATCAGCCATTGTGACTGCTTTCCTGGTCATTCCTGTTATTTCAGCCCTGGCAACCAGGTTTGGCAAGAGACAGGCATTTATAATATCAACAGTGATATCTATAATTGGTTACGCACTTAAATGGTGGGGCTTTAATCCGGGAAATCCCTGGCTGATCTTCATGCCTATACCATTGATGTCATTTGGCATAGGGGGATTATTTACCCTGATGATGAGTATGACTGCCGATGTCTGTGATCTTGACGAGCTGAATAACGGCATGCCGCGAAAAGAAGGCACTTTCGGCGCGATCTACTGGTGGATGGTCAAGCTCGGGCAGGCGTTGGCACTTGTGCTCGGGGGTCTCGTCCTGAAACTTGTGGGTTTCGACCAGAATATACCTGTGCAGGCGAGTGAGACCATTACCAAACTCCGTCTGGCAGATATCACAATTCCGGCTCTCACAGCCTTGCTGGCCATAGTTGTTATGTGGAAGTATGATCTGACAGAGAAAAAGGCCCGTGAGATCAAGGCAGAACTAGTAGCCCGGAGGGGTGAACTCTGACAGTCTGCCCGGGACCGGGGATCTTGTTGAATTACCAGATAACTGTAAATTTGCCACCTATGAAAAAAACACTCATCTTTTGTTTGCTGTTTTCAATAATCATTTCAGTCATGCAATCATGTAAAAGCGACAGGGCTTTACTCACCACCGGCAAGATACTTCTGACTTCCGAGAGCGGAGACAAGATTGCGGAAAAGAGCAACGTCCGCTTTGCCAGGGGAGATGCAGAAGGCACGGCAATTATAATTGACCCCGGTCAGATCAGACAGACAATGGATGGTATCGGGTCATCAGTCACAGAATCTTCAGCCTTTGTTCTTGCCCGGCTTGAACCCTCACAGCGGGCAGAGGTTATGGAGGCACTTTTCGGGGAGGAGGGTGCAAATTTCCCGATCACCCGTACACATATCGGTGCGTGTGATTTCAGTGTCGAGGGAAAGTATTCATATGCTGACAAGCCTGGTGACACTGACCTTGAATCGTTCAGTCTTGAGCCTGATAAAGCCGGATTCAGCCCGGCAAAATATCCCGGTATCATTGATGAGACCTATGACCTGCTTCCGATGATAAAGGAGGCGCTTCAGATCAAGAGCAGGCAGAAAGACAGCATACTGCAGATTGTCGCTTCAGCGTGGACTGCACCCGCATGGATGAAGGATATTGAAGATTGGTACGTACCCGGGTCAGCCGAAAACAATTACCAGGGAACTGGCGGGACACTAAAGAAGGAATATGAAGAGACATATGCCCGGTACCTGATCAGATACCTTGAAGCCTGCAGGAAAGAAGGGATTGAGATATGGGCTATCACTCCCGTAAATGAGCCGCACGGCAACAACGGGCAGTGGGAAAGCATGAATTTTACTCCTGAAACACAGAATGACTTTATAAAAAAGTATCTGGGACCAGGGCTGAAAGGCAGCGATCACCCGAATGTAAAGATCCTGATTTACGATCAGAACAGGGATGGCCTCGAACGCTGGGCTGACGGCATCCTTGGTGATCCTGAAACGGCTCAATATGTTTACGGCACTGCAGTTCACTGGTATGAGAGTACTTTCAGGGTTTATGAAGATGTGTTTGAAAGGGTTCATGAAAAATATCCCAACCATGCAATATTACATACTGAAGGCTGCATAGATGACCTCGGGAAGCCTGCTCCGGCAGGCATAACCGATCCTGAAAAATTCAAGGAGGAGAATTGGTTCAACAATGATTCTTTCTGGTGGAATCCCAATGCCACCGACTGGGGATACTCTGCCACATGGGAAGGTATAAAACAGGAGGACCATCCGATCTACACCCCTGTTCACCGTTATGCCAGAAACATTATAGTCAGCATTGACCACTGGATGAGAGGATGGATAGACTGGAACGCAGTACTCGATCATAACGGCGGCCCCAATCATGCAGGCAACTATTGCGGAGCTCCGGTGATGATCAACACTGAGACGAAAGAGGTGTATTACACACCTGTTTATTACATCCTGGCACAGTTCAGCAGGACGATAAGACCGGGTGACAGGGCTGTCGCCACCCGGAAGAAAGCCGAAGGACTGGATCCGGATGCACTGCATGCCTGCGCAACAATTAATGATGACGGAATGCTGGCGGTGCAATTGCTGAACACAACGAAGAAGGAGATTCCTCTTAGTCTTCAGGTCAAGGGACAACATGCAGTAATTACCTCTCCGGCCAATTCACTTATGACTGTTCAGATACAGCTTTAGCAAGAGTCCTTATTCCTGAACCACAATGCCAATAAAGAAATGAAAGACATCTGGTTAGCAAATACAAATCTATTATCTGATGACAAGGCTGTCACCGGGGCCATTGTTACCCTGGAAGACGGAAAGTACTATAAGATAGGAAATTATGATCAGATCCCCGATTTCTTTGTAGCATTGGTCAGCGATTCTGACCTATGGATGTACATTTCAAGCAACGGTTCTCTTACCGCTGGCCGGAAAGACCGTAATATGGCCATCTTCCCCTATTATACAGAAGATAAAATACATGATTACAGAGGCAAAACAGGAAGCAAGACATCGTGCCTTGTTTTCAGGGAGGGCCGGACCTCTCTGTGGGAGCCTTTTGCAGCCGGGCATGACAGGATTTACAGACTGGAACGAAACCTCTATAAGAGCATCTACGGCAATTCAATGATTTTTGAAGAAAAGAACCTTGACCTGGGAGTCACATTCCGCTATGGCTGGTACAGCAGTGAGAAATACGGTTGGATCAAGAAGTCAAAGATTGAGGCGCACCGGGGTGCGAAACTGAAGATCCGGATCCTTGACGGGATATGCAATATTCTTCCATACGGCGCTGACTATGCTTTTCAGAATGAATACAGCAACCTGCTGACCGCCTACAGGAAGAATGAGTTGCTGCCCTACAGTAAACTTGCACTTTATATGCTCAGCTCAATACCTGTCGATACTGCCGAACCCAGTGAAGCGCTGAAGGCAACGGTGGTCTGGTCTGCAGGTACAGTTGATGATTCGGATTTTCTTATTTCTGAGAGGCAGATTGAAGAATGCCGTAAAGGAGGTATTCCGGAGACGGAGACTGATCTTTTCGCCGAGAAGGGAGCTTACTATTCGGTAGGCGAATATGACCTGGAGGGAGAAGGGCATGCGACATGGTATTATGTTGCTGATGTAAACAAAGACACGGCTGATGTAAACAACCTCGATCGTTTTCTCAGAAGCGACATTAACCTGGTGCAGAAGCTGGAAGAAGAGATTGCAGCCGGTACTGCTAATCTTGTCCGCATGGTTGCAGCTGCAGACGGACTTCAGCACAGCGGTGACGAGCTGATGAACGCCCGTCACTTTACGAATACGCTGTACAATATCATGCGGGGAGGCATATTCGAAGAAAATTACAACATACACACGGGTGATTTCAGGCATTACGTCAGCCAGTGCAACCTTCCGGTCAGTGAAAAGCATGCCGGACTACTTGACAGATTGCCAGATGTAATTGCACGTGAGCAGCTAATGGGTTTGCTGAAGGGTGAGGGTGATCCTGACCTGGTGCGGATCGGCTTTGAGTACCTTCCCCTTACCTTCAGCCGGCGTCATGGCGATCCCAGTCGGCCCTGGAACCAGTTTCAGATTGAGCCGAAGCTTTCTGACGGAAGCAGAAAGAAGGGTTACCAGGGCAACTGGCGGGATATTTTTCAGAACTGGGAGGCCCTTTGTCTCTCATTTCCGGGTTACATTGAGCCGGTAATTGCAAGATTTGTCAATGCATCCACTGCTGACGGATACAATCCCTACAGGATCAGCCGTGAGGGCATAGACTGGGAAAGGCCGAATCCTGATGATCCGTGGGCATATATAGGGTATTGGGGCGATCATCAGCTGATATACCTTCAGAAATTCCTGGAACAGTCATGCAGCCATCATCCCGGCAGCCTTGAGAGGTTGCTGAATGAAGAGATCTTCGTATATGCGAATATACCTTACAGGATCAGGTCCATCGAAGAGATTGTGGCCAATCCTAAAGATACTATAGTTTTTGACTGGGACCTGAACTCAAAAATCGATGACCTGATCGGCAGCACCGGTTCTGACGGAGCGCTTCTGCGGCGGGCTGACGGTGAGGTGCACAGGGTAAACCTGATGGAGAAGATAATCTGTTCCCTGCTGGCCAAACTTGTAAATTTCATTCCGGGAGCAGGAATCTGGCTCAACACTCAGCGTCCCGAGTGGAACGATGCAAACAACGCCCTTGTAGGAAACGGAACATCGGTTGTAACCCTCTGCTATCTGAAGCGGTCATTGAGTTTCTGGATTAGCCGGCTTGAAGACAGCAGTGTAAAGGAGTTCAGGTTATCCGATGAAATATCTTCCCTGCTTGACAGAGTGAATGTAGTCCTGGAATCTTACAGGCATGCTCTCACCGAAGGTTTTTCAGAAAGTGCCAGGTATGACTTTACAATTGCGCTGGGGAAAGCAGGAAGCGAATACAGGGAAACCATCTATAACAGGTCCTTTTCAGGCAAACGATCAGCAGTCACGCGTGATGCCCTGCTCGGATTCCTTAAGCTTACGACCGCATATGCTGACCGCTCAATAGATGAAAACGCGCGTAATGACGGGTTGTATCATTCGTACAACCTGGTCTCATTCAGGGACAAACGAATCACAATTCGCAGGCTTTACCTGATGCTGGAAGGACAGGTTGCGGCGCTGAGTTCCGGCTACCTTGATGCCGGTATGAGTATTCAGCTCCTTGACGCCCTGAAATCGAGTGCCCTTTACCGGGATGATCAGCAGAGCTACATGCTCTATCCTTTCCGGCAACTTCCCCGCTTTACCGAGAAGAATAACATCCCCGCAGAGGAATTAAGCAGATCCGAACTGCTTAAGAGGATGATTGCAGCAAATGATCGTTCAATTATTTCTGTTGATGAGGCGGGTGGCGCGCATTTCAACGGTTCCTTCAGAAACGAAGCGATGCTTTCGGCAGCCCTGGAGAGCCTTGACCGGGAAGAATACGGGAAAATTTCTGAGGAGGATAAAGACAGGATACTGCACCTTTACGAGTCTGTTTTTGATCATCAGTCGTTCACCGGCAGATCAGGAACTTTTTATGGTTACGAAGGACTTGGCAGCATATACTGGCATATGGTTTCGAAACTCCTGGTAGCCGTCCGGGAAACCTATGAGGCAGCTGAAAGAAACCGCAGTGTCAAAGAGCTGTGCGACAGGATCAGGGATCATTACCACGCTATTAAAGATGGTCTGGGTATCCATAAATCACCGGCTCTGCACGGTGCCTTCCCCGTCGATGCATATTCACATACCCCGGCCGGTGCGGGAGCAAAACAACCCGGGCTTACCGGCCAGGTAAAGGAAGATATTATTTCCAGGTTCGGAGAGCTTGGTGTGATTGTTCAGAACGGCAGGGTGGCATTTATTCCTTCAATGCTAAGGGCGGAGGAACTTTCTGAGAGTGAAGAATGTTTTACATACTTTGACACCGACGGAAAGGAGAATATGATTGAACTGGCCGCGGGGCAGATGGTTTTCACGCTTTGCCAGGTTCCGGTCATCTTTTCCGAGGGGGTAAGGCAGGAAATTACAATCTGCTATGCAAACGGCGGTAAGAGAATTATCCCAGGTTGTGTGACCGATGCAGAAACCAGCCAGAGTATCTTCTCGAGAAGCGGAGAAATCAGGCAGGTCTGGTTTGCTACAGATAAATTGAAAATAAATAAAAGATAGAGTACCATGTCATTCAGAAGCGACAAACTGATGTCTCTCGCAGGGGAGGATTTCTCGGGCAGGACAATCGATGAACTCAAACAACTTTTCAGGGAATTCCTTGATAACGGCATACACGGAATCTGCTACAGCGCATATCAGAAAGGGCAGGCTCCGGGGAGTATAATTACAGCCGAGCAGATAAGGCACAGGATCGGTATTATCAAACCTTATGTCCGTTGGATAAGGACCTTTTCATGCACTGACGGCAATGAACTGATCCCGGCAATAGCAAAACAGAACGGGTTGAAGGTAATGGCAGGCGCCTGGCTTGGCGACGACAAAGAGAAAAATGAGAAAGAGATCAACAACCTGGTAAAGGTGGTTAGGGAAGGAAACGCTGATCTGGTGGCTGTAGGGAACGAAGTCCTTTACCGTGAGGAACTGACCGAACAGGAGCTGCTTGATTATATACACAGGGTAAAGGAGATGCTGCCAGGGGTGCCGGTGGGTTACGTTGACGCCTATTATGAGTTTGTCAACAGGCCTGCTGTTACAGAGGCATGTGACGTGATATTCACCAATTGCTATCCCTTCTGGGAAGGTTGCCATATTGATTATTCCCTCCTTTACATCAAAAACATGTACTTCAGTGCACTGAGGGCGGCCGGGGGTAAGCGTATAGTCATAAGTGAAACCGGATGGCCTGACCGCGGGACAGCCTTCGATGCATCAGAGCCGTCAACCGTGAATGCCCTCAGGTATTTCATAAACATCCAGAAATGGTCTCTCGAGGAAAATATAGAAGTGATGTACTTCTCGAGCTTCGACGAGAGCTGGAAGATGGGTGCCGAAGGCGACGTGGGAGCCTACTGGGGTCTCTGGACGGAAGAAGGAGAGTTGAAATACTGAAGCATAGTCTGTTTTATCCGTAATGAACAGGTACACTGAACTGGGAATCACCCCGGGGAATGCAATTTGCTACTCGGGGTACAGGCATGGTCAGAGTCCCGATACCGATACTCATCCCTCATATGAGCAGGTGAAGCAAGACCTTATGATCCTGCATGGGCGATGGGCTTATCTGAGACTCTACGATTGTAACGCACACGCTGAAACCGTACTGGAGGTAATCCGCCGTGAAAAGTTTAATTTCAAGGTAATGCTCGGGGCATGGTTAGGTGCTGAGATGAATAACTTCGGGTGCCCCTGGGGAGGCATCTATACCGACAGTATCCTCGAGGCGAACCGGCGAAATAACCTGGCAGGAATCAAGAAACTGGCAATGTTTGCCAACAGGTATCCTGATATTATCTTTTCCACTTCAGTGGGGAACGAGGCGACGGTAGACTGGACAGATCATTTCGTTTCTGTTGACAGTGTTATTGAATATGCCAGGATAATGAAAAGGACTACACGTCAGCCTGTTACCTTCTGTGAGAATTATCTGCCCTGGCTCAATAAACTGAAGCCGCTGGCTGCCGAGGTTGATTTCATTTCGATACACACATACCCGGTATGGGAGCACAAGCATATTGGTGAGGCACTTGGATACACTGTTCAGAATTTCCATGATGTGGCTGAAATGTATCCCGGAAAGCCTGTAATGATCACTGAAGCTGGCTGGGCGACAAACTCAAACGGCCGCGGCATCAACACCGACAATGTGAGCGAGGACTACCAGGAGGTTTATTACAATGATCTGATGAGATGGTGCGGAGAGGAAGGCATCATCACTTTTTTCTTCGAGGCTTTCGATGAGCCATGGAAAGGCTTTTCAGAAGAGGATGAGCCGGAGAAGCACTGGGGGTTGTTCTATGAGAACAGGAAACCCAAGAAGGTGATGCAGAATAAGCCGTCAATGAAATGAAGAAACTTGATGATCTGCTTCTTATCGGTAATCCGCTCCTTTATGAAGTGAGCGAGCCGGTGCTGAAGAGTGAAATGCATCTTTTGCCGGGCTGGAAGGCGGACCTTCACAATGTGATGGAGGAGGTAAGGGCGAAGTATCACTTCGGTCGGGGCATTGCTGCGCCCCAGCTCGGGATAATGAAGAGGGTGATCTTTATCAACACCGGGGATCCCCTTCTCATAATCAATCCGGAGCTTCATGACCTGAGCGATGATATGATTGAGCTGTGGGATGACTGCATGTGCCTGCCCAACCTGCTGGTGAAGGTAAAGCGTCACCGCAGCCTAACACTCAGGTACCTCAACGAAAGATGGGAGCACTGCGAATGGCATGTGACCGATGACCTCGCCGAGCTTGTTCAGCATGAGTATGATCATCTGAACGGCGTTCTCTGCACAATGAGGGCTGTTGATAATAAATCATATAAGTGGAAGCTTTAGTCAGGCAGTAGGCAATAGTCCCATAATAATGTTTCCTGAACTCACGGCAAGAATGGTTATCTTTGATTTATTAAAAAGATAATCCATGGCCGCAACTTCAAACACAGCAACAGTAATCGGTGCCACCGGCCTGATCGGCGGTCACCTGGCAGAGCTCCTGTCAAAAGATGATCACTTCACAAAGGTACGCCTGATAACCAGGAGAATGCCGGAGCATGTTCCGCAGGGAGCTGAGGTTATTGTCACAGACTTTAATGATCCGGATGCATTCAGGGCGGCTGTGGACGGCAGTGACGCCGTATTCTGCGCGGTAGGCACCACCCGTAAGAAAGTAAAGGGCGACATGGTTGCCTACCGCCAGGTTGACCGTGACATTCCGGTGAACGCCGCACAGCACTGTCTGGAGACCGGCTGCCGTCACTATTCGCTCGTCTCCTCAGTGGGAGCCTCGGCAAAGAGCAGCAACTTCTACCTGAGGTTCAAGGGTGAAGCGGAAGAGGCCGTTTCGGGAATGGGGATACCCTCTGTTTCCGTGTTCCGGCCATCAATGCTCATGGGTAAGCGTGAGGAGTTCCGCCTTGCGGAGGAGATTTCAAAGATTTTTGCTCCTCCCCTTTCCTTCCTCTTCCCGGCCAAATACAGGCCCATAAAAGGTCAAGACGTTGCACGGGCCATGATCGCTGCCGCGAAGCGCGAAGAGCAGGGATTCAGGGTCTATCACTTCAACGAGATGAAGGCTATCATAAAAAGCGGCAATGCCTGAATTGATACTATACCGTAATAATCAGCCAGGCGTATGGAAATAAATATCAGAAGAGCGATTGCAGAGGATTTCCCGGCAATACTGGCACTCATAAATGAGCTTGCTGAGTATGAAAGGTCTCCGGATGCCGTGACCAACACAGTGGAGCAGATGCAGCAGGAAAAGGATCACTTCCGCTGTTTCGTTGCCGAGAGTTCAGAGCATGGAATTGTGGGTATGGCGCTTTACTTCTTTGCCTATTTCACATGGGTGGGTAAATCGATCTACCTTGAGGACATAATTGTGAGCAGGGAATTCCGGAACCGGAGGATCGGTGAGGCGCTGATGAAGCGCGTCATGCAGGAGGCCCGGGACAAAAACTGCAAGCGGGTGCGGTGGCAGGTGCTCGACTGGAATGAGCCGGCCATCAGTTTCTACAGGAAATGCGGGGCAGAGATCAACGGCGACTGGCTGAACTGCACCTTCGACGAAAAGGGGATTGCGCTTTTCAACGAAAAAATGTCCTGAACGGGAACTGATATGACAGTTTGTACAGACAGTCGCATCAGGAGAAAAGGCTCCGGCAGAATTCCGAAGGTCACGTTGCTGATAACACTGGCGTTCATTCTGAAAGCCGTAAGCAGCTGCGTAAATCCGGTCTGGGATTTTGATTTCAGTTTCAACAAAATCACAGTTAAGAATCTTGACAACTCCGGAATCTATTCAATTGAAACCGACAGGGATACAATGTACGCGGCAGCGGTGGCTTTTGAGGTCACCCTGTCTGATGAAACATTTCTGGCATCTGCCGTTCACCGGCAAGCCGAAGCACCCTTACCCGGATTCACCTCTGTTTCTGCAATGTCACCGGAGCCCAGGTATTATCCGATGCACAGGATAACAGGAATCAGAATTGTCACACTTGAGGCAATGTCACCCGACATTCCTGCCGGCACAGATGTCACAGGATTGTTCGCAGCCCACGTACCGCATTTCATAAATCTTGACTTCCTCTATATTAGAGCAGATGAACTTCCTCCGGTTTTAGACCTGGAATTTTACCCTAATGAACCGTCAATCAGCTTTCAGTTGTTCTGCAGGGAGGAAATTGCAGGTGACAAAGCGCAGTTCGTCATCACCATAACATTGTCGGATGAAAGCACCATGTCTGCCACAACCAGTCTTATAACCCTTCTCGGCAACGAATAGCACAAACTCAATGAGATGCTATGCCAAAATAATGATGTTCCTGCTCCTTTCTCTCGCCGCTTCTCCCCTCCTTCCGGCGCAGGGGCGGTTCATAGAAAAGAAACAGGCAGCAATATGGTTCGGCGTCAGGGATATTACACCTGACAGCCTGGCGAACAGCGGCGACCTCGACTTCCTGAACTACCTTTATTCCTCGGATGAAATGGCAGAATACCAGTATCTCGGACTCTCAGCACATCTCTGGTTCCGGGGCGACTGGGAGGCTGACCTGAAGGTGGCTATGTATGATGATTTTGCGCCCACCAGCCTGAATCTTAAGGCTATATGGATGCCAATGAAATACATGGGTTTTACCGCAGGATTCTACAGCTATCCTCAGCTATTGAATGAATTCAACATGTTCCACCGTCTGTCCGACGAAGGGTTTTACGGTGATACGGATAGCAACTTCAGGCAGAGGCATATACATGAAACAGGAGTCATGGCAGGGCTGGTCATGCCGGTCAACTACCGTTTCATCCACCTCACACTCTACCTGAACGGCGGAATCAGCGCCCTTTCGAAATTCAATGAGAAGATAACCCAGAAGATTGTCAACGGCAACATGAAGCGCGAGATCAGGTACAGTACGAAGAGCTCCCGGGCGCTCTTCTTCTTCCCCGAGGCAGACCTGGGCCTGGACTGTTTCAGGATAGGTGAAACAACACTCGGAATCAGGGGTCATGCCAGCTGGTACATTACACGGCGGTCAATCGATTATAGCCGGACAACTTATGAGTGGACATACGACAATCCTGTCAAGGAGGTTATTGATAACCCGGCCCATCGGTTCTCAAAACTTGAGTTTGACGCCGGTATTTACCTGACCTGGTAATTGCCGGTCCCGGGCACTCCGGCCCGGACCAGAAAGCCTTACGCATGCCATTAAAGCATTTTGCCATTAACTTAATAATCTTAAATTTGTTTT
>CAZOHL010000034.1:0-27217 GCA_964579645.1 uncultured Rikenella sp. | reverse complement strand
TGCCAAAAGCCACTAAAGAGGATGCGCTTCTGTATCACAGTCGCGGCCGCAAGGGCAAGGTTGAAGTTATACCAACCAAACCTTACTGTAACCAGTTTGATCTCAGCCTGGCCTATACGCCGGGTGTGGCCTACCCGTGCCTGGAGATAGAGAAGAACCCTGATGATGCATATATGTACACCGCCAAAGGCAATCTTGTGGCAGTCATCTCGAACGGTACAGCCGTACTTGGTCTGGGTGACATCGGGGCCCTTGCCGGGAAACCCGTGATGGAGGGCAAAGGACTGCTTTTCAAAGTCTTTGCCGATGTTGATGTGTTTGATATTGAGATTGACGAAAAGGATCCGGAGAAACTTATTGAGATATGTGCCAAACTGGCCCCGACGTTCGGGGGGATCAACCTGGAGGACATTAAGGCGCCGGAGTGCTTCGAGGTTGAGACAAGGCTCAAGGAGATGCTTGATATCCCTGTATTTCATGATGATCAGCACGGTACTGCAATCATATCCGCCGCAGGGCTTCTGAATGCCGTTGAGATCTTTGGAAAGAAGATCTCTGACCTGAAGGTGGTGGTCTGCGGGGCAGGCGCCGCAGCCAATTCATGCACAAGGCTCTACGTGGCCCTGGGAGTAAAAAGGGAAAATGTAGTAATGGTTGACAGCAAGGGAGTGATCAACAGCAGAAGGACCGATCTGAACAAATACAAGAAAGAGTGGATTACTGAACGGGATATAACCACTCTTGCTGAGGCTGTCAAAGGTGCTGACGTGTTCCTTGGACTCTCTGTTGCCAACATGCTGACCAGAGAGATGCTTGCCACCATGGCACCCAATCCCATTGTCTTTGCAATGGCCAATCCCAATCCGGAAATCAGCTATGAGGATGCAATGGCAACCCGTACTGACCTGATATTCGCCACCGGCAGGTCAGATTATCCGAACCAGATCAATAACGTCCTCGGATTTCCTTTCATTTTCAGGGGAGCCCTCGACGTCAGGGCCAGGACCATCAACGAGGAGATGAAGCTGGCCGCAACACGTGCGCTTGCCGGACTGGCAAAGGAGAAGGTACCCGAGTCGGTGCTGAACGCATATGGTGTGAAGAGCATTGATTTCGGAAAGGAATACATAATACCTAAACCCCTCGATCCCCGTCTGATTTCAAGGGTTGCACCGGCAGTAGCCCGGGCAGCCATAGAAACCGGAGTGGCCCGCCTGCTCATCGAAGACTGGGAAGCATATGCCGGATCACTTGACAAACGGACATCGGAGCATATAAAACGAATTTCCGATATCTGTTGTCTCTGACAGAAAGTACAAAAAAAGGCCGGAAACAATCGTTATCCGGCCTTTTCCCTTACCCTCCTGTAAATCAACCAGCCAGCTGTGCCAAACTCTGAAAACACACAGCTTTATCATTAAGTTCTCAACCCAAGCTTCGTCTCGTACATTGAAACAATCAGAGACGAAATCTGCTCAAGGGTGAAACTGCTCCTGTTAAGAGTCACATCAAAGAGATGATCTATGCACTGCGGTTTCTTGTCGAGGAAATCAACAATCAGCTTCTGCCTCTTTTCGTCAGTCTGAATAACATACTCCTCGGCCTTTTCAATGATCATTCCTTTCTTTTTCATCACGTTCTGGACCCTCCAGTAAAGAGGAGCCACAAGCCGTACGTGAAGAGCATTGGCCATATCACGGGTGATGGAGACGCCTCCCCTGCCTATTATGACTGCATACCCGTCACGGGCAATAGAGAGAACAACTTCCCTGATGGCTTTTTTAACCGAGCTGTCAGTCACAAAGGAGCCTGAGAAGGCCATAATCATCTGGGAAATGTCAGTCATCCCCAGTCCCTGGTAATATGTCTCCACACGCTGGGTGTCAGTCTTTAACTCATGTGCAGCATGATAGATTATATCCTTGTCAACCCATTTCCACCTGTTGGTATTATACCTCAGATTCATCTGGGCGACCAGTTCGGCAGCCACCTCACGTCCGTCACACCCCGTCAGACGGGATATAGTAATGACCGGACCTGTCTTATCAACCGGCTTCCCGAGCATATCAGCCCTGTAGCGGGTGTCGAAATAGTCAAATATCTTCTTCACGGCCAAGGCTTTAAGTGTCGCCGTTATGCCTCTGTTGCGGCCGGCAAGCTGCAACACCTAATTCTTACAAAATATAGTAAATAATTGGGTGAAAAGCAACCGGAAACCAATAAAAATTGATTTCCGGCAGCATTTTGACACGGTCACGCAGGGACAGCGGGCGCTTCCGTCAGAAGCTATTGTGTTCGGTTCGCCTGATGATTTCGTTCTGCAGATCCTCTCCCAGGTCATTGAAATAATCGCTGTAACCTGCTACGCGGACGATGAGGTCACGGTACAGTTCCGGGTGTTTCTGAGCCTCACGGAGTGTATCGGCATTGACAACATTGAACTGTATGTGGTGACCGTCAAGGCTGAAGTAACTTCTTATCAGCGCGGTCAGCTTCTGGTAGCTTCCTTCATCTTCGAAAAATTCAGGTGAGAACTTCTGATTAAGCAGTGTTCCGCCGGTTCTGAGATGGTCTATCTTGGAGGCCGACTTGATCACCGCAGTAGGTCCCTGGCGGTCAACCCCCTGGAACGGAGATATGCCCTCTGACAGGGGAATCCATGCTTTGCGCCCGTCAGGAGTTGCACCTGTGACATTGCCGAAGTAAACGTGTGAGGTTGTAGGCAGCATGTTGATACGGTGTATGCCTCCCCTGGGGGTAGGTCTTCCGCTGACAGCGTCATGGAAGAACTCAAACACCGAAACTGCCTGGGCATCTGCATAGTCATCATCATTCCCGTATTTCGGGGTGTTGTAGATAATGTCATACTGCATCTGCTCTGCACCTTCGAAGTTGTTCTTCAGCGCGGTTAGCAGTTCATTCCAGGTAAACCTCTTCCTGTCATAAATATTGAACCTGATCGAGGTTAGTATGTCAGTGATGCTTCCCAGACCTACTCCCTGGATATAGGTTGTATTGTACCTTGCACCGCCTGCATTGTAATCTTTCCCGTTGGCTATGCAATCTTCCAGCAGGAGTGACAGGAACGGAACGGGAAGGTGGATGGCGAAAGTCTTTTCGATTACATTGTTGCCCCTTATCTTGACATCGGCGAAGTAGTTTATCTGCTCCCTGTATGCAAGCATGAACTCGTCAAAGGTGGAAAATGAAGCGGGGTCGCCTGTCTTTGGCCCCACCTGGACTCCCGTCCGCGGATCGAAACCGTTGTTGAGTGTAACCTCGAGTATCTTCACGAGGTTGAAGTATCCGGTGAGCCAGTAGCATTCTGTACCGAAAGCGCCTGTCTCGACGCATCCCGATGCTCCTCCGTTGCGGGCATCAACTATGCTCTTTCCCTGCCTGAGCAGTTCCTGGATAATAGCCTCTGTATTGAAGACTGAAGGCTGCCCGAAACCGGTCTTTATTATATCAAGCGCCTTGTGTACGAATGAGTCAGGATTTTTGCGGCTTACCTGAACCATTGAGCTGGGCTGCAATATCCGCATCTCCTGGATTACATCAAGGAGGATATAGGTCATCGGATTGACGGCGTTGGTACCGTCAGGCTTCACGCCTCCCAGGTTTATCAGGCAGAAGTCTGTATAGGTGTTGCTCTCCTGGGCAGTGACTCCCATCTTGGGAGGTGAGGGGTGGTTATTGAATTTGACCCAGAAGCATCCGAGGAGCTCATAAGCTTCCTCAGGTGTCAGGGCTCCGCTCTCCACACCTTTATTGTAGACAGGCCACAGGTGCTGGTCAAGCCGGCCGGGGTTGAATGAGTCCCACGGATTGAGTTCTGTAACCACACCCAGGTGAATGAACCAGTAATGCTGAAGCATCTCATGGAATGTTTCGGGTGCGTTGGCCGGCACGCGGCGGCATACGGCAGCCATTTTCTGAAGCTCAGTCCGCCTGGCTGCATCATTTTCCTCCGAAGCCATCTCCTCAAGCCTGTCGGCATGCCTTCCGGCATACATTATGATTGCATCACAGGCTATCTCCATTGCTTTCAGCTCCTCGCTGCGCTCATAGGCCTGGGGGTCATTCCGGAAATCAATAGAGGCTGCTGCTGCGGCTATCTCCTTTTTAAGATCAAGGAATCCGGTATGAAACATCTTGTACCCGAGAACAGTGTGACCGGGTGCCCTCTGTTCCTGGAACTCGGTGAAGATACCGGCTTTGTAAGCAGCCAGCCACTCGGGAGTCATGCGCTCCATGATCCGGTCACGGTTGCTCCTTCCTTTCCAGTAGGGAATTATCTCCTCGCTGTAGATCTTTTTAACCTCATCGCTGACCCTGAAGAATACTTTCTCGCGGTTGTCGAGGATATCTAGATCCTGCAAGGAGTGGAGGCTTATCTCCGGGTAGGTCGGAGTAGCCTTCGGGGCAGGACCTCTTTCGCCCACGATAAGCTCCCCGTCATTGATACAGATGGCCTTGTTCCTGAGAAGGTATTCAAATGCCCTGGCCCTGAGCACAGGTGCAGAAAGGCCCAGAGCCTCCCTGCCGGAATAAAATCGGGTTATAAGCTGCGCTCTTTCAGCCGTTATTGTCTCGGTTGCGTTCAGGCTCTGTTCCCTGAGCCTCAGAACTCTGTCTGTCATTTTCATAATTGAGTTTTGCTGCCTGTTTTTGTTTTCATCCGCCCTTTTTGACGTGTATTCCGAGCGGTTTTAAAATATCAATGTATTCATCAAGATGACCGTTTGAAATCTGTGTGACGGAAGCCATCCTGTCATCCATTCCGAACCGGCGGTACTTGGAGCTGCCCGTTTTATGGTAAGGCAGCAGGTTTATCTCCCTGATGTGTCCGTTATTGCGGCTTTCGATAAAACCGCGCAGCCGTTCCATATAGGAAGGATCTGCTGAAACCCCGGGAATAACCGGGATGCGTATCATCACATCCTTCCCCTCTGCAAGGAGCATGTCAAGGTTAGATACAATCAGTTCGTTGCCCACACCTGTAAACTGCCTGTGGATATCCGGATCAGTATGCTTGATATCATACAGGAAAAGATCCGTGACAGGCATGACTGACCGGAGTATTTCACTGCGTACGTAACCTGATGTGTCTATTGTGGTGTGGAAGCCTGCCTGCTTCAGCAGTGTGAGGGTTTCAAGGAGAAATACCGGCTGCATCAGCGGTTCTCCGCCTGAGAAGGTAACACCTCCTCCAGAGTGTTCCATGAATACCCTGTCAGCCTGTACCTTTGCAAGAATCTCTTCCGGTGTGTATTCATGCCCTACCTGCTCCTGTGACCTGAACTCCTTATCTCCCACCCTGTCAATCCTTTCAACCATGCGGATGCCTTTTTCTTTCCCCTCAGGATTGTGACACCACCAGCAGTCAAGCGGGCACCCTTTCATGAAGACAGTGACCCTGATACCGGGGCCGTCATGAATTGCATATCTTTTTATACTGAATACAAAGCCTTTCATAATATGAGAATGGAATTCCGTTGAAACAAGAGTGGGGAAACAGGGCTTCAGGAGCCCTTAATGAAAGGCTAGAGGGCATAGAACATAAGGCAATGATAAAGCCTCCTGCCGAGGCGGTTCATCATAAACCTGTGTTCCAGACTGTTCATACCCGTAATTTGGAACACAAAGATAGGAATTGATTCTGAATTTTGCAAACCGGAAGACTCAGACAACGTTGGCAGTATTTATTTTGAGATTGCATTATGCTGATATTGTGTTGATTGTAATTTTCGTTTAACGCTTAACAAAAGTTTAACAAAAAACCGGTGCAACAGATGGGGGTGTTCACGGTCTTTATAACGGAAAGAAGATGGAAAAGGACAGTTCCACTTTCTTTAAGGACAGTTAGGTGTTTAACAAAAAACGGGTTGGTCATGAAAAGAATTTCATTGGTTCTGGTACTGTTTGCAGCATTTTCACTGCTCTCGTTTGGGAAGGTGATCATAAGGGGTGAATCAAACACGTCCTATGGTGCTTACACTATTGAACGTCTGGATGAGACTGTAATGCTGGCAGGTGAGGAGATGAAATGCTACCTCATCAGTTATGAAAAATCACCTTTACAGGTTAAGGTGCTGGTTGACAAGGAGAAGAAGTGCAAGAATTACCTTGTCATCACCGACGAACTTTCAGTCATGTACACTTGCAACGGCGAATTCTTCGGTGTAAGCCGGCTTGGCGAGAAGTACAGGGCTGCCGGTCTGGCAACGACCGATGAGAAGCTCGACAGGTATGACTACTTTCATCAGAAGGTCATTTCCCAGGGCGCCACAGAAGAATTTGATGCAACCATGCTGATTGCATCGTATTTCCCGGAGCTTATCAAAGAATAGCTGCCGGAAGAAAAGTTTTTTCCTTCCTTAATCAGGCCATCCGGCCTGTCTACGATCAGGTTTAGGTTGAGTAGAAGATACCCGGGCGGGTATCTTCTACTTTTTTATTATTGACAATTGTCAGTGTTGCAGTCCCAAACAGGAGTATCTTTGATGCTGTTACGTCGTCCGGGGTCAGATGGCGGCTATTAATACATAAAATGATGAAACAGAAGATAAGGTTCAGCCTCCTTTACCGTGACATGTGGCAGTCATCAGGCAAATACCAGCCGAGGGTTGACCAGCTGACGGCAGTGGCGCCACACATAATTGAGATGGGTTGTTTTGACCGAATCGAGACCAACGGAGGAGCATTCGAACAGGTGCAGCTACTTTACGGGGAGAATCCGAATACAGCCGTAAGGGAATGGGTGAAACCCTTTAACAGGGCCGGAATTAAAACGCATATGCTGGAGAGAGCTCTCAATGGCCTCCGGATGTACCCGGTGCCGGCCGATGTAAGGAGGCTGATGTTCAAAGTCAAGAAAGCACAGGGAGTTGATATTGCACGTTCTTTCTGCGGACTTAACGATCACCGCAACCTGGAACTCTCTGTCAGATATGCCCGTGAGGCAGGGATGACATCGCAGGCAGCACTCTCAATAACCCACTCACCCGTACATACAGTAGATTACTATATGGGTATTGTTGACCGTGTGGTGGGATATGGCGCTGACGAAATATGCCTCAAGGATATGGCAGGGGTTGGCCGTCCCGCCTCCCTCGGTGAACTGGTAAGGAGGATCAAAAACAAGTACCCCGGCATCATAGTGCAGTACCATGGTCACAGTGGTCCGGGGATGTCTGTGGCTTCGATGCTTGAAGTAGCCAGAGCCGGCGCCGATTACCTGGACGTGGCAATGGAACCGCTGAGCTGGGGCATGGTCCACCCTGACGTAATTGCCGTGCACGCGGTGATGAGCGATGCAGGGTTTGATGTTCCCGAGATCAACATGGATGCTTACATGAAGGTAAGAACCATGACACAGGAATTCATAAATGATTTTCTCGGCTATTTTATTGATCCGCGCAACAGGCAGATGACCTCCCTCCTTATCGGGTCAGGCCTCCCGGGAGGAATGATGGGCAGCATGATGGCAGATCTGAAGGGTGTTCACCAGGGCATCAATGCTGCCCTGAAAGCCCGGAACAAGCCTGAGATGACGGAAGATGAACTGGTGGTGCAGCTTTTCAGGGAGGTTGAGCATATCTGGCCGATGATGGGTTATCCTCCTCTTGTGACACCTTTCAGCCAGTATGTAAAGAATGTGGCTTTAATGAACATAGTGTCGCTTGTAAACGGCAAGGAAAGATTTGCAATGATCGATCCGAATACATGGGACATGCTGCTGGGCCGTGCCGGCACTCTTCCCGGACCTCTGGCGCCTGAACTGGTTGAGCTTGCCAGGAAAGAGGGAAGGGATTTCTATGAAGGGAATCCTCAGGACAATTACCCGGATGCACTTGAGACCTACAGGAAAGAGATGGCAGACAACGGGTGGCCTCCCGGGCCGGATGAGGAGGAATTGTTCGAACTGGCGATGCATGACAGGCAATACCGTGATTATAAGTCAGGCGTGGCACAGAAAAGGTTCCTTAAGGAAATAGAGGACAAACAGGCAGAATTATCCCTGGGTGCTCACCCCAAAACACCGCCGCGAAAACTGCTGCATTCACCTGAGGGAGGCATTGCCTTCCTGTACTCGGGGGGAACTGCTACATACTGGCCTGATGAGGAAATGCTGAATGTGGGAGAGAAAGTAAAGAAGGGTGAAATCCTTATGTACATCATGATAGGTAAAACCATAAGGGAGGTTGTATCTGACCGTGAAGGCACTGTAAAAAAGATTCTGGTCAGGAGTGGCGATAAGATAAACAAGGGTGATCCGTTGATAGAATTCAGTTAGCCTCCATGCTGAGCTATGCTGCAAAACAGGGTAATTGCTCCACTATTCATTGCAATTTCCACCCCTATTACATATTTTAGCCAACCAAATCCAAACACCAACCAAAATGAAAAAAATCCTGGTTATGTTATTGATTGCTTCACTCGGAGTTATCTCCTGCAGGAAGGAGAGTTGCGAAAACCCGTTTTACTGTGACTGGGACACACCATTTGAAGTACCTCCATATGACAAGATAAAGTTCGAGCATTTCAAACCGGCCTTCCTGAAGGGGATGGAGGAGGAGATGGCTGAAGTCAATGCAATCATCAGCAATACTGACGAGCCCACCTTTGACAACACAATCAGGGCACTGCAGTTCACCGGCAAACTGCTGGAAAAGGTTCAGCGTGCCTGGGGACCGCTTTCCGGAGCCAATACAAATGACTCGATACAGGCGCTGCAGAGGGAAATGAGTCCGCTTTTTTCAAAACACGGCGATGATATCGCACTTAATGAAAAACTCTTTGAAAGAGTAAAATCAGTATATGAAAACCGTGAAAAATTCGATCTCACACCTGAGGAGAGCAAACTACTTGAAGACGAATACCTTGGATTTATCAGGAGCGGCATAGGTCTTTCCCCTGAAAACAAGGAAATCCTCCGCAAGCTGAACAGTGAGCTGTCACTCCTGGGTGTCAGGTTCAGCGAGAACCTGCTGGCAGAGACCAATGCCTTCAACCTGGTCATTGACAACGAGCAGGATCTTTCTGGTCTTCCCGAAGGGATAAGGGCACAGGCTGCCGAAGCTGCAAAGGCTAAAGGCATGGAAGGCAAATGGCTTTTCACACTGCACAATCCCAGTTACATACCCTTCATGACATATGCAGAAAACCGGGCCCTCAGGGAGAAGATGTTCCGGGGTTACTCGATGCGCGGCAAC
Source organism: uncultured Rikenella sp. (assembly GCA_964579645.1). Classification (GTDB taxonomy): domain Bacteria; phylum Bacteroidota; class Bacteroidia; order Bacteroidales; family VadinHA17; genus SR-FBR-E99. The sequence goes on along the minus strand of CAZOHL010000034.1, from coordinate 17,999 downwards.
AACGGCAATGAGCATGACAACAACCAGATACTTGCTGACATAATCAGGCTTCGGGTTGAAAAAGCCAGGTTGCTTGGCTATAAGAGTCATGCCGATTATGTGCTGGAGCGTAACATGGCCAAAGAGCCTGAGACAGTGCTGAATTTCCTGGCCCAGATATGGGAAGCTGCCCTCCCGGTCGCAAAGACCGAGGCTGCAGCCCAGCAGGAAGTGATTGACAGGGAAGGCGGTAAATTCAAGCTCGAGCCGTGGGACTGGTTCTACTACACTGAGAAGATCCGCAAAGAGAAGTACGACCTTAGCGATGAGGAAACCAAACCCTATTTCTCAGCCAAAAATGTCACTGACGGTATGTTTTACGTGGCAAACAGGCTCTACGGTCTTGAATTCAGTGAGAGGAGCGACATTCCGCTTTACCATCCCGACGTAAAGACATGGGAGGTGAAGCGTGACAACAAGCACGTCGGCATCCTGATGATCGACTATCACCCGAGAGCTTCCAAGCGTGGCGGTGCATGGTGCAGCGGCATGAGGCAGCAACGTCTCGACGAAAAGGGCAACTTCGTAACCCCTCTTGTAAGCATGGTTACCAACTTCACTCCTCCTTCAGGTGATACACCATCTCTTCTTACCCCTGATGAAGCAAGTACTCTCTTTCATGAGTTCGGGCACGCCCTGCACAACCTGCTTTCAAACACTGAATACAGCAGCGGTGTATCGCGTGACTTCGTAGAACTGCCATCTCAGATAATGGAGCACTGGGTTTTCGAACCGGAGGTGCTGAAGGTATATGCAAAACATTATCAGACAGGCGAAATCATTCCGGATGCCCTCATAGAGAAGATTGAGAAGGCAGGCAAGTTTAACCAGGGTTTCACTACTGTTGAGTACCTGGCTGCCTCATCGCTCGATATGGAATATCACTCCCTGACAGAACCCGTTGAACTGAACATAGGTGAATTCGAGAAGAAAGCCATGGACAAGTACGGACTGATCAGCGAGATCATTCCCCGTTACAGGTCAACTTACTTTAATCACATCATCAGCGGATACTCAGCCGGTTACTACAGCTACATCTGGTGCGAACAGCTTGATGCCGACGCCTTCAGGGCATTCAAGGAAACAGGTGACATCTTCAGCAGGGAGGTTGCGGCCCGCTTCGAGAAGGAAATCCTTTCACGGAAGGGTTCAAAAGATGAGCTTGAGATGTGGATCGCCTTCAGGGGCCGTGAACCCGGCATTGAAGCGCTTCTTGAAAACAGGGGCTTTATTCAGCAGTAGTCTATGATTAACATGTTGCGGGTGCCGGGAAGAATTCTGCTGACTCTGCTGCTTCACATGCTGATCTCAGGCAACGCAGCCGGTGTCTCAGCCAGGGTTGAAAAGGGAGTCCTTGATCTCCGGGAGATACAGCAGGGCGATGAGTTCTCTGTAAGGATGAACGGAGAATGGGAGTTCTATTTCGGCAAATTCATCCATGGCACACCGGGAAATATCTGTGACACGCTGACTCCGGACTGTTACGCGAGGGTTCCCGGTTACTGGACTGATTACACAGTTGACGGCAGGAAGCTGCCACGGTTTGGCTTCGGCACTTACCGCTCACTGATTTTGTTACCCCGGGGATACCGTGACAGGATGGGGTTTGACATGCCGGTTTTTGACACCTCGTACGAAATAAGCATCAACGGCGTCACAATGGCCAGAAACGGCACTCCTGCACGATCCAGGGCTGAGTCGGTCCCCTCCTACGAACCCCTCTTCTTCAGTTATCTGCCAAAAAGTGACACCCTTGAACTGCTGATCAGGGTCTCCAATTATGAACATCGCCGGGGAGGGTTCTGGATGCCGTTGAAGACGGGAACCTTTCACTCGATACAGACCAATTTCACAAACCAGTGGTTCACCTCCATCCTGACTTCAGGCATACTCTTCGCATCTTTTGTTTTCTTCCTTATTTTCTACCTGCTAGACAGGCGCGACAGTAAACTGCTGATGTTCGCCATACTGGTCCTCTGTCTTGCTCTCCGTCCGTTTCTCTCAGCCCCTTACCTGGCTACCATTGTTGAAATAAGCAACTGGAACCTCATCATCCGTGGAGAATATCTGATACTGTTGTTCATGATAACCTCCGGGATGTGGCTGGCATACCTGATATATCCAACCAGGTGGTTCAGGAAGTGTGCAATTGCTGCAACCGCAGTTTTTGTTCCCTGGGTTGCAGCCATTGTAATTCTTCCCGTCAGGATATTTTCATGGTCAGTATTCGGAATACAGGCTGTCGCACTGGTTGCTTTAATCTACGTGGTCTCGATGAGCGTCAGGGGTATCATTAAAGGCAACCGTACAGACATTCTGTATTTCGTGGCTTTTCTCGCAATTGCCTTCGGAGTAGTCTCTGATATCATTTTGTCAAATGCCCTGGAAGAAAACCAGAAGCTTTACATACTGTCATTCCTGATCCTTGTCTTCGTGTTGATTCAGGCTACCCTGCTGATGGCTGACTGGGTAAGAAGGGGGACTGAAAGGGAGAAACTCTCGCTGCAGCTCGAGGAACTGAACCGCAGCCTTGAGAGCAGGGTCAGGGAACGCACCCGCGAGATCACTGAACGCACAGAAGAGCTCAATGCGAGAAATGAGCAGATTGCACTGCAGAATAAAAAGCTTACTGAGACAATAAGCCTGAAAAACAAAATATTTTCTGTGATAGCGCACGACCTGAGGAGTCCCGTGGTCAGCATTCTCTATACGCTCTACATGCTGAAGGAGGAGGAGTTCCGTGACCGTACGGAATCACTTGCCGACTCATGCATCCAGTACTCTCACCGGCTGATCAGCCTTCTTGAGAACATGCTGGTCTGGGGAAGGGGTCAGGAAGATATGATAAAGTATGCACCGGCAGAGAATGACCTTGCTGACATTGTACTTACAAATATCAGCATCCTAAAAGACAGTGCTGACAGGAAGAACATTGAGCTGAATTATACCCAGGTAGGCAGGTCAAACGGATGGTTTGACAGGGACCTGGTTGATATAATAATCCGGAACCTTCTCACAAATGCAATTAAATACACAAACCACGGCGGTAAAGTTACAGTGCATGTCAAAGAGAGGGAAGAATCTTCCGAATGGGTGACTATAAGAATCTGCGACAACGGAGTCGGCATCACTCCGGAGCGGCAGAAACGGCTCTTTACTGGGGACGAGATCGAGTCAACTCCAGGCACCGATTCCGAAAAGGGAACCGGAATAGGCCTGAGGCTTGTCTATGAGCTTGTGACGCTGAGCAAGGGAACAATAACCGTGGAGAGCGTTCCAGGACACGGTTCATGCTTCACATTGACACTACCCGGGTCTGACCAGGCATTCAGGCTTCGGTAAGCGCTGACAGCCCCTTAATATTTATAAGCCTTACAACCCTGCGATCAACAGAGATCAGCCCGTCTTTTTCCATCTCCCCTATTGCCCTGGCAAGTGAAGGACGGGTCACTCCAAAGTATTCTGACAGTTCCTGCTGCGACCGGTCAATGACAACACGGCCTGCCGAGGCACCCGGAAGCGAAGAGAGATAATGGGCAAACTTTCCCTTGATTGTATGGAACGAATGAAACCTGAGACGGCCTGAAAGAAACTGTGCCTTGCCGCAGATAAATGAAAGGTAGTTTGAAAGTATCCGCCCGTCACTCGCCATCATGCCAAGGTAATCCTCCTTGTTGATTATCAGGAACTCGGAATCAATATTGGCTGTCACGGTCACGGGGTACCTCGAACCTTCACCAAAAAGCACTGCAGCAGCCAGCGCCTGCGGCGGATTTATATCCTCAATCTTCATTGTGCGGCCTGACAGGTCTGACATCTCTCCCCGCACACTGCCTGATATCACAATCATCAGTGATGATATCTCTTCGCCTGCAAGTGCTGCGACAGCTCCTGCATGATAAAACCTTACCCTGAAATTGACCGATGCAATCAGTCTGTCTATCTCAGAATCTGTCAGACCCCTGAACAGCGGGGAATTGCTGAGTACCGGAAACCGCATTAATTTTTTTTTTGACAAATGTAGAAATATTTCGTATATTGTAACATATGTTACAGTCCTGTTTCAATGACAGGGATACCTTTGCATCATAAACCGAGGTATAAAGAAATGCAAAGAGACATTATTAAAATAGATGAAGAGAAGTGCAACGGCTGCGGAGCATGTGTGCCCAACTGCCACGAAGGTGCCCTGCAGGTGATTGACGGCAAGGTAAGGCTCGTATCTGAGCTGATGTGTGACGGGCTGGGGGCATGTATAGGACACTGCCCGGAGGGTGCCATCACAATAGAGAAGCGAGAGGCTGAGCCATATGATGAAATAGCAGTCATCAGCGAGATGGTAAATAAAGGTGCCAATACTGTTGCAGCCCATCTGAAGCATCTGAAGGATCACCATGAGTACGGCTACCTGGAGGAAGGAACCACATGGCTCGAGGTTCATGGGAGCGAGCTTTCGTTTGATGTAGCGGAGGTTCTCGATGCTGTCAGCGGCAGGCAGGGACAGGCTGGTGCCGCTCCCGGTGGTCCGCACCACAGGCATAATCAGGGCCAGCGTGAAGCCGGCAGGCAGAACGAGGCGGAACACCGGCACGGTCAACAAAACCAGCTCGGACACCACCACGGGCAGCATAAGCACGGAGGCGGCTGCCCTGGAAGCGCGGAGAGATTAATTACACCCGCCCCTGTCTTCGGAGCTGCATCGCCTGAAGCGCCTTCCATGCTTACGCACTGGCCCGTACAGATGCACCTCGTAAATCCCAACTCACCCGCATACAGGGGAGCAGACCTTCTGCTCGCAGCAGACTGCGTGGCATTCTCGATGGGCTCGTTCCACAGTCGTTTCCTGAAGGGGAAGGCGCTGGCAATAGCCTGCCCGAAACTTGATCAGGGAACAGAGACATATATTGACAAGCTGACTGTAATGATTGATACAGCAAAAGTCAACACAATTACCGTGTTGATGATGGAGGTTCCCTGCTGTGGCGGACTGATGCAGATGGTCAGGGCAGCAATGGCGAGGGCCTCACGAAAGGTACCCGTTAAAACAGTCATAGTCAGTATTGAAGGCAAGATACTGCAGGAAGAATGGATGTAAAATAATAGTATAAACCTGAATATAAACTAAAAAAAATCAAGAGATGAGTATGTTTTGTTACCAGTGCCAGGAAACGGCAAAAGGAACCGGATGCGTAATTAAGGGCGTATGCGGCAAGACAGATGATGTAGCCCAGATGCAGGACATGCTGGTATGGATCGCCAAGGGAATATCGATCCTCGGTACCATTGCACGTGAGAACCACTATTCAAATGCAAAGGTCGACCGCTTTGTACAGGAGGCTCTCTTCACCACCATTACAAACGCTAATTTTGACAAGGTGAAGATCACTGCAAAGATTCATGAAGGTATTGCTCTCAGGGAAAAGTTTGCCGGTGAGATGAAGGCTCATGGCATCACAATCCCGGGCAACCTGCACGAATGTGTTACCTGGAAACCCGCCAGCGAAGCCGACCTTGCCGCGAAAGCTGCCGAAGTAGGTGTCCTTTCAACAGTCAACGAAGACGTCAGGTCACTGCGCGAACTGACCACCTATGGCGTAAAGGGTATGGCAGCCTACGCCGAACATGCAGGGAACCTGGGGTTCAGCAGCGAAACTGTAGATGCGTTTATCCAGAAAGCTCTTGCTGCCACTACTGACGACACCCTTTCTGCCGATGAGCTCGTGGCTCTGGTACTGGAGACCGGCAAAAACGGTGTGGAAGTTATGGCTCTTCTTGATAAGGCCAATACAACAACCTATGGCAACCCGGTAATTACAGAAGTTAATATTGGCGTAAGGAAGAATCCCGCCATCCTCATCAGCGGCCATGACATGAAGGACATGGAGGAACTGCTCCGCCAGACCGAAGGGACCGGCGTGGATGTCTATACCCACAGCGAGATGCTGCCCGCCAACTATTATCCTGCATTCAAGAAATACAGCCACTTCGTTGGCAACTACGGAAACTCATGGTGGAAACAGACCACAGAGTTCGAGACCTTCAACGGTCCGGTCCTCTTCACTACCAACTGCATCGTTCCGCTTCGCGACAGCTATCGTGACCGTGTCTATACTACAGGTTCATCAGGCTATCCCGGTTGCCCCCATATTCCGGACAGGGAACCCGGTAAGGAAAAGGATTTCTCAGCCATTATCGAACATGCAAAAAGATGCCCGGCACCGACAGGTATAGAAGAGGGTACCATAATCGGAGGTTTTGCTCATAACCAGGTTGTACAGCTTGCTGACAAGGTTGTTGATGCAGTAAAGAGCGGCGCCATACGCAAATTCTTCGTCATGGGCGGATGCGACGGACGCATGAAGAGCCGCGATTACTATACCGAGTTCGCGCAGAAACTGCCGAAGGATACTGTAATCCTTACTGCAGGCTGTGCCAAGTACCGGTACAACAAATTGAAACTCGGCGATATCAACGGCATCCCGCGCGTTCTCGACGCAGGTCAGTGCAACGACTCCTACTCACTGGCAGTCATCGCCCTTACCCTCAAGGATATATTCGGTAAGAACGACATCAATGAACTGCCCATAGCCTACAACATCGCATGGTACGAACAGAAGGCAGTAATCGTTCTCCTCGCACTGCTCTACCTCGGAGTGAAGAATATCCACCTCGGGCCCACACTTCCGGGATTCCTCTCACCAAACGTCGTGAACGTGCTTGTGGATAAGTTCGGGATAGCTGGCATCACCACCCCTGACGAGGATATGAAGATCCTGCTTAACTAAGTTCCGACGTCCTGCTGCATGGCCTCGCCTCATGGCAGAGACACAGGCTAATGCAGAAACCGGACCAAACAAAAAGTCGCCTCCTACGTGGAGGCGATTTTTTTTGCGGCCATACTTGCTTATCATATGATATCTATGCACATTATATTTGTTAATGTGCAAAATCTGCTATCTTAGTAAAATCAACAATAGCTGTAATAGTTCTTTATATTTTATAGCCATGGATGCAGCTTCAAATCCTCGCGGAACCGGGGTACTTATCGGACTTGACATTGGGTCTGTTTCCCTGAACAGTGTTGTAATGGATGAAGATTACAACATACTTGAAGATTATTATGACTATGTCCATGGCAAACCGTTCAATGTTCTGCATGAGAGGCTCACTAGTATCCTCCGTGACCACCCTGACGGAACTGTCAGGGGGCTGGCTGTCACCGGTGCAGGCGGAAGGGTGGCCACAGATCTGATTGGCGGTCTGTGCGTCAATGAGATAATAGCTCAGGCCACCTCCGCGGCGAGACTCTTTCCCGATGCCCGTACAGTTATCGAGATTGGCGGAGAAGATTCAAAGCTTATAATACTGGAAAGGGAACAGTCAGAAGAATATTCCAGGCTGGTCGATTTCGAGATGAACAGTATCTGTGCCGCAGGCACGGGATCCTTTCTTGACCAGCAGGCAAGGAGGATAGGGGTGCGCATCGAGAAGGAGTTCGGTGATCTGGCCATGAAGTCAGTTTCTCCTCCCCGTATTGCGGGACGTTGCAGTGTCTTCGCGAAGAGTGACATGATACATCATCAGCAGATTGCAACTCCGCTTCATGACATTGTTGCCGGTCTCTGTTTTGCCCTTGCACGTAACTTCCGCAGTACGGTAGCCAGGAGGAAAGAGATGAAGAAGCCGGTGCTGTTCACGGGTGGTGTTGCAGCCAACGCGGGGATGGTCAGGGCAATCAGGGAGGTATTGGAACTGAGTCATGGGGAGCTTATAATACCCGAGCACCATGCATCAATGGGTGCGATAGGTGCAGTGATCTACTCACGCCTTGACGGCCACCAGGCAAAGGGCTTCTGCGGACTTGAAAAACTCGAACAGTACCTTCACCGGAGCACGGCATCATTCGTAAGCCTGCCCCGCCTGAAAGAATCAGCAGCCCTCTACAACAAAGATGTAAAGATAAAAAGCAACGGGAAGGGGAAACTGCAGGTTTACCTTGGCATAGACGTCGGATCACTCAGTACCAACGTTGTACTGATCGATCCTGAACACAACGTCGTGGCCCGCCGCTACCTTCCTACGGCCGGTAAACCACTTGAGGCCATCAGGAAGGGACTTACCGAAATCTATGATGAGGCAGGTGATTTTGTCGAGGTCATCGGAGCAGGCACAACCGGCTCCGGAAGGTACCTGACAGGCGACTTCATCGGCGCTGACACAATAAGGAACGAAATAACCGCACAGGCAACAGCAGCAATTGATTATGATCCCACTGTTGACACAATCTTTGAGATAGGCGGGCAGGATTCAAAATACATAAGCATTGAAAACGGGGTGGTAGTCGATTTCGAGATGAACAAGGTATGTGCCGCCGGAACCGGATCCTTCCTCGAAGAGCAGGCTGAAAAACTGAACATAAAAATAGTCGGGGAGTTCGGTGACCTTGCCCTTAGCAGCAAAAATCCGGTGAAACTTGGTGACCGCTGCACAGTCTTCATGGAATCAGACCTTAACACATTCATGCAGAAGGGAGCCAGGGATGAAAACCTGGTTGGCGGCCTCGCCTACTCAATTGTATACAACTATCTGCAGAAGGTAGTAGCAGACCGCAAAATAGGCGACCGCATCTTCTTCCAGGGTGGTGTCACCAACAACAAGGCGGTTGTAGCTGCCTTTGAGCAGGTACTTGGGAAGCAGATAATCATCCCGCCTCACTTCGATGTCACTGGCGCCATAGGAGCGGCGATACTCGCACAAAGGTCAATGACCGAGGGGCAGAAGACCTCTTTTAAAGGATTCGGAATAAGGAATGCAAGCTATGAAATAAGCCGGTTTGTGTGCAACGGCTGTGTCAACCACTGTGAGATAAGCAGCGTGAAGATAGCCGGTGAGAATAAACCGCTCTTCTACGGGGGCAGATGCGAAAAATGGGAGAAAGACAGCAGGAAGAAAAAGAATGACAATATTCCCAACCTTTTTCTGAAAAGAACTGAAATGCTGATGGGTGATTACCGCGAAGAGGAGCCTGATGACAGGCCGTCTGTAGGTATACCGCGGGCCCTGATGATCTACTACCAGCAGTTCCCTTTCTGGCGGACCTTTTTCCGGGAGCTGGGATTCAGGGTTGTGCTGTCACGCGAGTCTGACAGGGCGCTGGTGACCCGTTCACTGGAGACGGTCACCTCCGAAACGTGCCTCCCGGTGGAGCTGATGCACGGGCATGTAATTGACCTTATTGAAAAAGGAGTTGATTATATCTTCATGCCATTTATTGTAAGCGGAAAGTACAAGGAGGGAGACACTACTTCCAACTCCAACTGTCCCTGGATTCAGTCATTTCCGTTTATGGTGAAGGCAGCGCTCCGTGACAGGGTTGATGAAAAGAAGTTTCTCACCCCCACCCTGCATTTCAGGTATTTTGAGCGGGCACTGACAAAGGAGATGATTTCGTTTTTCGGGGATAAGATGGGATTTGACTCCACAGCCGTGAGGAAGGCACTTCATAAGGCTGACGGAATGCAGACGGCGTTTGAGAAAGCGGTGGCGGAGCACGGGCGTAAGGTGCTTGCCGGAATTCCCGAAGGGTGCAGGCCGGCAGTCATTCTCGGCAGACCCTATAACAGTACCGATCCCCACCTGAATCTGAGCCTTGCAGAGAAGCTTATCGCACAAAATGTGCTGCCCGTTCCGCTTGACATGCTTGATCTTTCGGTGGCTGACCTGTATAAGAATTACCGTAACATGTACTGGCCCAACGGTCAGAAGATAATTTCGGCAGCACGGCATGTCGCCCGCACTGATGGTCTTTATGCAGTCTATATAAGTAACTTCAGGTGCGGACCTGATTCGTTCATATGGCACTACGTTACCGAGGAGCTCAAGGGAAAGCCCTTCCTTCACCTGGAAGTTGATGAGCACTCAGCTGATGCCGGCATGGTAACGAGGATAGAAGCATTTCTTGACAGCCTGGAAGGATCCGAGAAGAACACGAGGAAAGCTGTTGAGGTCATCAGGCCCCGTCCAAGCCCCTCTGAACCTCCGGCCAACAGAACCCTGTACTTCCCCTATATGCATGACGGTGCCCGTTTTGTTGCTGCTGCTGCAAGGAGTGTCGGAATACCTTCTGAGGTACTGCCCATGCAAACTGAAGAGGACATAGCACTTGGAAGAAAGTACACATCCTCAAAGGAGTGCTTCCCGATGATCTGCACCACCGGCAGTTTTCTGAAAAAGCTCATGGAGCCCGGAGCTGATCCGTCGCGAATGAGCTTTTTCATGCCTGACCACAACGGACCCTGCCGTTTCGGGCAGTACAACCAGTTCCAGAGGATCCTCTTTGACAGGCTGGGCTTCAGGGATGCTGAGCTTGTAACACCATCGAATGACACCGCCTATGCTGACCTGGCCGGTGACCGCAGCCAGCGGTTCAGGATCAATGCGTGGAAAGGGTTCGTGGCATTTGACTTCATCCGGAAACTGTACCGTGAGACACGGCCTTATGAACTTCATACCGGCGAAAGCGAAGCCGTATACCTGGAAGCGCTGAAGAAAGCTGAAGCATCAATAGAAAATAACTGCAGAGGCCTGCGCAGGATACTTGTCGAAACAGCTTCAGCCTTCATGGCAGTGAAGGTCGACAAAAGCAAAAGGAAACCTGTGATAGCCGTTCTGGGAGAGATCTTCATGCGTGACAATGCAGGCTGCAACGGCAACATTGCCAACCGGCTTGAAGCTCTTGGCGCCGAGGTACTAGTGGGCCCCTTCTCCGAATGGATCACCTATTCGACCCACCGCTATACCCGTGACAGCCGGTGGAAGAACGATACGAAGGGAGTCATCAGGTCGAAAATCCAGGGCATCGGACAGGAGGTTCTGGTTGACTACCTGCTGCGGGGAATAAGAAAGATGAGTGACACTTCAAAAGATGTCTCTCTGCATGAGATACTGAGGCTGAGCAACCGGTACGTAAGTGAATTCTATGACGGTGACCCGCCAATAGCTCTCGGAATGTCATCGGCACTTGCCGGAAGAGGGGTATCCGGAATAGCGGCAATCCTTCCTTTCACATGTATGCCGGGAACACTTATCGCATCTGTCAGTGACTCCTTCAGGAAAGACCACAACAATATACCGTTCCTGAACATACCCTATGACGGGCAGGACAGCGTATCACTGGAGACGAGACTGCAGGCTTTCTTCTTCCAGGTCAGGGAGTTTGCCGAGGCACACCAACAATAGTCATCTCATCAATCAGATAACCGGCATTGCCCAGCTTCTCTATAAGAAAGAGAGCGTACCTGATGTCAAGGCTGATATTCCGGCTCTGCTGGGGATTATACATCATGTCTGATGCAACACCTTCCCATGCACGGTCAAAGTTGACACCTATCAGGTGACCCTCCGCGTTAAGCACCGGGCTTCCTGAATTTCCACCGGTGGTGTGATTGTTAGCAATGAAGCAGACAGGCATATCGCCGTCAACACCGTATCTGCCGAAATCCTTCTTTTCATATAATTCTCTCAGCCTGTCAGGCACATCATAATCATAAATCTCCGGATTGTCCTTTTCCATCACACCTGTAAGAGTTGTCTGATGCTTGTGGTATACGGCGTCACGCGAGTCATAGCCCATAACCTTTCCGTAAGCCAGCCTGAGCGTCGAGTTTGCATCAGGGTAAAAGATCTTATCTCCCCCCTGCTCCATCTGGGCGGCCATATAAAGCTTATTCAGCTCAGCCAGCCTGGCATCTGCAGATGAAAGTTCACCTCTGATACGTGAATCCAAAAGATCAGAAGCAGCCACCGACATCCTGTAGAAGATATCTTTCTGCACCTTTTTGGGATCAAAATTGCTGATGAGTGCCTTAACCCTGTTCTCGTCGGTAAAGATTGATCTGTCAAAGAGTTTTCCGGCTACTGAGCCGAAATCTCCCCTGCATGATGCAGCCAGCTCTTTGTAGACATCAGTCTGCCACTCACTTCCGATGTTCTTCCCGTACAGATCCATGACAGCCACAAACAGCTGCTCCGAAACATGGCGGTCAAAATTGCGAAAGTATCCATCAGCATATTCCTGCAATCTCTTCAGTTCCTTTTCAAGCTCGGGATCCTTTCTGGAGGCCATTTCAACAGCTCTCCTGAAGGCTCCGGCAAGGGATGCAGGTTCCACACCTGACGAGCCGAACACATCATTTGTGTATGAGTTCACAAGATAGTTATGCGTATAACCGCTGTAAATCCCGGCATATTCATCAAGGATTTTGCCGTACTTCCGTTCACGTTCCGGGTCAGCTGCAACCCAACTCCTGAACTCCTTCTCGAATGCCTCCTTGCGTGCTACGCCGTTCATCTTGTTCAGGCTCTGAATCTCACCTATAGATTTTTTCCAGCCGTTGGCAAGGCCAAATGATTTGCCCGAATACTTAAGCCTGACGAGCGGATCCTTTGCCATTTCCTGCTCCATTATTGATATCTTTTTGCCGCGTATCTCCACCATTTTCGGGTAGATGATATCCTTCAGCATACTGATGTGATATGACGGAGCATACTCCTGTGTTCTTCCAGGGTAACCGAAGACCATTGTAAAATCACCTTCCTTCACCCCTGCAATTGAAACAGGAAAATGATATGCCGGGCGGTAAGGCACATTATCAGCTGAAAATGCCGCAGGTTTGTTATCCTTGTCAGCATAAACCCTGAAAAGGGAGAAGTCACCTGTATGCCTCGGCCAGACCCAGTTGTCAGTATCACCCCCGAACTTGCCGATAGCTGACGGAGGAGCTCCGACAAGCCTCACATCACGGAATATCTCATTGACGATCAGGAAGTACTGGTTGCCAAGGAAGAACGGTCTGACAGCCGAACGATAGTGGGTTCCGCTTACGGCCTCGTTGTTGATTGCAGTTATGTTTGCATTGATGATTTCATCACGTTTCACCTTGTCCATATCATCTGTTACGCCTCTGAGCACCTTGTCGGTAACATCTTCCATATACTTGAGGATTGTGACCGAGAGCCCGGGATTTGTAAGCTCCTCCGCACCTGAGGCAGCCCAGAAACCGTTTGTAAGGTAGTCATGTTCCAGGGTGGAGTGATTCTGAATGTACCCATAACCACAGTGGTGATTGGTTATTATCAGTCCTTTGTCAGAGATGAACTCGCCTGTGCAGCCTCCGCCGAAGAGAACAACGGCATCCTTCATTGAAGCCCTGTTTATGCTGTAAATGTCTTCGGCTGTAAGCTTGAAGCCGTTTTCCTGCATCAGTTTGATGTTGTACTTCTCGATAAGCACGGGAATCCACATCCCCTCGTCTGCTAAAGCTCCCGGTGTGACCAGGGCGAGCAGCAGCGCAATAATGACAAGTTTGGTTTTCATATCTATCTGGTTTTGTTTCTGGTTTCTACCCCGGTAAAATGCAGAAGGGCTGTATAGAGATCACTCACAGGCATGCCAACCACATTGTAGTATGACCCTTCTATTGCTGTAATGCCCCTCAGGCCGATCCATTCCTGGATGCCATAGGCGCCGGCCTTGTCCAGAGGGTTGTAATTCTTAACATAGTATTCGATCTCGTCATCACGCAATTCCCTGAAAGTAACACCGGTATTGACTGAAAAAACAGTCTCTTTTTCACTGTCTTTCAGGCATATGCCCGTAATAACCTCATGTCTGCGCCCCGAAAGATGTTTCAGGAACATGATTGCCTCCGCAACATCTGCAGGCTTGCCCAGGTTCATACCATGGCACCAGACAATTGTGTCAGCGGTTATAAGCACCTGGCCGGGAACAAGTGGTTCAGTCCATGAATCCGCCTTACCCGCCGCCAGGAACTCAGCTATCTCCTTACCCCTGAGATGAGGAGGCCATTTCTCTTCAAAACCGGTAACAGCCACTCTGAACCTGAATCCGGCCTCCTCCATCAGCTGCCGGCGCCTCGGTGATTCCGAGGCAAGGATAATATCAAAGCTCTGCAACCTGTCTGAAAACATCCTAAAGAATTTTCCCTGAAGAGATTATGGCACCTGCGACAAGTGAATACAGTATTCCGGCCAGCATGATAAGCTTCATCAGCCTGCTTGCCATGGAGAGATGCTTCTTTTCCCCGGCAGTCAGTACCCTGACAATCACCGCCAGCAGCGGAACCGCCAGCAGGAGCGAAATATACACCAGGGTGATTGTGTCATGGAGATACCTGAACCACACATAATAAAGCAGCGCCAACGTTGCAGCTGAGAGGACGACAACGATGACAGTACAAACTGTGAGCCCTGATATAACCGGCAATGTTTTTCTGCCGGTCTCGCGGTCACCTTCACAATCTTCCATATCCTTTATTATCTCACGGACAAGGGTTGTAAGGAACGCAAACAATGCGAATCCCCCTACCCACCAGAACAGTATAGTCACACCGGGGAAGCCGGTTGAGGCCTGTGAATAATAAACATAGACAGGGGCTGCATCATAAACCACTACAAGCATCGGTACCATTGCAACCAGCAAAGCAACTATTATGTTCCCCACCAGGAACTGGCGCTTATAGGTGGCCGAATAGAAATAAAGGAGTCCGGAAATAAGTATGAAGAAAATCCCGAGCCATATATATCCGATTCGTGCCGACACGTAAGCACCGCCTATGACACCCAGGATATTCAATACGTTGTGGTACATCATCGCCATACGCCTGGTGATTGTATTTCCGACTATTATGGTACCCCTGTTGATCAGGTCGGCCCGTATATCGAAGTAGTCATTTATCACATAGCCGGCTGCAGTTATCAGGCAGGTTGATATTACAAGAATGAGGAAGTCAAACCAGCCAAGGCGGAAGTCCATGGCAACAAGTGTTGCCTGATCTGGAGCCATTGTAACCTGAATGGCTCCCAGCAGCGGTCTGATGATGGCGTATCTCATCAGTATCATTGTCAGCGCCACAACAAGCAGGTTTGGCAACCTGACAAGATTCAGAAGGTCTTTCAGACTCTCACCACGAGAATGCTTCATAGTCCATCCAGTTTTTGTGGAGACGCAGAGCCTGCTCAATTACATCGCGAACGCATCCCTCCCCCCCTTTTTTATCTGATATGTAAACGGCTATCTGTTTTATCTCACTGTCGGCATCAGCAGGGCATGCAGGCAGGCCCACCATCTTCATCACCTCGAAATCTGGAATGTCATCACCCATGTAAAGAACACTTTTCAGGTCTATATTCCACCTTTCGACCAGCTCTTTCATGCTCTCCTTCTTGGTTCGCGAATTCAAGAATATATCATTGACTCCCAAAGTTTTAAGTCTCTTGATATACTCCTTTGAATTGGCTCCGGAAATAACCCCTACATGGTATCCCTTCTTGACAGCCAGCTGGATGGCATAGCCGTCCCTGAGGTTGACAGTCCTGAGGGGCACGCCCCAAACAGAAAGTGCGATTGTCTGAGTTGACAGGACACCGTCAATATCAAAGACAAATGCTTTTACTCCCCGGAGTTCTTCCTTGAAATTCGTCATTTTTTTATGTTCCTGTAATGTCCGGTAATCATCCTGCTGACAAGCCGGTATAATTTCTGGTATTGTGGTGAGAAAGATAGCAATTGGATATGACTTTTCACTGTACCGGTGTCATGTCGCACAGCAGGCCCGGTCTGGGCAGCTTCAGGGCCGGTCCGGAGAGCCTTTCGGGTCGTCTCTTCCATAAGTGGTCTGAGCAGTACCGGGTCAATGCCGGCCTCCCTGGCTATTGATTCGCCGGCCGTCATCATGAAGTTTGAAAAGTTGTTTGTGAAAACAGCAGCAAGGTGAAGCTTTTTCCTTGTCTGTGAGTCACACTCCCATGCCCCGGCCCCGATGCTCTCTGCGGCATTTTTCAGCACCTCCAATGTCAGCCTGTCAGTTGCCTCAATAAAGAACGGCACCTTGCGAAGGTCAGGCGGATATCCTTTCGTAAAGGTCTGCAGGGGGTAGAACACTCCGGCGCGGGTAGTTCTCCCCAGCGCATCAACCGGTATACTGCCTGCAGTATGGGCAATGATTGTTTGTTGTGATGTAACGACTGAGGCTGCTACTTCGGCCACCGCAGCATCAGTTACACAGATCAGGAGAAGTTCACATTCACCTGGAACAGTGAGATCATTTCTGTATTCTCCACCGGTTTTTGCAGCCAGCTCACGGGCACTAATGCCGTTCCGCGAGGAAACCGACATGATCCGGTGACCTGCAGCCGCAAGCCCGGCTGCGAGTGACTCAGCCACGTTACCCGCCCCAATGAATGATATATTGTAGGTTGCCACCGCTGATGCCGGATCAATGTGTCAGTGAGTGGTGTCACTTGCCGTAATCATACGAGGCCACCGCCGTAACCTGTACCTGGTAGATCCTCATATAACTGTAATAATAAGAGTTACTGCTGTTCATCAGGTAGTTGCACTCGTAGAAGTACGGTCCGGAAACAAGTATCTCCTCATTCTGGCTGAACTTGGTCAGCTCACTGATCCATTGTGAGGGATTGCAGAAGTAATATATAGAATATGAGTCCCAGACTGTTGAGAATCTGGCTGTCTTGTTGACTGCGTCATAGGTGATATTAACGTGTGCCTGTTCCAGGGTGTCAAGAGCGTCACCGTCACAACCGCATTTAGGTTGCTTCTTGCAGCCCGCCGTAAGAGCAACCAGGATCACAACTGCGGAGACCAGGGCCATTGTGGCCAACATCCTGTTTCTTTTCATGATTCTGAGGTGTTTAGACTCTGCAAAATAACGTTTATTTTCCATCCCTGCAAAAAGAAAGCCGGTTGTTTTCACAACCGGCTTATCTTCAGTATGTTCGTCTGTTATGCCTGTGCTGTCGGCCCCCCGAAAGTGACCGGCATTACAGGACCAGATCCCTTGACTTCGCGTATCGGGCCGTGGACGGCCTCATACTTGGCAATATTGTCACTCAGCGCTGCCACAAGTCTCTTGGCGTGCTCGGGGGTCAGAATGATCCTCGATTTGACCTTAGACTTCGGTACGCCCGGCATTATACGGACGAAATCAATTACAAATTCCGCCGGCGAATGAGTTATTATTGCCAGGTTTGAATATACCCCCTCGGCAACATCCTCGCTGAGTTCAATGTTAAACTGGCCCTGATTCTTGATTTCAGACATGATCCCCTGATTTTAGTCCTGTTCTACCTCGCTGGGACTCTGCCCTGCATGCACAAGAGATTCATAATCATCGAGTGACCCGACAATGACGTTATTGTATTCCCTGAGGCCGGTTCCTGCCGGGATGAGGTGTCCGACGATGACATTCTCCTTGAGACCCTCAAGGAAGTCGACCTTTCCGAGGATAGCAGCCTCGTTGAGGACCTTCGTGGTCTCCTGGAATGATGCTGCCGAGAAGAAGCTGTTCGTCTGCAGTGCTGCGCGTGTGATACCCTGAAGCACCTGCTGTGATGTTGCCGGTACGGCATCCCTTGCCTCTATCAGCTTCAGGTCACGCCGCTTCAGCAGAGAATTTTCATCCCTGAGCTTGCGGGCCGTGATTACCATACCAGGCTTCAGCGTCTGGCTGTCACCTGACTCCAGTACAATCTTCTTGCCATATACCCAGTCATTCTCATCCATGAACTCCAGCTTGTCAACAATCTGACGTTCAAGGAACTTGGTGTCACCCGGGTCAATAATCTCAACCTTGCGCATCATCTGCCTTACTATTGTCTCAAAGTGCTTGTCATTAATCTTCACACCCTGGAGACGATAGACTTCCTGCACCTCATTGACAATGTACTCCTGTACCTTTGTGGGACCCTTGATTGCAAGGATGTCAGAAGGCGTGATGGCGCCGTCAGAAAGTGATGTGCCAGCCCTTACATAGTCATTCTCCTGCACAAGAATCTGTTTTGACAGTGGCACAAGGTATTTCTTCATCTCACCTGACTTGGATGTGATTGTTATCTCCCTGTTACCTCTCTTGATCTTGCCG
>CAZOHL010000033.1:4776-27756 GCA_964579645.1 uncultured Rikenella sp. | reverse complement strand
TTGTACTTTTAATTTCTTTAATATCCGCATGTTCAGCAGAAACACCCACCAGACCGTACATCTGATCTGCCTACTTCTGGCTGCGTTCCTGATGCCCGTTTCTGTCTGGCTGCTGTCAGTGGTCTCAATTATCATATCCGCCAACTGGCTCCTGGAAGGCGAATACCGGCGCAAAATTAATATTTTAAGATCACGGCCGGGCATAATTGTACTGCTTGGTCTCTTCGCAATGTACCTGGTGTGGCTGCTGAATACAACCGACTTCAGGGGGGCTGCTGATGAACTGAGGCTGAAGCTTCCGCTGCTTTTCTTCCCTGTCGTGGCCGGTACCTCTGAAAAGCCTGATGGTCCCCTGCTAAGGATGGTGCTGCTCTCCTTCATCGCCGGCTGCCTTATTGCAACCATCGCAGGGTTTGCCGCAATGACAGGCTTGCTGCCTGCTGAGATACACTCTCCGCGTGATCTGGCGCTTTTCGTGCCGTCAATTCGGCTTTCAATATTTCTATGCTTTGCGGTCTTTTCATCTGTCTGGCTGATCATGTCAGACGGAACTCTTCCACCGGCCTGGAGGCAACGCCTTACCCGATGGATTCTCCCGGTCACTGGCAGTAAGTTATCAGGAGTCATTCTGGCCGCGGCGGCCGCAGCAATGAGCTATTTCCTGTTCAGGCTACTCTCGGTGACAGGTATTATAATATTCTTGTTGTTGCTCTTCCTGACGGGTATTTTCATGATTACCGCGGGCAGGCGAACAGGAGCGGGCATTGCCTTCATGGCTGCGGCCGCAGCGGTAACTGCCGGACTGATCATGCTGTCATGCACCGCCTGGAACAGGCTTCATAATCCGGCTGATCCAAATGTGAACGAAAAGCGCCAACTCACATTGTCGGGCAGAGCATACACCCACTACCCCGGGGAGACTCTTGTGGAGAACGGATACCTGGTCTGGGTAAACGTGTGTGAGGAGGAACTCAGGCAGGAATGGAATCAAAGGAGCCTGTTGGCATATGACGGCAGCGATGCAGCAGGCAATGAGCTTCGCGTGACTCTTATAAGGTACATTACCGCGAGGGGAATGCCCAAGGACTCTGCTGCAATTGCTGCGCTATCAGACAAGGACATATTTAACATTGAACAGGGACACGCCAACCCGCTATATGCCAGGAAGGGGAGTCCTCTGGCCAGGGCATATGAAATTGCATGGGAGTTTGACCGTGCGGCTGGTGGCGCCAATCCTTCAGGCCATTCTCTGACACAGCGGCCGGAATTTTACCGTGCGGCAGCCGGAATAATAAGCAAGCATCCATTTACAGGAGTGGGAACGGGCGATGTGGCACGAGCCTTCAGCGATGAGTATGAAGCAATCTCTTCCCCGCTTAAACCTGAATATCGTCTCAGGGCGCATAACCAGTATCTGACCTTCGGAGTGACCTTCGGCATACCCGGGTTGATTATGGCAGTAGCACTACTGGCGGCACCGTGGCTGTTGAGCAGTGGCCGCTTCTCATATCCGTTCCTGCTCTTCATGGCGGTCATTCTGGTCTCAATGTTTAATGACGATACATTCAGTTCATTTACCGGAGCGGCATTCTTTTCTTATTTTTACACCCTGTTAATAGTTACGTCTGCCGGAGATGATAACATCCTTCACCTCCGGCGGCGAAAGCGAAGAAGTTAATAGTAATAACAGCCACGGATGAAGATTCCCTTAGCCTCCGGCGGCTGGACGGAAGATGTTAATTGTCACATGCAACAGTAATGAGACTCAACAGTGAGGATAAGGAATTTCTTGAACTTGCAATAAAGACGGCAGGGGAGAATATGAAAGATGGCGGCGGGCCATTTGGAGCAATAATTGTAAGAGGCGGAAGCATCATAGCCCGGGCTGGCAACAGGGTGGTTCCCGGACATGATCCGACAGCCCATGCCGAGGTAATGGCCATAAGGATGGCTGCAGAGCATTTGGGCACGCATGATCTGGGTGACTGCACAATTTACGCTTCATGCGAACCCTGCCCCATGTGCCTGGGTGCCATTTACTGGGCAGGGATCAGGCGCCTTGTGTACGCTTCCGACAGGTACAGTGCTGCTTCCGCAGGATTCAGTGACAATCATATTTATGAGGAGCTGGCTCTTGACAATGGAAAGAGAAGCATCGAGATGGTCCGCGGATTGAAGGAGGAGGGAGACACAATACTGAAAAGGTGGGTTGAGCTCCCTGATAAGATACAGTACTGAGCAGCAGTGATGGGTAAGGTTGAAAGGGATTTCTATCTTGCAGATGCAGTTACAGTCGCCAGGCAATTGCCGGGGATGGAACTGGTCATGGCTGCCGGAGAGAAGTGCCGCAGACATTTAATTACAGAGACAGAAGCTTACCTGGGTGATAGTGACAGGGCATGCCATGCCAGCAGGGGAAGAACACGGAGGACGGAGCCGATGTACCTTGAGGGAGGGCATCTCTATATATATTTTGTTTACGGGATGCACTGGATGCTGAATGTGGTGACCGGTCCCGCAGAGCATCCCCAGGCTGTCCTTATAAGGGGGGTGTCACAGTACCCCGGGCCTGGCCGCGTAACGAAGGGACTGGGAATTGACGGTTCATTCAACAGGGAGGACCTGGCCTCGTCAGGAAGGATCTGGATCGAGAACACGGGCTTCCGGCCGGAGCTTGTTGCAGGGCCGAGGGTAGGAATAGAATATGCCGGCGAGCCATGGATAAGCAAGCCATGGCGCTTCATGATAAGGAACGAAAAAGAAAGGATATGAAAAACGGATTCAGACTGTGGAACAACATTACTGGCTGGGCAGTGTTTGCTGTCTCACTCGTAATATATTTGCTGACTATCGAACCCACTGTCAGTTTCTGGGACTGCGGGGAGTTCATCCTCTGTTCCTACAGGCTTGAGGTTGGGCACCCTCCCGGAGCACCTTTCTTCCTTTTACTCGGGCGCTTTTTCACCCTCTTCGCCGGGGGCGATACTTCGAAGGTTGCAATGATGGTCAACATACTTTCTGCATTCGCAAGCGCCTTTACAATCCTGTTCCTGTTCTGGAGCATCACAAGGCTGGTAAGGCTGGCCACCGGTGATGATGAAACCGTAAGCGGAGGAAAGGCTCTGGCAATTTTAGCTGCCGGAACAATAGGTGCACTGGCGTATGCCTTCTCTGACACCTTCTGGTTCTCGGCTGTCGAGGGTGAAGTTTATGCCACCAGTTCTCTATTCACAGCTGTCGTCTTCTGGGCAATGTTGCGCTGGTATGATGAGGCCGACGATCCTCATTCAGGGAGATGGATCATCCTGATTGCCTATCTGATGGGACTCTCTATCGGGGTTCACCTGCTGAACCTGCTTGCCCTGCCGGTGATAGTACTGCTGTGGTACTTCAGGAAGCACAAGGTCTCTGCCCGTGGATCCCTCTATTCGGTTCTTGCCGGGTTCCTTATACTCGGTGTGCTCAACTTCGTGTTTGTGCCGGGTGTTGCAAAGGTGGCAGGGTGGTTTGAACTATTCTTCGTGAACACTCTCGGACTGCCTTACAACACGGGTCTTTATATTTATCTTATCATCATGACCTGTCTGATAGCCGGAGGCATCTGGTATTCACTCAGAAAGGGCAAAAAGGTATTGAATTTCGCAATGACCGTGGTGGCGGTACTGATCCTGGGTTACTCATCGTTTGCCCTGATTATAATAAGGGCCAATGCTCACCCGCCAATGAACCAGAATGATCCCTCAGATGTCTTTTCATTCATCTATTACATCAACAGGTCACAGTATCCGAGGGCACCTTTCCTTTACGGCAACTACTATTCGGCACCGGTAACAGGACTCGACAGGAAGGTAGGCGGCTACAACAAAAAGGATGGCAGGTATGAGCCATACTATACAACCGATTACAGATATGACAGGCGGTTCATGACAATCTTCCCGCGGATGTACAGCAGTGATCCGGGTCATATCCGCGAGTATGAATACTGGGGAAAGATAAAGGGAAAGAAGGTCACGGTCAGATCAGGCCAGGGCAGTGAGCAGGCTGTAATTCCAACCTTTGGTGAGAACTTGCGGTTCTTCTTCAGATACCAGGTGGGAGTGATGTACATGAGGTATTTTATGTGGAACTTCTCAGGAAGACAGAATGATGTCCAGGGTAACGGCAACGTGATGGACGGGAACTGGATCTCCGGTATTCCGTTTATTGACAATCCTCGTCTCGGCGATCAGTCGCTTCTCCCTGAGGAGAACCGTAACAACCCTGCCCGTAATGCTTATTTCCTGCTTCCGCTGCTTGCCGGACTTGCAGGTCTGTACTGGCAATACAGGCGTGATGGAAAGGGCTTTTCACTGGTTGTTCTGCTCTTCCTCATGACTGGATTGGCCATTGTGACATACCTTAACCAGAACCCGAGCCAGCCCCGCGAAAGGGATTATGCCTATGCGGGTTCATTTTATGCCTTCGCCATCTGGATAGGAATGTGTGTCATGCTTCTTTATGACATTCTGAAAAAGGTGATAAAGGATTATCCTGCAGCGATTCTGCCGTCGGTAGTGTTGCTGGCAGCTGTGCCATTGCTGATGATCATCCGGAACTATGATGATCATGACAGGTCTGACAGGTATACGGCCAGGGATATTGCATCGAATTACCTTGCATCGGTTGATGAAAATGCCGTGCTGCTCACCTATGGTGACAATGACTCATTCCCGCTCTGGTATATCCAGGATGTTGAGGGCTACCGTACCGATGTTCGCGTTGCCAACCTGAGCTACCTGCAGAGTGGATTTTATATCGAAACAATGAGCCGGAAAGCCTTCGAATCCGATGCGCTTCCATTTACTCTGCCTGTTGAAAAGTATATCGAGGGCGAGCGTGTGCAGCTTCCCGTCGAGGAGCTCATCAAGGAGCCCACCCCTATCCGCAAGGTAATGGAGTTTGCCGGATCAGATGATCCGAAGGCAAAGGTAGATCTCTCCGGCCGGGGTGATTTCTTCAATTTCATCCCTGTGAAGGAGTTCATTGTGGATGTTGACTCGGCCCACGTCATTGCTACCGGAGCTGTGCGTCCGTATCATGCTGACAGGATGGTTAAACCCCTTATATGGAAATTCAGCAACAGCATGGCAATAAAGGATGACCTGGCGCTCATGGATTTCATTGCCGGCAACAACTGGAACCGTCCGCTATATTATTCAGTGACGGTGCCTGCCTCAACCTATATTGGTCTCGAGAAGTATTTTATCCTGGAAGGTATGGCCTACAGGGTCAGCCCCATCCGGATAGACCAGCCCGGTCAGGGAGAGGAAGGGATGGTTGACACCCGTGAGATGTATGAAAACATGATGAACAGCTTCAGATGGGGCAATGCCGATAAGGAAGGTGTATATCTAGATGAGAACAACCGCCGTATGTTTGACGTTTTCAGGCGGCAGTTCGCCAAGCTGGCAAAGGCGCTCGTGGCGGAGGGAGATACTCTGAAGGCTGTTGCTGCAATTCAGAAGGGCCTGAGCATCGTGCCTCCCGAAAAAATGCCTTATGACTATTTCAGCGCTGACCTGGGAGAAGCACTGGCTATGGCCGGCAAAAAAGAGGATGCGGAAAAGCTCTTTTCTGAAATTGTCGACAACTCGGTTTCAGTACTGAGCTTTATTGCCTCTCTTCCGGAAGAGAAGAGTTACGGAATAGATTACAATGCCTCGGTTTCACTGCAGGCGCTTCTCGATGTCTACAGGCTTGCGTCAGGGCATGGTATGGCTGACCTGGCTGCCAGGGCGTCAGGAGAGCTGAACCGGTTCTACGGAGAAATGCCGGAGAGATGATCAGGAACTACAGCAGGCCTTTCCCTGCCTCTGTCATTTACCCTGATGCCGTTTACAGCATCAAAGGCAGGGGCAGGAAGCTCTACCTGACCTTTGATGATGGTCCTGATCCTGATTCAACACCTCTGATCCTGGACATTCTGCATACCTATGGCGCAAAAGCCACATTCTTTTGTACGGGAAGCAAGGTTGTTGCTGCTCCGGCTCTTTTTGCCAGGATTGCCTCCGAAGGCCACCTGGTTGGCAATCATGGCTTCAGTCACCTGAACGGGCTTAAGACGCCTGTCAGGACTTATTGTGCTGACGTATTCAGGGGTAGGGATATCACATGCAGCA
This sequence comes from uncultured Rikenella sp., assembly GCA_964579645.1. Lineage (GTDB taxonomy): Bacteria > Bacteroidota > Bacteroidia > Bacteroidales > VadinHA17 > SR-FBR-E99. The sequence goes on along the minus strand of CAZOHL010000033.1, from coordinate 21,598 downwards.
ATATTTTCAGACCTCCGTATGGCAGGATCCGTATGAGACAGTACAGGATACTTGAGAGGAGCATGCAGATTTTCTTCTGGGGACTGATGCCCTATGACTTTGATCAGAGTCTTACAGCCGTCGAGTCTTATTCGGTTCTGACGCATCGGTTAAGAGCCGGTTCTGTCATTGTGCTGCATGACAAACCTGCAAGCACTGCACTGCAATATCTTGAACGGTTCCTGAAAAAGGCCATTGATGACGGCTGGTCATTCGGACTGGTTGATGATTCTTTAACAGTGACCTGAGAATTTTCATCCTAAATGCTATTTTTGAAAGGGAAAGAAACCTGTAACATGAATATTTTAATCCTGGGATCCGGAGGACGTGAACATGCAATCACATGGAAACTGGCACAGAGCTTAAGGCCGCTTAAGCTTTTTGTGGCTCCCGGAAATCCCGGCACTGCCGAAGTGGCAGTAAATCTTCCGGTCGATCCGCTTGATTTCTCCGGAGTGCGTGAAGCCATCATCGGCAATGCAATAGAAATGGTTGTGGTAGGCCCCGAGGTTCCTTTGTCTGAGGGTATCGCTGACTTCATCATGAATGACAGGGCGCTGTCCGGGGTGGAGGTGATTGGCCCTTGCCGTGCAGGTGCGCTGCTCGAGGGGAGCAAGGACTTTGCCAAGGGTTTCATGAAGAGGCACGGAATCCCTACGGCAGCATACGGGACCTTCTCAATTGAGACTGCAGATGATGCGGTAAGCTTCCTGAAGCAGATGGAGCCTCCTTACGTGCTAAAGGCTGACGGTCTGGCCGCAGGCAAGGGGGTACTGATCATCAATGACTTCGATGATGCAGTCTCGGAACTGAGGGCGATGCTGGGAGGCAGGTTCGGGGCCGCCGGCAGCAAGGTGGTTATCGAGGAGTACCTGCATGGAATAGAGATGTCGGCTTTCGTGGTCACTGACGGCATTTCATACTGCATCTTGCCGGAAGCGAAGGATTACAAGCGCATTGGCGAGGGCGACACAGGGCATAACACAGGAGGCATGGGAGCAGTATCACCTGTTCCGTTTGCGACTCCTTCATTCATGGAAAAGGTGGAGGAGCGGATAATAAAACCGACTGTTGAGGGGCTCAGGAAAGAAGGGATTGATTACCGGGGATTCATTTTCTTCGGACTTATGAATGCAGGGGGAGATCCCTATGTGATTGAATACAATGCCCGTCTGGGTGATCCTGAGACAGAGGTTATAATGCCACGTATCGGGAGCGATCTGTATGACCTGTTTGAAGGGGTTGCCAGGCGAGACCTGGCGTCACGCAAAATTGTTATCCTTCCTGACACGGCTGTTACAGTCATGACAGTATCAGGAGGTTACCCGGACAGTTACGGCAAGGGTTTCCCTGTTACAGGGGTGGAAAAGGTAAGTGAGAGCATTCTCTTCCATGCAGGAACCGCAATGAAGGATGGCCGGCTGGTTACATCGGGGGGAAGGGTCATGGCGGTTACCTCTACCGGATCAACGATGCAGGAAGCCCTGGATAAAAGTTACAGGTCAGTCAGGGAAATTTCTTTCTGCGCGATGAATTACAGGAAGGATATTGGTTCGGACCTTAAACACCTGAAAGTATGATCAGATTCTTCCGTGGATCAGGAGCCGGGCCGGTTGTATTGTTGATGCTCGCAACATTTGGATTATGGATCGTGCCTCTGATCTCACCTTCCGGCATGGAGAATGTTTCCGGCCCTGAGCCGATGCCTCTCTGGGGTTTAATTATAAAACTCATTTCGGGATCGCCCCTGGCTGCTGTGATCCTTTCCCTTGTTCTTGTAATGGCTGTGGCCTTTCTGATGGTAAGATTCAATACAGAGATCTTCTTCATACCGCGCCGCACCTATCTGCCTGCCCTTCTGTACATTATTCTATACTCTGTATTTCCGGGGCAGATGATACTGAATCCTGCACTGCCAGCTTCTCTTCTTATCCTTGCGGCACTCTGGCGCATGATGTCATCCTACCGTCTGAACGGCATGTCATTCAACTTCTTCGATGCTGCCCTGATGATTTCTTCAGCAGGTTTGTTATATGCCGGGTCAGTGTGGTTTCTTGCGGTTGTTTTCATAGCAGCCCTGGTTCTGCGCAGTCCGGATGCGCGCGAGCTGAGCCTTGCACTTGGCGGAGCGATGCTGCCGTGGATTGTGATGTATGCGGTGTGGTATGTCTCCGGAGAAGATCCGGAGAAGCTGACCGGAATCATCCGCCACAATCTGTTTGATATGACATCATCCGTCCGGTGGAGCCGTACTCTTATCATTCTTCTGGTGGTGGCGGGCCTGAATTTTCTACCCTCACTGCTCTACCTTGTACGCGAGATGCCTACTTACAAGATCAGGTCACGTAAAACCTGGGAATTAATGATCTGGATTATAGTGATAAGTGCGGCGGCAATTATTTTCGTCCCTGCTGTATCTGCAGAAATCACAGCTGTTGCTGCCGTACCTGTATCTTTTATTATGGCCAACTATATGACCTTCACCCGGAGGGTGGTCATTGCAGAAATACTGTTCTGGCTGATGGTTATAATGCTGGTGGTATCCAGGCTCTGGACAATTTGATCACCTGATCATACATACAACTCCCACGCCGGAGCCTTGTTCTCCGCCGATGAAATTGTACCATATTGTGTAGAGGCCCGTCTTGTTGCAGATAAAATCCACTGAGCTGTATTTCTTGCCGGAGGAGCTATTGTATGAGGATATGATTTCCTTTCCCTGGTCATACAATGTTACGTAAAGTTCGCCACCGGATCCGGGGGCATCACAGACGGAGAACCTGTATTTCATGTTCTTCATCAGGTACATATTTGCCTTGTACACCGGAGCAGCTGCATTTGGAGCAGATTTAGGGAGCTGTACCCTGAAATCCTTCAGGTAGGTTGTGTTTTCTCCGGCTGCAAGCACACAACTGCTTACAAGGTCATCCGTTGCGGGCTGCCCCGCTGCTGCAAGCGGCAGGAATGCCAGGGCAAGTGTCAGAATCAATAGCCTGTTTTTCATTTTAGTTGCCGGATATTAGTTTATTTCTGACTTCTTTGGACAATCCGGCAATTTCAGCCAGCTGGGTATCAGTCATCTCAACTATACTCTCCTCATGCTGCACTACAACCAGACGCCCGTCCTCTTCCTTTGTCTCCGGCTCACCCAGCCTGTATGAGACTTTTACCTCAGAATATTTTGCGCTTATCTGCTCCATCATGCCGTAAAGCGCTCCGTACTCTTCACTGCTCCCGCGGTAAGGGCGCAGGAGCATGAGCAGGTCACCAAGGATGATCTTCTGTTCACCTATCCGGTCACGGAGTATTTCATCATTAAAATTCAGGGCTACCTGAGTGGCAAGGTACTGACCCTCGATCCAGACGCCGGTTATCATCAGTGCCGATATTGAACCCCGGTCGTTATCCCTGAGGTACCTGTCTATCTGGTTGTATGAGTTCACTGACAGAAACAGCAGAGAGTCAAGGTTGGATTTGCTTACAGACAGTCTCTTGATAGTTTCGAAGTCGAAATACTGACCAACGCGCAATCCATCGGCCAGCCTCTTAATTACTGACAATACGTCAACGGAATTGCCTGTTTTCCCGTAAATATTAAGGTAGCCCAGGTCAGCTCCGTAGATTCCTAGCATCATTGCTTTCTGGAAGTTGGTTGTCAGCCTGTCAGCTCCCTGGGTTGGCGCCAGGTAACCGGCAGAGAAGGGTACCTGCATCGATTGAAGGATGGAGGCTATCTCCACCGGAGATGCGATGTTCTGAACAATGTCTGCCACAGCCTCCTCACTCAGTTTTTCAGCCTCGCCGGCCGGCACTGAGTCAGCAACAGGAAAGGCCGGCCTTCCCTGGCGCACATTGCTGTTCCTGCATGAGCAGAAGCTCAAAAGCAGGATCACTGCCGCAATTTTCGTAATTGTCCCTGTCATCAGGAGTAAATATTTATTTATCAAACTCAAAGAAAACTGTCAGGTCCGGTTAAGGTTTCGTTTTTTCCGTCCGCTGGATTCAAAAAACAGCACGATCCGTTTCAGCAGTTCCGTGTAGAGCATTATATACAGGACTATGACTGAAGAGAGCACCAGCAGTATATTGAACCTGAAGGTGTCGATCCGGAGGCCCATAAACCTTTTGACCGGCGCCATGAAATGGGTTCTGAAGTTGAACGGTCCCGCTGCTGCCGGCTCGAGGTAAATAAGGTCAACATTCTGGATAAGCCTGTCTTTGAACTCAAGCATCTTGTTTTTCTCATATACCTTTCTGACAATATCTTCAAGCTTGTCATTATGGTAGTTATTATATAACAGATCCAGAGCCTCTTTATTGCTGCTGATGTAATTATCGAGGCTAATATCTGCGAGGTTGCTGAGTCGCCTGTATTCCCTGTCGGCCCTGTCGAGCCAGGAGGTGAGCCTGGCGGCGAGTGGCAGGGTGAAAAGATCCGGAGTAATTGAATCTGGTCCGCTGAACGGTTCAATGATTCCTGACGCGCCCAGAGTGGAAATCTCATTTCTGAGCAGTCGCATCTCATTTATCTGTTCATCAGTCAGGGTTCCTTCACCAGCACTCAGTGAAAGGCCAGCCAGAGCTTCGTTGATTCTGGGAATCCGGTATATCGTATTGAAGTCAGAGACACTGACCTGTTGTTTCAGGGGATAGACCCTCTGCCCGTATTCATTACCTGTGAACTGTTTCACCATCAGCGCTTCGTAGGTCCACCTTGTAGGCATCAGGTCAGCTATGAGGGGAACCCGGTCAGCCCGCGCAAGGCTCCTGTTAAGCTTGTCAAAGGGAAACATTGCACCGCTCAGGACCATCATTGGAATCATCAGCAGAGGTATCACGATATAGATTGCTATCGCCGAATTCAGCGCCGATGAGATGTTTAGTCCGATCATATTGGCGACAAAGGCCGTGGTGAAAAGTGTAATCCAGTAGTATAGGAACATCCCCCTGATGCCAAGGATCGGATTGGCAACAGCGAGAAACAGGAATGCCTGCAGGGCAGAGATAAATGCCAGTATCAATATTTTGCTGACGAGGTAACTGCTTCGGTACAGGTGAAGGAAATGCTCTCTCCGCAGCAATCTCCGGTCATGGAAGATCTCCTCTGCACTGATTGTGAGGCCCAGGAAGAGGGCAACGATTATACTCATGAAAATGTATATCGGGATATTTTCATTTTCCCTGAAGATGTAGACATCTGATGAGGGATCGGCAATATACCTGATAATGTATGAAAGGATCAGCCCGAGAACGGGTCCTTCGAGGAGGGTCAGCAGCAGGTATTGCCTGTTTGCTATCTTGCTTTTCAGGTCACGCAAAAGATAGATGAGGGTCTGTCTGAGCCATCCCGGTTTGCTGAGGCTTGACCATGGCGCCCCGGTCTCTTCATGCGGAAGGGTTTCAGAGGCTGTTTTCCTGTAGGCCAGGGCCCACTCAGCAGGTGATACTTTGCGCTTGTCGGTATACTTTCCGAACTCATCCACAACCCTTGTCTCAAGAATATTGAACAGAGATTCCGGATTCACAGTGCCGCATGAGGGACATTCGGCAATTGAGCTGTTTATGTGTACCTCAAGTGTCTTGAAATGAACAATTGCATCGAGCGGGTTGCCATAGAATACAAGATGGCCCATCATGTCAAGTATCAGCACCTTGTCAAATCCCTTGAAAATGTCAGAAGACGGCTGGTGAATGACGGTTATCACAAGCTCCCCCCTACCGGTAAGATCGTGAAGCAGATCCATTACGTTCTCGGAATCGGCTGATGATAATCCTGAGGTGGGTTCATCGAGGAAGAGTACAGCTGGTTCACGGATCAGCTCCAGGGCGATGTTCAGCCTCTTCCTCTGTCCTCCGCTTATAACCTTGTTGAGGGGCGAGCCCACACGATAATCCCTTTTTGCGAAAAGCCCCAGGCTTTGCAGTATCCTGTTTACTGTTTCTTCAAGCTCTTCATGTTTCTTACCTGCAAAAGAGAGGGATGCGGCATAGTAAAGGTTCTCAAAGACTGTCAGTTCCTCGATCAGAAGATCATCCTGAGGTACGTAACCAATTACGCCGTCAAGTCTTTTGTCATCCGAATGAATGGGGATGCTGTTTATACGGACCTCTCCTGATTCAGGTTTTGCCAGGCCTGTAAGCAGATTCAGCAGGGTCGTTTTTCCCGATCCGCTGGCGCCCATGATTCCGATAAGCATTCCTTCGGATGCCGCGAAACTGACGTTTGTCACTGCAGGGGTTCCGTCATGGAAGGAGAAGCTGACGTTTTCAGCCACGAAAGAGAGTTTGTGAATATCCTTACCGGCTGCGAAGGCTGATACGATATCACTGTAATATATGCTTGGTGAAGGAGGCGCCTGAACTGAACTTCCCGGGGCAAAAAGGTAAATCCTGCTGCATACCAGGGGGAGCCCGTTAAGAAGGGTGGTCCCGTTGCAAAAACATTTCAGGAAATAAAGATTTACACTTGCCACTTTCAGGAAGACAATGAAAGATCCCGAACAGGGTTCACCGTCTGTCAGATTCCCGGTGTCTCTTATAATCATTGACGCGTCTGTGAAGCCTGCCCGGTCGTCTTCCCTGACAAACTGCATAATGCTGTTGAACTCAGACGTTGATATCCTGAACACCTCGGCGATTGTGTTGATAATATTCATACGCTGGGAGGTGTACTGCTTGTCGGAGTCAATCAGTTCGAAGCAGCGCATCAGCACAATAACCCTCTGTTCCTGTGAAAGGGTTATGTTGATTTTCCTGCAAATATTGAGGATTCTTATTGAATCTTTAACCGAGAATGTCTCGGCTGCGGATTTATTTCCCTTTTCCTGAAGTGGCCCGGCCCCTTCAAGGAAGAGTTGCATAAAAACATCTGCGCTCTGATGGGGAAGCTGTTTGGTAAGGAAAGCGGAGACATAGTCACGTTCACTTTGAAGCATACCGCCGTCCTGCTTGACAATCAGGGCAAACAACTCCATCATGGCCCGCAGGATCTCTTCACTCATCTTTCCAGGTCAGGTTTTAGGGAATTGCTGCCAAGTTAATAAAATCAGGGGGAAAATTTGATTATAAATGTGGACTATTCGTTAATGAGGAATATCCTTAATTTTTATTTCCTAATTTTATAACCATGGGCCCGCTGGCCCTCATAAAATAATACCAAACAGCATAATTACTAACCCTAATCAACTTCTTTATGACAAAATCAAATGTTGCATTCAGAAGACCCTGCGACCTTGTGAAAGGAGGCCTGAGGGCTTTGCTGATCCTTGTCATGACGGCTTTTTCAATCACGGCCTTTTCACAGAACATAACCGTGAAAGGCAAGGTCACTGATGCCGGGACAGGAGAGGCTATGATCGGCCTGAACGTAGTAATCAAGGGCACTGCCCGGGGAGTTGCTACTGATGTGAATGGCAGCTATACGCTGACAGACTGTCCGCCCGACGCCACCCTGGTGTATTCCTTTGTCGGTTATGACCCGGTTGAGGAACCTGTTCGTGGAAGGACAACGATTGATGTCAGCATTGCACCTTCGAGCAGTATGCTTGAAGATGTGGTTGTCATCGGCTACGGAACTGTAAAAAAGCGGGATGTTACCGGTTCGGTTGTTTCGGTACAGGGCGATGAACTTGCCAGGGTGCCGGTCTCAACAGCTGCTGAGGCACTTACCGGGAAGATGGCCGGGGTGCAGATTGTCACAACAGAAGGCTCTCCTGACGCTGACATCAATATCCGTGTAAGGGGTGGTGGCTCAATTACCCAGAGCAATTCCCCGCTCTTCATCGTTGATGGTTTTCCCGTAAACAGCATCACCGATATACCGCCATCAACCATCCAGTCAATCGACGTGCTCAAGGATGCTTCATCAACGGCAATTTACGGAGCCCGCGGCGCAAACGGGGTTATTATAATTACTACAAAGGGAGGCGAAGAGGGCAAGCCACGTGTGAACTACAATGCTTACTACGGCTTCAAGAAAGTGGCCAGCCGTCTGAATTCGATCTCAGTCGAAGATTACATGAGATGGCAGTATGAATATGCCCTGCTGGATGATGATGTTTCCAATTATGAACGATATTTCGGCAACTACCAGGATATCGACCTCTACGCCGGCCAGCCTTCGACAGACTGGTTTAACCAGGTTTTCGGACACATTGGAAAGGTATTCAACCATGACCTGACAGTATCAGGGGGCAGTGACAGATTCAAATATTCGGTTTCATATGCCGGTATCAGGAGCAGTGAGATCATGCTAGCTTCAGAATATAAACGCGACAACCTTTCCCTCAAGCTTGATCACAAGGCAGGAGAAAGAGTTGAGCTTTCATTCTCTGTCCGTTATTCAGATATGGAGATATTGGGTGCCGGTGCCACGGATCAGGCCGGAGCGACGCCCAACGATGCAAGAGTCAAGCAGACGATGCTCTTCGTTCCCATTCCGTTCAACTCGGTGGGTGATTTTGATGACACTGACCTGTCAGCCAGCATGACCAACCCGCTTGACAACGTGAGGGATAATGACCGTCAGCAGCTCAGGAAGAGGTTCAACCTTGGTGGCAGCTTTTCATGGGAAATACTTGACGGACTGGTTTTCCGGACAGAGGCAGGGCTTGACAGCTATGTCAACAATGATGAGCGGTTTTATGGGGTGACAACCTACTATGTTAAGAACACTCCTACGGCTGATTATCAGAATAAGCCTGCACTCGAAGCGTATGAAAGGAAGGGTGACGGCATCAGGAGTACAAACACTCTCAATTATGACTTTGCCAATCTCTTCGGTGACTCGGGCCATTCGCTCAAGTTGCTTGCCGGCCAGGAGGTTCTGATAATGAAGACAAATACGCTCTTCAACCAGGTCTGGGGTTTCCCTGACTTTTTCACCGGTCCCGAAGCTTACAAACTGGTCAGCCAGGGCCATTCGAACAGCTACACCAATACATATAATCCTGATGACAAGCTGCTCTCCTTCTTTGGCAGGGTGATGTATGACTACAAGGGAAGATATCTTGTATCTGCCACATACAGGGCTGACGGATCGAGCAAGTTCTCTGCCGCCAACCGCTGGGGGTATTTTCCGTCAGCTGCAATAGCGTGGAGGATCTCCGAAGAAAACTTCATGAAGGGCATCTCCAATACTCTCAACAACCTGAAGCTGAGATTCAGTTACGGCACTGCAGGTAACAACAACATACCCGCCAACCAGATTGCGCAGATCTTTGAAGCTCGCACAACCTCATGGATAAACGGGTTCTCTTCATTCTGGGCCCCATCGGTAACAATGGCAAATCCAGACCTTAAGTGGGAAACAACATTTACAAGGAACCTTGGACTGGATTTCGGGCTGTTCGACAGCCGTATCAACGGAAGTTTCGAAGTTTACCGTAATAATACCAAGGATCTTCTCATTGAGTTCCCCGTGTCGGGAACAGGATACAATACCCAGTACAGGAATATGGGTGAGACTGAAAACAAGGGTCTGGAGATTGAACTTAACGTTATAGCCCTGAGTGAGAAGAAATACGGTCTGAGCTTCGGGTTCAACATAGGGTTCAACAGGAACAAGATACTGTCGCTTGGCGTTATGAATGATTTCGGCCAGAATACAAGCTGGGCTTCGACAGAAATCGGGAACGATTACTGGATAGCCCTTAACGGATCGGTCGGGCAGATGTATGGCTATCTGAACGACGGGCGTTATGAGGTTTCAGACTTCAGCGGGTATGATGCTGAAGAGGAAGAGTGGGTACTAAATGAAGGAGTGGTTGACTGCTCCAATGTGGTCGGAACCCTTCGCCCCGGAAGCCTCAAACTCAAGGACCTCACAGGTGACAAGACAGTGACCGTTGCTGACAATACTGTTATTGGAAATGCCAATCCGAAACACACAGGCGGTTTCAATATCGAGGGTTACTTCTACGGTTTTGATGTCGCGGCCCTTTTCAACTGGAGTGCTGGTAACGATATCTACAACGCAAACAAGATTGAGTACACAACTTCAAGGTATCCCTTCCGGAACATGATTGACGTAATGGCTGAAGGAAAGAGATGGACCAACCTCGACCCGGCCACCGGCGAGCTTGTAAATGATCCTGCAACGCTGGCGTCAATGAATGCAAATACGACGATGTGGTCACCATTCATGACCAGGCACGTTTTCAGTGACTGGGCGGTGGAAGATGGTTCATTCCTGAGGCTCAATACTCTGACCCTGGGTTACTCCCTGCCCGATCTAGTCACTTCCAGGCTCCACATCCAGCGTCTGAGGTTCTACGTTTCAGGTCAGAACGTTTTCGTGCTGACCAATTATTCGGGATTTGATCCCGAGGTCTCTTCGAGGAGAAACACCGTGCTTACTCCGGGACTTGATTACTCGGCTTATCCGAAGAGCAGGCAGCTGTTGTTTGGTGTGAACCTGACTTTCTAATCCGACATAAAGAGATGACTATGAAAAAGTTCGTATATATCATAATAAGTATCGTTTTAGCCGGCCTTCTTGTGTCGTGCGAAGACTTCCTGGAGGCTCCCTCACAGTCAACGCTGGATGAGTCACTGATTTTCTCCAACCCCACCCTTGCTGCTTCGGCCATCGATGGCATCAAGGAGCCCATTGGTCAGACAAACTCTTACAGGGGGAGGTTCCTGACGCATTACGGAGCCAATACTGACATTGAGTGGTATAACAGTTCCACTGCTGCATCTGCCAGGTCAGACCTTGCGAGATATGTCAATTCTGCAATTAACACTGATATGAATACTGCCAACAATGCCTGGGCGCAGATGTATTCAGGCATTGAACGTGCAAACATCTGTATCAGGGGTCTCCGAACCTACGGCAATCCGGCTCCGGGCAACGAAATGGGGCAGCTTCTTGGTGAGGCGCTTACCTTAAGGGCCTTCTATTATGCTGACCTGGTTAAGGCCTGGGGCGATGTTGTTGCAAGGTTCGAGCCGGTCTCTTCAGAAACGATGTATATGGCAAAAACAAGCCGTGATGAGATATATAAACAGCTCATTGCTGACCTGGAAGAGGCGTCGGCACTTGTTGCATGGCCGAACGGAAACGCGCGTACTTCTACAACTGAAGGAATAAACAGGGCATTTGTCAAGGCATTCCGGGCACGTCTCTGCCTTGCCGCTGCAGGTTATTCGCAATATCCTGACGGCATACGCCGAAGCAGTGATCCGGATCTTTCGGTGGCGACCCTTTATCCTGTCGCCATGCAGGAGTGTCTTGATGTAATCAGCAGCGGGACGGCAAAGCTGGAGAGCAGTTTCGAAGGGTTCTGGCGGAAGGTGTGTGAGGAAAATATCGCCGCAGGCGGTGAATCACTCTGGGAAATACCCTTTGCCGACGGCCGCGGCCGGATGGCATTCACCTTCGCAGTAAAGCATGCAAGCGCTGACCAGTATACAGAGCAGCCCCGTGGCGGTGACTACGGACCGCTGCCCCATGTATTCTATGACTATGACGTGAAGGATACCCGGCGTGATGTCACCTGCGTACCATACTCATGGGGAACAGCCACAAACAAGATAGCAAAGCAGACAATCAACACCGGAAATGGCGTCTCCCAGTGGTATTTCGGGAAGCTCCGTTATGAATGGATGAAAAGGTATGTCACATCAACCAATGACGACGGTCTTAATGCTATCTACATGAGATATGCCGAGGTGCTGCTCATGGCAGCAGAGATTCAGAACGAACTTGGCAACCTGGGCCCCGCAAAGGACTACCTGAAGCAGGTAAGGCAGAGAGCATTCAAACAATCTGACTGGCCCGTAAAGGTTGACGCTTACCTGAATGCAATCACAAGCAAGGAACAGATGTTCAACGCCATTGTAAACGAAAATGCCTACGAATTCTGCGGCGAGATGGTGCGTAAGTCAGCCCTGATCCGCTGGAACCTCCTGGGGACAAAAATGGATGAGGCGGTTGCAAAGATGACCAGCCTGAGTAATCGCGAAGGGAGCTACACTGACGTCCCCGCAACCCTTTACTACCGGTATGCTTCTGACGGAGAAACTCTCCAGTTCTACGGGCTGAACAGGGGTGAGACAGCTGACATGTCTGCTGATTATACCTACAACACCGTTTACGTTAGCACCGATAAACTCGGCGCTACAAAAATCAGCTCGCTCTTTACGAATGATCCTGATCAGTATCAGTTCTGGCCTATCTGGCAGGTATTCATCGATGCCAGCAACAATATGCTGAGAAATGATTATGGCTATTAAACCAATTAAACTGTTATCAATGAAGAATATAATTATAAGAACAGGATTATTTGCCGGGCTGGTCTCCATGCTGATATTTACGGCCTGCAAGGAGCAGATTGACCCGGTAGTGGAAGAGCTTGATTTCAACAGGGCCTTTTCACCGGTAGGGATAGAAGCTGTCATAAGCAATACCAGGACGGTTACTCTTACCTGGTCATCCGTCAAAAACACTGATCACTACATTGTTGAGATTTATGACGGTGCCACTGCTTCTGCGACGCTGGTGCACTCTGCTGAGGTGCCTGCCACTGAGGACAGCCAGGTATCCTACACATATGTTTTACCTGCCGGTGACACTCAGTTCTATGGGAGGATAAAAGCCGTCAGTTCCCTTCAGGGGGTTGACGAATCCAAATGGTCACTTATTGCCTTCAAGACAGACCCTGAGAACCTGTTCCAGGGTTATGATACATATATGTCGGCAATGAATGGATGCATAGTGCAGTGGGAGCCTGGTGCAACAGCCACCTCGCTGCTGTTTGTAAATGGCGGCACCGAGTTGCCATTCACACTCAGTGCAGAGGATCTTGCCCTCGGCGGCCGACAGGTAACCGGTCTTCCTAACGGGGTTTATGAGGTACGACTGATGAACGGCAGTTTTGTCAGGGGCCGGACACACGTTATCATTGAAGGTGATGTGCTGGTTGCTCCGGGAGAGGACCTAAAGACCGCTCTTGACGCTCTTCCTGCAGGCGGGGTGTTACTGCTGGTGAATGGGGCCTCTTATCCGCTCTCAGGGGTCGATACAGTAAGGACAAGCACCAAGGTAAGAGGCATTCTTCCGGGTGACCTGCCGAAAATCTACCTGGCTACCGGCGGAGGCAACCACATGTTTGATATCGGGACCGCGATGACTGCATCTGACTCACTGGTCTTTGAAAATGTCGAAATCAGCTGCGCTTATGATGACGGTGCCACAAAACACAGGGGAATCATTGACCAGGAGGGTGATGCATTCACAATCGGAGCAATAAAATTCCGCAATTGTGTTATAAGAAACTCAGGCCGCAGTGCCATCCGCCTTCGCGGCAACGCCGCAGGTCAGGTTATTAATAATGTTGAGTTCCTGAATTGCGTAATGTATGATTTTGCATTTGACAGCCATTATGGTGTACTGAACGGGGCTGCAACCGGTAATTTCATAAACATCAGATTTGTCAATACCACAGCCTACAAGCTCAGGGGAGGCATAATCAACTACGGAAGCGGTGCCGGATGCCAGAGTGTTGTTGTTGACAACTGCACGTTCAATGAAACTTCGATGGATGCCAGTTCTGCCAGATACTTCATTGACTTTGGCACCAGCAACACTTCGGCAGGAACCCTGACAGTCAGCGATTGTATTTTTGGTCAGACTTCTTTGTTGGCCAACGGTATCAGGTATGGCTCGATGACATTGGCGATCACAGGGTCATATTATGCTACTGACTTCTATGATGTGGCCGGGCCTGTCAAGAATCAGATGACAGCCTACAGCGGGGCCTCAACTGCCCTGTGGAACAACCCGTCGGGAGGTGATTTCACCTTCCTCGATACGAATTTTGCAGGTATCGGACTGGCTGGCGCACCGCGCTGGGCAGAATAGTTTTTGGGGTAGGGTTTGGGTTAGTTTTGTGATTATTCCAGAGGACCGGGAAGTGATTCCCGGTCCCCGGAATAATTCCAGGCAAGGTCTGCCGGACAGAGTTATCCTGCCAGACATGAAGCGAATGAGAATCCACATACCGGCCTGCAAGGCATTGCTGATGACGGCTTCCTGTTTTGTCATTGCGGCAGGGCTTTCTGGTCAGGATCAGTACAAAGTGGCCGACTGGAAGACTGAGTTTACATTGCGCTCGTATCTTCTTCAGGAGATGCATTCTCAGTATGACCTCCGCCGTGAAAGGCTGCATGAGGCCCTGTCAGATGAGAGCTCTTTGAATGAGTACAAGACCCTATGCCGGGTGAACTACTTTCGACTCCTCGGAGACCTGCCACCGGAGACTCCGGTTCATGCAGAGATAACAGGCCGTGTGTCCCTGGGCACACTTATGCTTGAGAAAGTTATAATTGAGTCCAGACCGGGTCACCATGTTACAGCCAACCTTTACCTGCCTCCCGGTGAAGGTCCATTCCCCTCAGTGCTGTTCTTTTGCGGACATGAGATGACATCAAAGGCAACCCTTTCTTATATGGAAACTGCCATTCTATTTGCAGCAAACGGCATTGCAGTTATGGTTACCGATCCTATTTCCCAGGGTGAAAGGGTTCAGTTCACGGATGCTGATGGCAGGAGGATACTCAGGGGAAGCACTACCGAACACACTCTCCTCAATGGAGGGGCTGTACTGACCGGCAGCAGTGTTGTAGCGTGGGAACTGCACGATAATGTGAGGTCCCTTGATTATCTAGTCTCGCGGCCGGAGATTGACCCTGACCGGATCGGCTGCATGGGCAATTCGGGCGGAGGCGCACAGTTAATGTGGTTCATCGGTTATGATGACAGGATTAAGGCGGCAGCGCCATGCAGCTTCATTACGAGCAGGGAGAGGGAATACGAGCTCAACGGCACCGGTGACGGCTGCCAGCAGGTTCCTGGCGAGGGAGTTGCTGGGCTTGAGATAGCCGATTATCTTGCCACCTTTGCCCCCAAACCGCTGCTTATACTTGCCGGGAGATATGACTTTGTCGATTATCCGGGGACAGTCGATGCATTTAATGAATTGAAGGAAGTCTACACTCTGACCGGCCACCCTGACCGGGTTTCACTGTTTACCGGTGATGACGGTCACGGCCTGTCGGCACCCAAAAGGGAAGCTGCCCTGACCTGGTTCCGAAAGTGGCTGGACGCCGGTGAACGGCCCATTGTCAGAGAAATCCCGGCTGTTCCGGCGGAGGCTGATACCTGGTGTACGCCGTCAGGCCAGGTTAATGTGATGTACCCCGGGGATATCACTGTGCAGGAGTACAACAGGAGGAGAGTGACGGAACTGGCTGCAGAGAGGAGAAAATTTATCGAAGGAAACAGCAGGGAAACACTCATTGACACACTGAGATGCCTTCTGTATGTTCCGCGTGGAAGTTGTGAAGGGATCAGTTCTGAAAACAGGGGCAGCTTCACGGTTAACGGGATTACTGCAGAAAAACTGCTGATCAGACGAGACGGAGAGGTCCCCCTGCCAAGTCACCTTTATATTCAGACAGGCAAGGGTATCAGTGATACAGTTGTGATCTGGCTGAACCACAAAGGAAAGGAGGCGCTTGCCGCTGAAAGCACTCAGGATGGATTCCTGCCCGGCAGGTACAGGGCTGTGCTGGCAGCAGACCTTCGCGGTATAGGGGAAACAGCCGAAAAGCCACAGGATAATGATCCGAAATACTATAACAGCGAGTATCATAATGCCGTTCTGAGCATGCATGTGGGGCAGCCACTTCCGGGGCAACGCGTACGCGACATACTCATGATCCTTGATTTTGTTTCTGCTGATGAGGAGCTCGGAAGAATGCCTGTAAAGGTGATTGCCTCAGGTCCGGCAGCCCTCCCCGCACACCTTGGAGCTGTTCTTGACAATCGAATTGAAGCACTTGAGATGTCTTCAGCAATAGAGTCATTTGCTGAGATAACTGACAGACCTATGGAGAAGGAGTGGTTTTCATGGATTTTGCCTGGCATTCTTAAGTATTTTGACCTGCCTGACCTGGCAGCACTGAGACCTGACCTGAATTACAGACACACTGACAGGTAATTCAATGAAGAAAACAGACAGCATAATCATCAGTCTCATCTCTCTTGCTGCAATTCTGTCCGGTTGCGGCAGGGGGCATTCGTCCGGGCCGGTATCATTTTACACGAATCCGGTTCTGCATTCCGATTACTCTGATCCGGATGTGGTTCGATCAGGCTCTGACTACTATATGGTTGCCTCCTCGTTCAACTGTGTGCCCGGCCTGCCGGTGCTTCACTCCAGTGACCTTGTCAACTGGGAGCTCACCGGCTATGCCCTTGACAGGCTGTCGCCCGAAGATTACTATTCCACAGTCAGGCACGGGGGTGGAGTATGGGCCCCGTGTATCAGGGAACACAACGGTGAATTCTATATCTTTTACCCTGATCCTGACTACGGTATTTACATGGTAAAAGCTTCCGGTCCCGAAGGGCCATGGAGCCTGCCGGTAATGGTTATTCAGGGGAAGGGACTGATTGATCCAACACCGCTGTGGGATGATGACGGGAGCGCTTATCTGGCTTATGCATATGCAGGGAGCAGGGCCGGTGTCAAGAGTGTCCTGATGGCCAACAGGATGAAGCCTGACGGTACCGGTGTCATGGGAGATCCGGTGATGATCTTTGACGGCCATGACGACAATCCGACGGTTGAGGGACCAAAGTTTTACAAACGGAACGGATACTATTACATTTTTGCCCCTGCCGGCGGAGTCACAAACGGATGGCAGCTTGTACTGAGGGCTGAGAAGATTTTCGGTCCGTGGGAGCACCGGGTTGCCATGCACCAGGGCAATACAT
>CAZOHL010000033.1:2433-4676 GCA_964579645.1 uncultured Rikenella sp. | reverse complement strand
GAGAAGATTTTCGGTCCGTGGGAGCACCGGGTTGCCATGCACCAGGGCAATACATCAGTAAACGGACCGCATCAGGGCGCCTGGGTGACAACCCCCGCCGGGGAAGACTGGTTCATTCATTTCCAGGACAAGGGCGCTTACGGGAGGATCGTTCACCTTCAGCCGATGAAATGGGTTGACAACTGGCCCGTGATTGGCAGAGACGATGACGGGGATGGTACAGGTGAACCTGTTGCATCCTTTGCCGCGCCACGGGTCGGCGAGCCGGATGCGAACGGTCCCGGTACCTCTGATGAGGCGGTCAGCGCAGGTGTGAAGCCTGGAGCACCTGCCACGGATAATGAGGACGATGAGTTTGATTCTGCTGTCAGGCCGCTCAGATGGCAATGGCAAGCCAACCCTTCTGTCACCTGGGGTTACCCCTCGGGCGACGGCGGATTCTACAGGCTGAACTGTATCGCACGGCCTGACTCCATGCGAAACATGTGGGAGGTGGCCAACCTTTTCCTTCGCAAGCTCCCTTCGGAAAAGTTTACAGCCACGGCCTCGGTCAGCATTAACCTCCGGTCTGACGGCGAGGAAGCCGGAATGATAGTCATGGGCAGAGATTACAAATACATTTCGGTTAAGAGATCAGAGGACCGGCTCTTACTCAGGGTGGTCAGCTGCTCTGATGCTGACAGTGGAAATACTGAGAAAGAGCTCCTTTCCGTAGAGGCGCCGGCCGGAGATCTGTTCTTCAGGCTTACGGTAGAGTCGGGAGCCATGTGTCGCTTCTCTTACAGTATCAGCGGAAACGAATTTACTTTTGCCGGCGAACCCTTCCCCGCCAGGCAGGGTATGTGGATTGGCGCGAAGATGGGCTTCTTCGCTTTGCGGGACGGATTTACAAATGATGCAGGTTCAATTGACCTCAACTGGTTCAGAATTATAACAACAGACTGATTTATGAGATCGAGCAGGTTTTTAATAATGTTTCTTCTGACGGCACTACTGTCGGCATTTACCGCCGGTCAGCCGGCTGAAAACGGAAAGACAGGGGGGAATAGGAAGATAACGAAGGTCTGGCTAATCGGTGATTCAACCGTGGCTGACTATTCCCTGGAGAAAGACTACCGTACAAAACGTTATCCGATCATGGGATGGGGTCAGGTATTTCAGCCATTCATGGCTCACGACTCGCTGAAGCTGATCAGGAACCTTGTAAGGAGTGACAGTGCTGTTGTCGATGACCGTGCGAGGGGTGGGAGGAGTACCCGTTCATTTTTCGAGGAGGGGCGCTGGTCAGAGATTTACAAACAGTTGAATAAGGGTGATCTCGTGCTGATCCAGTTCGGCCACAATGATGCATCTGTAAATAAGGGTGAACGCTATACATCCATTACCGGCTACAAGGAGTTCCTCAGGCTGTATGTCAGCCAGTCGCGTGAGAAGGGAGCAATCCCTGTCCTGGTGACTCCGGTGGCGAGGAATTATCCCTGGAAGGATGGAATTCTGGGCAACACCCATGGCGCTTATCCTGACGCGATGAAGGAGGTGGCAGCTGAGACCGGGGCAGGACTGATCGACCTCAATGCTCTCAGCATGGAATACTTTTCCCGCAGGGGACGTGATTATGTCACCCTGACCTATTTCATGAACCTTCCGCCCGGGCTCTATGAGGCTTATCCTGAGGGCAGCAGCGACAATACCCACTTTCAGCCTGCCGGAGCTGCCGTGATTGCGCAGCTTGTCTTCAATGCCATGAAGGATCTCAGGCCTGTAAAGACAGATGCCGTTTCCGGAGCCACCGCTGTCAGGAAGCGGCCTTCCGGGGCGCCTTCTCCGGCTGCCGGTGCAAATGCTTCCGGGACATTGTCTGAGGCTGCCGGTGCGGTTGCTGCCCCAAACGCTTCCGGTGCTTCACAGGCTCTTTCATCACCCGCCGGTGAGATTTACAGGGACATTGAGTTTAACATGCCCCAGGTGATTGAGCCTCAGATTGCAAACAACACCGTTTCAATAACTGAATTCGGGGCAGTGGGCGACGGCGTTGTGCTCAATACCGAAGCATTCCGCAAAGCGATAGAGTCTGTCACCTCCCGCGGAGGCGGAACAGTAGTCATCCCTCGCGGAATATGGCTCACCGGTCCGATAATACTGAAAAGCAACCTGAGGTTGCACGCAGATGAGGGGGCACTGGTGCTGTTCAGCCCCGACAAGAGCCTTTATCCTCTTATTGAAACCAGCTTCGAGGGATACAA
>CAZOHL010000033.1:0-2333 GCA_964579645.1 uncultured Rikenella sp. | reverse complement strand
AGAAGCATATGAATGGATGAGGGACTTCCTGCGCCCTGTCATGGTAAGCCTGGTTGACTGTAAAAAGATAATGCTTGACGGACCTGTGTTTCAGAACTCCCCCGCCTGGTGCATACATCCGCTTATGTGCCAGGATCTCACAGTCAGGAACGTTACAGTTCGAAATCCATGGTACTCACAGAACGGAGATGGTATTGATATCGAATCATGCCGCAATACACTCCTTTACAACTGCAATTTCGACGTGGGAGACGATGCCATTTGCATCAAGTCAGGCAAGAATGAAGACGGAAGAAAACGGGGCATTCCCACTGAAAACCTTGTGATAAGGAACTGTATCGTCTATCACGGGCACGGAGGAGTTACAATAGGGAGTGAAATGTCAGGCGGCGTCAGGAACGTGTCGGTTGCCGGTTGCACCTTCATGGGCACTGACGTGGGGATTCGCTTTAAAAGCAACCGTGGCAGGGGAGGCGTGGTTGAAAACATCTGGTTCAATGACATCCTTATGACAGACATACCTTCGCAGGCAATTTCATTTAATCTTTATTACGGAGGACTGTCGGTTTCCGAGATGCTCGCCGAAGGGAAAAACATAGAGACAACGGTCGGTGATATTCCTCCGGTCACGGAAGAGACCCCCCTGTTCAGGAACATTTCAATGAAAAACATAACTTGCAGGGGTGCTGATCAGGCAATTTATCTTCAGGGATTGCCTGAACTTAACCTTGAGAATGTAACAATGGAAAATATTGACATGACGGCGGTGGAGGGGATGGCCTGCATTGATACAAGGGGGATAAAAATAAGGAACATGCGGCTGGTGACTGAGAAGAAGCCTCTCATATTTTTCCTCAACAGCTCCGACGTTGATATAAAAGGTCTCCAGGCTTCTGAAAATCCGGTCGGTCTTGTCGAGGTTCGCGGCAGCAGCTCTGCCCGCATAAACGTCGAGACTGTAACACCTGACGGAAAGGTCAGCGCAGCGAATCTGAGATGAGGAAGATACTGGCGATATTGATTATTCTTTCGGCCGGCAATCTGGTACGGGCCCAGTTGACGGCATTTCCCGGCGCAGAGGGTTTTGGCCGTTATACAACAGGCGGAAGGGGCGGCACAGTATATACAGTCACAAACCTTTCCGATTCGGTGGTCAGGCCTCCCGAAGGATCCCTGAGATGGGCGCTCAACAAGCCGTCACCGAAGACGATTGTGTTCGCGGTTTCGGGCACTATCGATCTGAAACGAAGGCTGAACATCTCAAAGGGCGATGTTACAATTGCGGGACAGACGGCGCCCGGTGACGGGATATGCATTAAGGGTGAGACAGTTTCAGTTGAGGCTGATAACGTCATTATCAGGCATTTAAGATTCCGTTGCGGCAATGAGATACCCGGGGAAGAACCCAAGGATGCCATCTCATGCATCCGGCACAGGAACATAATCATAGATCACTGCTCCATGAGCTGGTCGGTCGATGAGGCCGCCTCATTCTATGACAATGAGAACTTTACCCTTCAGTGGTGCATTATCTCCGAGAGTCTCTACGATGCAGGTCATCCGAAGGGTGAACATGGCTACGGTGGTATCTGGGGCGGAAAGGGAGCTTCATTCCACCACAATCTCCTGGCAAGCCATACAAGCCGGCTGCCAAGGTTTTGCGGAGCCAGGTACCACCCTGAAACCCGGGCGACGGAGATTGTCGATTTTCGTAACAATGTCATCTTCAACTGGGGATTCAACAGCTCATATGGTGGAGAGCTGGGGCAGCAGAATATGGTTAACAATTTTTACAAGCCTGGTCCTGCAACCCGGAAAAACGTTATCAGACGCATTCTGGAACCATTTGACTCCCTCGCTGTATGGTACATATCAGGTAATTTAATGGAAGACAGCCCTGAAGTCACCTCTGATAACTGGAAAGGGGTGGAAGGCGATTATGCCGGGGTGAACGCAATCCGTGCCATAAGTCCCTTTCCTGTTGCAGCAGTCAAAACTGAAAGCGCGCGGAGGTCATACAGATCGGTTCTGAAGGATGCCGGCGCCACGCTTCCCCGCAGAGACAGTCTTGATCAACGTATCATAAAAGAAACAAGGACCGGACGATGCACATTCGGTGATTCCTATGGCCCCGGAACCGGAATAATAGACTCGCAGAACAGCGTTGGTGCATGGCCTCTGCTGCGGACATATGATGTGAGGGCTGACAGTGACGGAGACGGGATGCCGGATAACTGGGAACTGAAAATGGGACTGAACCCGGCCGACCCCGAAGACCGCAACCGGCTGGCAGGGTCAGGCTATACGATGCTTGAGGAGTACATCAATGGTCT
>CAZOHL010000032.1:0-28914 GCA_964579645.1 uncultured Rikenella sp. | reverse complement strand
GAAGGTTACGTCAAGGTACTCACCGAAGACAACCGCCTTGTAGAGATACCTGTTGAACAGATGCGCGATTTCAAGCCTGACCTGAAGATGCTTCAGAGCCGTGGCAGGGAGGGCATTGCCGGAAAGAGATGGGTTATGGTCATTGACCTTTCAAAATGCCGTAATGCCAGGAAGTGTGTTGAGGCCTGCCAGAGCGCCCATCACCTGCGGCCATATGAATATCATATTAATACACTGGTGATGCAGGAGTCTGTGAATACGCCTGCATTCTTTATGCCCAAACCCTGCCAGCACTGCGATAATCCGCCCTGTGTATCAGTCTGCCCGGTGGATGCCACCTTCAAGAGGCAGGACGGAATCGTTCTCATTGACAACGAGAGGTGCATCGGATGCAGGTTCTGTATGGCAGCATGTCCCTATTCGGCAAGAATATTCCACTGGCAGGAGCCTTCGAAGCATGAAGAAGACGGCGGAAAAGAATATGATGTTGAACTGAATGTTCCGCAGAAGAAGGGGACCATAAGCAAATGTCTCTTCAGCGCTGACAGGCTGAGGGAAGGAATGCTCCCGTACTGCGTCTCCGCCTGTCCGAACGGTGTGTTCTATTTCGGCGACGAGAACGAAGATGCCGTCACCAACGGCACAACGAAGGAGACAGTACGTCTCAGCGAGCTGCTTGAGAAGAACGGAGGCTACAGGCTTATGCCTGAACTTGGAACCAAACCCAGGGTCTATTACCTGCCGCCAAAGAACAGGATCTTCGAATTTGAGCAGGGGGAGAAAAAAGAGTATAAGGAAGAAAAAGCATAAACAGGCGCCATTATGGATGAGATACGCTTCAATACCCCGCATGAGAAGGGTAAGATTGATTCCCTGGCCTCCGACATCCTGAAGAACGTAAGAATCAATGCCTCGTTCCTCCTCTGGATGGGATTCCTATTCACACTGCTTGCCGCCTGCCTTTTTGCCTATACCATACAGCTCCGCAAGGGACTTGGCGTGACCGGACTCCGTGATTTCACAAGCTGGGGGATGTACATAGCCAACTTTGTATTTTTCGTAGCCACCAGCCTTTGCGGCATGCTGATCAGCTCGGTACTGGGGCTGATAGGCTACAACTGGGTGAAACCCATTTCGCGGATTGCCGAGATAATAGCCATAGCCTTTGCCGCCGTGGCGGGACTGGTTATTATTTCAGACATGGGCCGTCCTGACAGGCTTCCCTATGTTTTTCTGTTCGGCAGGGTGCAGTCACCCATACTATGGGACGTGACAGTTGTTACCACCTACTTCGTGCTGAGCATGCTGCTCTGGTTTTTTCCGATGATCCCTGACCTTGCTATTGCAAAGGACAGGCTGCAGGGCAGGCCGAAATTCCTAATCAAGGCATATGAGCTACTGTCATTCAGGTGGATGCATCATGAGGTTCAGTACAGGATACTGGGTCAGGCAGTGAGGATGCTTCTCATACTTATCATTCCAACAGCATTTGCGATTCACACGGTAACCTCCTGGCTGTTTGCAGTGACGCCGCGCACCGGATGGGACAGCACAATCTTCGGGCCATATTTCATCTCTGGTGCCTTTGTTTCCGGGGCGGCTGCCGTGATTATTGCCATGTATTTCTTCAGGGTAAACTATAAACTGGAGAAATATCTGAATGCCAGGGTTTTCGAGAGAATGGGCAGGGTGATGGTTCTTGTGGCAATAGTTTACCTCTATTTTAACCTTAACGAGTTTCTTGTACCGGCATACAAGCTGAAGGCAGGTGATGCAATTCACCTCAGGGAACTGTTCACCGGGCATCATGCAATGCTGTTCTGGGGCATCCAGCTGTTCGGGCTGGTGATACCAATCGTACTGCTGTTGTTCAGGCAGATGAGGAAACCAGTGCCAATGATGATAATCTCCCTGTTGGTACTGTGTGCTTCCTGGTTCAAAAGATACATCATCGTGGTTCCGCCGCAGGCACATCCTAATCTTCCGATACAGAATGTTCCGGTTGAGTGGGCAGTGTACAGTCCCACCCTCATCGAGGCTGCAGTAACAGTGGCTTCCATTGTACTGGTACTGATAATAATAACCATCCTTTCCAAGCTCTTCCCGGTGATTCCGATATGGGAGATGGCAGAAGAGAAAGAGGATGCGGAAAGAATCATTCAATAACAGAAAATCCTGATCTGATATGAAATATACAACAGGAGTAATATTATGCCTATTACTGTTACCATCGTTTGCCGCGGGGCAGGACTGGGTGGTTCCCGATGACAGGAAAGGGAGGCTCAGCACATTCCCGTTCACGGATGAGACGAGGAAAGAGGGTGAAAGGTTATACAGGATCAACTGCAATTCATGCCATGGTGATCCCGGGAAGAACAACTACCTGGCACTGCAACCGGTACCAGGTGATCCGGCCACCGAGAAAATCCAGAAAAACAGTGATGGTGAGATCTTTCACAAGGTCTCTGTCGGGCGCGGGCAGATGCCTTCGTTCAGGAGCGTGCTGACGACCGATGAAATATGGAAGGTTGTATCATATCTCAGGAGTTTCAATCGTGACTACGTTCAGAAGGTGATGCAGGTAATTACTTCTTCAGCATATCCGGGTGCAATGATCAGCATGAAGCTGGCATATGATCAGGCGGCAAGACAGATCCTTGTAACTGCCTCTGCCACTAGCGAGGAAGGAACTGTCCCTGTGACGGGTGCCGGAGTGCGTCTGCTTGCAGCGAGGTACTTCGGGAAGATGGCTGTAGATGAGGAGAAGATAACAGACAGCAGCGGGGTGGCCTCTTTCAGTGTCACTGAGGGGCTTCGCGGAGATACCGCGGGAAACGTAGGATTCAGCGCGATGTTCACTGACGAAGCGACTTTCGGGAGTGTCTCCAAAGACACTGTCCTCATGGCAGGAATGCCGGTTGTACCGGTAAGTCTTACTGCAGACAGAGCCATGTGGAACACTGTCAGGAAGGCACCGGTCTGGATTATCCTTGCATACGGACTGGGAGTGCTGGCTGTATGGGGATTTATCTTTATCGTGATGTTCAGGCTCCGCGACATCTATACGGCAGGCACAGCTCTGAAAGAGAGCATTTCTGCATCAAACCGACAAAATGAACCAACCAAAAACTGACAGATATGAAGCACCTGGCCCCTATCGGACGTATCCTGTTTGCACTGCCCTTCGCCGTGTTCGGGATAAACCATCTGGTAATGATGGATTATTACCTGGGTATGCTCACCTCTTTTATCCCGCTTGGCGGGTATACAATAATCCTTACGGGACTGGTAATGATTGCCGTTAGCATCAGTATCATCACAAAGAAGTTCATCAGGCTTTCCACACTGATACTTGCCGGGTTGCTGCTGATATTCATTCTCACAATCCACATTCCTCATCTGCTTGACGGTACCGACAGGGTGCCCATTATGATCGCCCTGCTGAAGGACATTTCGCTTATGGGGGGCTCGCTTATGATTGCAGGATACTGCGCTGAAGAAGAAACAAAAAAAGCTGAAAAATGAAAATACTGAAAACTGCTGCCCTGGTTTTATTCATTTCTCTCCTTTCGCCGGCAGGCGCACAGGAGATAAAGACAGCAGGGTATAAACAGCCCGAACCCGAAGTAGGTGTGATTGAACATCTTGGTGATACAATTCCGCTTGACCTCTGGTTTTACAATGAGAACAGTGAGCAGGTGACTCTTCGCTCCCTTATTGACAGGCCAACAATTATGAGTTTCGTCTATTTTGACTGCCCGAACCTCTGCAGTCCGCTGATGGATGGCATTGCAGACGTGGTTGGCAAGATGGATATGACTCTGGGAACTGATTACAAGGTTATTACAATCAGTTTCAACACCAGCGATACTCCGGAGAAGGCTAGGGAGAAGAAGGTCAATTTCGTGCAGAGGATAAGCAAGGAGAACCAGAAGGACTGGATCTACCTGACGGGAACACAGGAGAACATCAGTGCGATCACGGCAGCTGCCGGATACAAATATACCCCGCAGGGACTCGATTTTGCACACCCTTCTGTGATAATGGTTGTCAGCCCGGCCGGCAAGATCACCCGTTACCTGTATGGGCTTACATACCTGCCATTTGACGTAAAGATGGCGGTGATTGAAGCCCAGAAAGGGATTGCCAGGCCCACTGCGAACAGGATACTCGAATATTGCTTTGCCTACAATCCTGCCAGCAAGACCTACACGCTGCAGGTAACAAGAATTGTGGGAATAATTACTATTTTCTTCCTTGTACTTATAATGATAATTCTCCTTGCCAGGAGAAGGAAAAAATAAGAGGAGTTCTTATGGGAAATGATGCACAGGCTGGTTACCTGGAGTACCAGGGCAAATATAAAGGGATAGCAGGATGGCTGCTAAGCACTGATCATAAGAGGATCGGGCTCCTCTATCTCTATGCCATTATAGTGTTTTTCTTTGTTGCAGCCTTTCTGGGGCTTCTCATGCGAATCGAGCTGATAGCGCCGGGAAAGACAATAATGGAGCCACAAACGTATAACGGGCTCTTCACAATTCACGGGATCATCATGATCTTCGTTATTGTGATCCCCGGCCTGGCAGCTGTCTTCGGGAACTTTTTCCTGCCTATACTTATTGGCGCCAGGGATGTGGCCTTTCCGAAGCTAAACCTCTTTTCATGGTATCTGTATATCACGGGAGCAGTACTGGGTGTTATGTCGCAGTTCATGGGGAGCGGCCCGCCAGATACAGGCTGGACCTTCTACGTACCCTACAGCGTGGAGTCGGCCACGAGTGTAATCTGGGCTCTTACGGCAGCTTTTATCCTCGGGTTTTCTTCGATCCTCACAGGTCTGAATTTCATTGTTACAATTCACCGCATGAGGGCGCCGGGGATGAAATGGATGAGGATGCCGCTCTTTCCGTGGGCGCTTTATGCGACGGCGTGGATCCAGGTGCTTGCTACTCCCATCGTAGGAATCACACTGCTGATGGTGATTGCCGAGAGGGTACTGAATATCGGTTTCTTTGATCCTGCCCTGGGAGGTGACCCCGTGCTGTTCCAGCATCTGTTCTGGATCTATTCACACCCGGCTGTCTACATCATGATTCTGCCCGCCATGGGGGTTGTGACCGAGATCTTTCCGACCTTCAGTCAGAAACCGGTATTCGGTTACGGAGCGATAGTGGTTTCAAGCCTGGCGATAGCGTTTGTGGGATATTTTGTCTGGGGACATCACATGTTCACCTCGGGGATGAGCTACTATGCAAGGTGGTTCTTCTCGTTCCTTACTTTTATCGTGGCAGTGCCCAGCGCCATCAAGGTGTTCAACTGGATATCGACAATGTACGGAGGGTCGATTGATCTCAAGCCTCCGCTTCTCTATGCCATCTCGTTTATCTTCCTGTTCATGATCGGCGGGTTCACAGGTCTGGTCCTCGGTGCGCTTGCCACCAACGTACAGACCCATGATACAGCGTTTGTGGTGGCGCACTTCCATTACATCATTTTCGGGGGCATGGGTTTCGCCTTCTTTGCAGGCATGCACTACTGGTATCCGAAGATGTTCGGGAAGATGTACAACTACAGGGTGGCCAATATTGCCTGGGTATTCAACTTCGTCGGGTTCAACCTGCTTTACTTCCCGCATTTCATTATCGGTATCCAGGGGATGCCGAGGCGTTCATATGACTATCTGCCGCAGTTCCATACAGGCCACTTCATATCAACAATCGGGGCATTCATACTGATTGCAGGGCTGTTGCTGATGCTGTACAATTTCATCAGAGCCGGACGGCGCGGGGAGAAGGCGCCGGCCAATCCGTGGCATGGCGTCACCCTGGAGTGGAAGATACCCTCTCCCCCGCCCCACGAAAACTTTGATGAGATACCCGAGATAACATCAAGGCCGTACTTCTTCGGAAGCAAGGAAAAAGCAAACCAGTAGGTTCCCCATGACAGTAAATCAGACACATACAGAACATATTGACAGTGAGACAGGTAAGCTGGGAATGTGGATATTCCTGTTTACGGAGCTGTTTCTTTTCGGCGGGCTCTTCCTTGTGTATGCCATTTTCAGGGCAAAGTATTCCCCGGAGTTTCATCATGCGGCTGAAGAGCTGAATGCGTTCATAGGCACAATCAATACTGTCTTCCTGCTTGTCAGCAGTATGACAGTAGCCGGTGCCCTGACAGCCATGCAGAAAGGTGACAGGCGTATGACCCTGCTGCTGCTCTCGGTGACAATCCTGCTTGCCGGACTCTTCATGGTCAACAAGTATTTCGAATGGTCACACAAGTTCGAGTACGGCATATGGCCCGGATCACCGGTGCTGAAGAATATGCCTCACGGTGAACTCCTCTTCTTTGGTCTTTACTATATGATGACGGGGCTGCATGCTCTGCACGTACTTGTGGGGATGGTACTGCTGTCGATTAACGTCGTGAAGGTCAGGGCGGGATCTGTCAGCAGCGAACATTACCTGATGCTTGAGAACAGTGCCCTTTACTGGCACCTGGTTGACCTTATCTGGATATTCCTCTTCCCGCTGCTTTACCTCATAACATGAATGCACGATGAAAGACGAAAAGAAACATATATCAACCTACAGGTCACTGGTAACAGTACTTGTGATTCTGCTGGCACTGACAACCATTTCTGTGCTGATTACCGGAATTCATCTCGGTCCGGTCACCGTTGCGGTTGCTCTGGTGATAGCAAGTATCAAGGTGGCGATAGTGATCACTCAATTCATGCATCTCAGGTTCGAGAACCTGTTTCTGAAGCTGGCAGTGTCAGGGGTTTTCACACTCTTTGCACTTGTCATTCTGATAACATTCATTGATTACTTTTTCAGATAAACATCTAAGATATGTTCACAGGTGCATCAAATCTTGCAGAAGGGGTAGACAAGGCGTTCCTGTTCATCTTTATTATTGCCTTCATCTTTATAATCGGGATCTCGGCATTCATGATCTGGACGGTTGTTCATTACTCACGGAAAAAGGGCAGGGAGGCCAGGCAATTCAGCGGCAGCATGAAGCTTGAACTGCTGTGGACCGGCATACCTCTGGTGCTGGTATTGCTGATGTTCTGGATCGGCTGGAAGGGATTTGCTCCTATGCGCAAGGTGCCCGCCGATGCGATGGTTGTCACAGCCATAGGAAGGATGTGGGAATGGGAATTTGTTTACAGTGACAGTCTTCGTTCGAAGGAACTGGTGCTCCCGATCAACAAACCGGTGAAGCTTGACCTTGTGGCTGAAGATGTCAATCACAGCCTCTTCATACCCGCCTTCAGGGTGAAGGAGGATGTGATACCCGGATATGATAACTGGCTCTGGTTTACTCCCAATTACATAGGTGATTACGAGATTCTGTGTACGGAATACTGCGGCCTGCTTCATTCTGCCATGGTGGCGAAGACGCGCATCGTGGAGCAGGAGGAGTATGACAGGTGGTACGAGGAGCTCAAGGCTGCATCTTTTGTACCTGAGCATGAAGGACTGAAGCTTCTCAGGAGCACGGGGTGCCTTGCATGCCATTCACTCGACGGATCCAGGCTGGTAGGACCCTCATTTGCCGGGCTTTACGGATCTCAGCGGCAGGTTGTCTCAGGCGGCACTACAGCAAGTGTTACAGCTGACGAGGCATACATCACCAGGTCAGTCTATGATCCCAACGGCGAGATCGTCGAGGGTTATGCGAGGAACCTGATGCAGTCATATACAGATATTCTGAACGAAGAACAGATCGGGATCATGACTGAATACCTTAAGAAGCTTGTTGAGGATGAAGGGAAGCAGGATACCGGTCTCTGACCTGGCGGAGCTTTGCAAATGGAAGCTCTCGCTGGCTGTCTCGTTCTCGGCGGTGACGGGATACATGCTTTATGCAGGAGGGAATCCGGAGGGAGGCGCAGTGACGGGATCTCATTTTTACGATGCTTTGGTGGCAGGCGGAGTTGTGCTGACTGCTGCGGGTGTTTTTCTTCTCTCTGCAGGCGCCTCAGCCCTGAACCAGTATACAGAGCGGGAGAGTGACGCCCTGATGACCCGCACTGCGGGCAGGCCGCTGCCCTCGGGGAGAATGGCGCCGCCGGCCGCCATGGTGGCGGCAGTGGTTTTACTGGCAGCAGGTAGTATGGTTCTTGCACGCGGCGGCACGTGGCCGGTGTTTCTTGGATTACTTAATGTTGTATTGTACAACCTTATCTACACCGGCCTCAAGAAGAAGACAACACTTGCAATCATACCCGGTGCACTTGTCGGAGCCGTGCCGCCGCTGATCGGCTATACGGCGGCCGGCGGCGCCATAACCGATACCCGCATCCTTCTCTTCGCACTGTTCATGTTCCTCTGGCAGATGCCTCACTTCTGGCTGCTGCTGGTTCGTTACGGTGAAGAATATGAATTGGCAGGAATAAAAACACTGCACCCCCGCATGAATGATACCTCGATCATGCGCCTGGTTATGATATGGATCACCGGATCATCCCTCCTTCTGTGGGCCCTTACGGCCATCTTCATGCCATTCAGCAGAACCGCAGCCGTCATACTGCTTCTTCTCAACTGTGCTTTCATCCTTGCCTTTGCAGGCATCATCATGTCAGGCTTTGACTACAAAAAGTCAAGGTATGCTTTCATGGCATTCAATTCCTTCTCCGCACTTGTTATGGTTATCCTGATAGTGTTTGCCTGACCCTTTTGACTCATCTCTTCCGCAAATCCCTTTGCAGGGAACAAACCTTAAAACACTACCGGCAAGGGAATCACGCTTCTTCATGATCCGCCAGGGTGACAGGTATGATCTGAGGCAGAGGAAGATTATTGACTGAAGGCCCGGTCCGTATTTCCCGTCCCGATGATCATCTGCCGGTTAATTAACAGGATGCAATTTCAATGCATTTATGCTAACTTTATTCGCACATTAATTCAACCGTTAACATGAAAAAGATTCTGGCATTTTCGCTCATGCTGCTGACCTGCATTGCCTCATGGTCACAGCCCCTCAAGTCTGATGAAATAGACAAGCTTGTCAACCGTACGTTGGAGACCTTTAATGTGCCTGGCATCGCCGTAGCCGTGATCAAGGATGACCAGGTGGTTCACATGAAGGGTTACGGGCTAAGCTCAATTGCAACCGGCAGAAAGACTGACGAAAACACACTTTTTGCAATTGCATCCAACTCCAAAGCTTTCACCTCAGCCGCTCTGGGAATCCTGGTTGACGAAGGTAAAATCACCTGGGAAACGAAGGTAATCGACATCATACCTGAATTCAGGCTTTACAATGCATACGTCACAGAAGATTTCAACATTAAGGATCTGCTGACTCACAGGAGCGGAATGGGTCTGGGTGCAGGTGACCTGATGCTCTGGCCGGACTCATCTTCATTCACGAAGGAGGAAATTATTCATAACCTGAGGTACCTGAAACAGACATCATCTTTCAGGACGAAGTATGATTATGACAACCTGCTTTACCTGGTAGCCGGTGAGGTTGTTGCCAGGGTCTCGGGGCAGGGCTGGGACGAATTTGTGGAGTCAAGGATCATGAAACCGCTGGGTATGACAAAGTCGGCAGCCTCACTCAACAGGGTAGATGACAGATCGAATATGATTGATGCGCACGTGCCTGTGGATGGGGTTCTGCAGGTAGTGCCCATGTATTCAAGCACCCTTCTTGACCCTGCCGGAGGTATAATGAGCAGCGTTGCTGACATGAGCAAATGGGTGATGATGCAGCTGAACCGGGGCAAATACGGCGAAGGCAACAGCAAGCAGATCCTTTCAGAGAGGGCGCATCGTGAGATGTGGACTCCACAGACAATAATCCCGGTCAGAAATCCCGGACCTTACAGGAGTCATTTTTCGGCCTATGGCCTTGGCTGGGGCCTCACAGATGTGGCAGGTTATCTCCAGGCATCGCATACCGGAGGGCTCGCAGGCATTGTTACCCAGGTCACCCTGATCCCGGAGCTGAAGCTGGGGATAATTGTCTTTACGAACCAGCAGGAAGGATCAGCATTCACTGCCATAACCAACACTATCAAGGACGGTTACCTCGGCATCAAGGGGAATGACTGGGTCAAAACCCTGAAGGAAAGTGTTGACCGTAACCGTGATGAGGCAAAGAAAATAACCGATGAGATCTGGAAAAAGATAGAGGTACAACGTTCAAAGGGTGTGAAATCAGTTGACAGCAGGGTTTACACCGGTACCTTCACAGACGTGTGGTTCGGAGACATCATCATTTCGGAGGAAAGCGGCATACTCCGATTACGGTCGGTCAGGTCGCCAAAAATGAAAGGAGAAATGCTCTACTACGCCGGCAACACCTTCGTTGTAAAATGGGATGACAGGTCTATGGATGCCGATGCATGGGCAGTCTTCACACTTGACAAAGAAGGGAAGGCTGAATCCTTTAAAATGGATGCAATCTCTCCTCTGACCGACTTCAGCTTTGATTTCCAGGATCTCAGTCCGAAGAGGAAGGAGGAAAAATGAGGCGTACTGCTTCGCTGATTCTGTTTCTTGTCGTTGCTGTCACTTCTTACGGCCAGCCTTTATCGTCAAAAAAGATTGACAGGCTGACTGCGAGGGTGATGCAGGAATTCAACGTTCCCGGGATCGCCGTGGCAGTTGTGAAGGATGACCGGGTGGTGCACATGAAGGGTTACGGTGTTCGTTCGATCGCCACAGGTGACAAGACAGACGAACACACACTCTTCGCGATAGCATCCAATACCAAGGCATTCACAACTGCAGCCCTGGGAATCCTGGTTGATGAGGGAAAGCTCACCTGGGAGACAAAGGTCATTGACATCATCCCTGAGTTCAGGCTCTACAATGCATATGTAACTGAGGATTTCAACATCAGGGACCTGCTCTGCCACCGCAGCGGGATGGGTCTCGGGGCAGGCGATCTGATGTCATGGCCCGATTCTGCAAGGTTCACCACCTCCGAAATCATTCACAATCTGCGATACCTGAAGCAGACATCGCCGTTCCGGACAAAATATGATTACGACAACATGCTTTACATTGTTGCCGGTGAGGTGGTGGCCAGAGTCTCCGGGCAGAGCTGGGAGGAATTCGTGGAGTCACGTATAATGAAGCCTCTGGGGATGAATGAATCTTCGGCCTCGATAAAAAGGATCAAAAGCAGGGCAAATATAATTGACGCCCATGTTCCTGTCAACGGAAAACTTCAGGTGGTGGCAAAGCAGGAAGGCAAGATACACAACTCTGTGGGCGGCATATACAGCAATGCCAGTGACCTGAGCAAATGGATAATGATGCAGCTTAACCGGGGCAGGTACGGCAGTCACCCTGATGAAGTTCTTTTTTCAGAAGATGCCCACAGGGTAATGTGGACACCACATACAGTCAGGCCGGTCAGCACAGGCGGGCCTTTCCGGAGCAACTTCGCTTTTTACGGTCTGGGCTGGCACCTCTCCGATGTCAACGGATATCTCCAGGTTTACCATACAGGGAGTCATGCAGGCATTGAAACAAGGATATCAATGCTCCCCGAGCTCAGACTGGGGATTATTATCCTCACCAACCAGCAGGCGCCGGAGGCTCTCCTTGCAATTTCCAATGCCGTGACGGAAAGCTACATAGGCACCGGTCGCACTGACTGGGTAACAATCCTTAAGGAGAAATCCGTGCGGGAACAGGCAGAGGCAAGGGAGATAACTGACAGGATATGGGCAGTTGTTGCGGAGAAGCAGAAGGCATCACCGGATACAATTGACCATCAGTCATTTGCCGGTACATATATGGACCCCTGGTTCGGAAAAATGATAATCAGCTCAGAGAACGGCCGGCTAAGGATCAGGGCGGAGAAGTCACCCAGGCTCAAAGGAGAGATTTCACATTACAATGCAAACACGTTTATCGTAAAGTGGGATGACAGGAGCATGGATGCCGATGCATTTGCGGTGTTCTCGCTGGACAGGGATGGAATACCGGCCTCCTTTGTTCTGGAAGCAATATCCCCGCTGACCGATTTCAGCTTTGATTTTCATGACCTGTTCTTTGAAAGGAGTCCGGAAGCCAGGCAATAAGAAAAAGCAGACCCCTGAGCCATGAAGAAAAACGAGCGCGGCAAATGGAAACGGCCGGAAAGACGGAAAGGCTTGACCTGGTCAGCGGTATGACCGGGCAACCCATCAGGGTTGACAGGGTGGATGTTACCGGGAAGGATATGCAACAGCAATCCTCCGTCTTGGGACCACTGGAGTCGGGATACTTCAGGATATATTTACCTGACAGGACAGATCAGTAACCACATGTTGTGGCGCTGTGAACAAATTAAGAACTGTTGGATTTCCAACTAACATTTAAACCGGTATCTTAGCTTCCCGAATCCGGTCAGGATTATTTCAAATGCGCATTCTATGAGCTTCCTGCATATAAGTATCTATCTGTCAGCACTGATTGGTGTCATCATTATTGCCTGGATCCGCAGTTTTGACATATACGAGAAAGAAACCTATATCTCAATGATCTGGGCTTTCCTTGCCGGCGGAGTTACATCGGTTATGGTTGCACTTGGCTCCTATGAATTTCTCAGGCTGTTCGGAATAGAGGATGAGGTCATCAGCAACACTCTTGGAAGCATTCTTGTAATCGGCCCTGTGGAAGAGCTGGCGAAGCTTGCCGGACTGGTTGTTGTCTATTATCTGATGCAGAAGCAGTTCAACGAACTGACTGACGGGATCATCTACATGTCATGCGTGGCGCTCGGGTTTTCGATAATCGAAAACTATTTCTACGCCAATTCCGGTGAAGGATCCGAGTATCTCCTGCTTTACAGGGTTTTCATCAGTACTCCGGCCCATATCTCGTTCAGTGTGATAACAGGGTATGCGTGGTACAGGTACAAGAAGGAAAACAAGCCATTCAGATCGGTTGTTCTTGCGCTTCTGGTGGCAAGCATTCTTCACGGAGTTTTTGATGCACTTGCATTCAGCCCGTGGATCAACTTTCTCCTGCTCATTTACCTGTGGCTCATAATCAGGCAATCGCTGAGGCTGGTGCAGTACAGCAACGTTGTATCGCCTTTCCGGCCCGGATTTGAGGCATTGTTTGATACATCCTCCGGTGAATTTGCCGGGGGGATCGAGTGTCCCAACTGCGGGTCTGACGCCCCGAAGGAGGTGTACAGGAACAGTTATTTCACTGCCTGCCGGTGTGACAGCTGCGGTTACCACGTTTCGTCGAGGAGTGACATAAGGAAAATTTTCAGGATCTTTGCTCCGGAGTACAAGCGGCTGGCCAGGAAGCTTGTGCCGGCCAGGTTCAATGATGGCCGTACGGTAATGAGCGTATATGGTTCCGCCTTTTTCAGCAAAAGCGGCAGAAGCGGTTTTTTCAGGGTATCAGAGGTGGCAGGCAGGCTGCAGGCAATCAATGATGATTTGCTGAACAGGTTCAGGAAGCGTTCTTTCATATCAGCCAACCTTCTCAGGAGGCTTTTTGAATGAGCAACAGTTTATTAAGAAAGCACAGACCAAAATGCACACGCTCTTTTATAACGCACAATTCTTTACCGGCACTGAGACTGTCGAAGGCAGAGCTCTTCTCGTCAGTGGTGACCGAATTGAAGGTTTTGCAGATCCGGCACAGGTGTCAGCTGATGTCCGTCGTATAGACTGCAGCGGCAACCTTGTGTTTGCGGGCCTGATAGACCTGCAGATAGCGGGAGGAGGAGGATTTCTCTTTTCTTCGAATCCCACCCCTGAAGCGCTTGATATAATAATCAGATCGATAGTTTCGACAGGTACCACGGGTTTTCTTCTTGCATTGCCAACCAACAGTGCGGATGTATATAAAGCCGCTTTCAGGACTGTAGCGGGCATTAACCACCCCGCGGTGATGGGTCTTCATATGGAAGGGCCGTTTATCAGCAATGCCCGGCGGGGAGCCCATGCGCCTGAGCTGATACTGAAGCCTGCTCCGGCTAATGTGGACGCGATTCTAGGAGATGCAGCCGGCACAATAAGAATGATGACCGTGGCGCCGGAAACATGTACCCATGAGGTGATTGCTCTTCTCAGGAAGCATGGCATTACGGTTGCTGCCGGCCACAGCAACGCCACATTCAGCGAGGCAATGAGAGGCTTTGAGATGGGTATTGAAACCACGACGCATCTCTTCAATGCGATGTCACCGCTTCATCACCGTGATCCGGGTCTGCCCGGCGCAGCTTTCCTTTCTGAAACAGCAATGGCCAGCATAATAGCAGACGGCATTCACGTTGACTACTCAATGATCAGGCTGGCTAAGAAAATCATGAGGGAGAGGCTCTTTCTCGTCTCCGATGCTGTTGAAGAGAATGACCGCGGGGCGTATAAGCATGTGAAGAAATCTGACCGGTTCACCCTTCCTGACGGCACCCTTTCAGGAGCAAAGCTGACGATGCTTGATGCAGCCAGAAACTGCATGAAAATGGCCGGGATAGAAAAGTATGAGGCCATCAGGATGGCAACACTTTACCCTGCGCGGCTTATAAGGGCTGATGACAGGGGTGTAATAGCGCCGGGCGCCAGGGCT
The DNA here is from genome assembly GCA_964579645.1 of uncultured Rikenella sp. Taxonomy (GTDB): domain Bacteria; phylum Bacteroidota; class Bacteroidia; order Bacteroidales; family VadinHA17; genus SR-FBR-E99. The sequence goes on along the minus strand of CAZOHL010000032.1, from coordinate 14,362 downwards.
GACCTGGTTATCGTCGATAATGAGATGAGGCTAAGGGGAGTTTGTTTTAATGGAGTAACTGAATTTAAAGATTGATGAAATGGCATTACTGGGGATAGATTTGGGAGGAACGAAGGTTGCCTTTGCGCTTTTTGACCGCGAGGGCAACATAAGGGGCAGGGAGGTATTGCCCCTGGATAACCGCAGAGGGTCGGAAGTGGGCAAACTGATTACAGTCACCACGGCGCTCAAGGTTGCTGCCGCCGATGGTGCGGGTGATCCGGTGGAGGCGATAGGTATATCTGTGCCAGGCATAAGCAGACGTACCAAAGGGACAGTATGGGCCCCCAACATACCGGGCTGGGATGACTACCCGCTGATGAAGGAGATAACGACTGTAACGGGCAGTATACCTGTAATTATAGAAAGTGACAGGTCATGCTATATTTCAGGTGAGATTTGGAAAGGCAACGCCCGTGGCTGCCGTGATGCAATCTTCCTGGCTGTCGGAACCGGAATCGGTGCAGGAATCACAGTCAACGGCGAGTTATTGCACGGCGCCGATGATATTGCCGGGGCAATTGGCTGGATGGCATTGTCAAGGCCCTTCAGGAGCAAATATACAATCTGCGGCAACTTCGAATATTTCGCATCAGGCGAAGGCATTGCCCGCCAGGCGGCAGAATACCTGAAGAAGCATGACAAGTACCAGGGAGAACTGAGGAAGGGTCACGGGGTTAAGGTGACGACGCATGATGTATTCACTGCCCGGGAAATGGGTGATGTTGCAGCATCGGCGATAATAGACCTTGCTGTGGAATACTGGGGTATGGCAGCTGCGAACCTTGTAAGTCTCTTCAATCCTCAGAAAATCATATTCGGTGGCGGGGTTTTCGGTCCTGCTGTAGGGCTTATACCTGCAATTCAGCAGGAAGCCGAGAAGTGGGCACAGCCGATAAGCATCAGGCAGGTTCACTTCGGGCCCTCTGCACTTGAAGGTGACGCAGGTGTATTCGGTGCCGGATTCCTCGCAATGAAAATGATCAGCTAACCCTAAACTGACTATGAAAGAAAGCTACAACAGACAACTGGTATTCTGGACGGCATGCCTCGGCATGCTTCTTTTCGGTATCGGGCTTATTATGTTAGGTTCCGTGCTGCCTGACCTGAGGGTGAGGCATTCTCTTGATGCCATGGAGGCAGGCACCCTGCTGTCAGTGCTCCCTGTCGGTATCATTGGCGGCTCCCTGCTTTTCGGGCCGGTGTGTGACCGTTATGGTTACAGGGTATTGCTGGCAGTTTCAGCAGTTCTGATGTTTGCCGGTTTCGAGGGTCTTGCCTTCACCCATACCACCTGGATCCTGACCCTTTCAGTACTCCTCTTCGGTCTGGGCGGGGGAGCTATCAACGGAGCCACCAACGCTGTGGTGGCAGATATCAGCACCACAGGAAAGGGTGCAGCCCTGAGCATTCTCGGCGTTTTCTTCGGAATCGGCGCTCTCGGGATGCCGCTGCTGCTCAGTCTCCTTAAGGCCACCTTCGAGTTCCAGGTAATTGTGGCTGCCACCGGGGTTCTTGCCCTGGCTGCAGCGGTGCTTTTCGCACTGGTCCGTTTCCCGGCAGCCAAGCAGGCTGAAGGGATCTCGGTGAAACAGGTCGGCACCCTTTTCAGGGATGTCACTCTTCTCCTTATAGCTTTCTTCCTGTTCTTCCAGAGCAGCTTCGAGGGACTCATCAATAACTGGACCACAACTTATTTGATGGATAAAGTGGGGACACCCCAGGAAGCTGCACTGATGGGCCTTTCGGCCTACGTGGCAGGCATGACGGTGATGAGACTGCTGATAGGATCAGTGCTGAGAACAATTGCAGAGCGAAAACTCCTCTTTTTCTCTTTCGCCATCACCCTTGCAGCACTGTTTCTGTTCAGTCTCAGCAATTCAGTCATCCCGGCAGCCGCCGGATTGTTTGTGCTCGGTGCAGGGTTGGCCGCGGGATTTCCAACAATGCTAGGTATTGTCGGAAACAGGTACCCCAATCTCTCAGGCACTGCTTTCAGCTTTGTGCTGGTAATCGGATTGCTTGGCAACATGCTTGTAAATTATACAATGGGCATTGTGGCTGAGAACGCCGGTATAAACCATCTCATCACCTTCACATTTGCCGAGCTGGCCATACTGGTTATCATGGCTACAGCTATCTTTGACAGACTTAAGACTAACAAATAAACTCAACCAAAAACAACTGATATGCTTGCACTTGAATGGCTTAACAATGCCAGGGATGTGATGAAACACATCGAGGAGACACAGATTGAAAATTTACAGAGGGCCGCCGGAGTCATGGCAGACACAATAGAATGCGGGAGATGGGTACACACATTCGGATGTGGTCATGCCACCCTTCCCATCGAAGAAATGTACCCGAGGATCGGGGGATTTGTCGGTTTCCATCCGATGATAGAGATCCCCCTGAGTTTTTTCACTCATATCACGGGTGAGATGGGGGTTCACCAGTTCGTCTTCCTTGAGAGAGTCGAGGGATACGGCGTCGAGATAATGAAGGGATACACATTCGATGAGCGTGACACAATGTGGCTCTTCTCGCACTCCGGGATCAACAACGTAAACATCGATATCGCCCTTGAATCGAAGAAGAGGGGCATGAAGGTGGTTGTATTCGGCTCTGCAGCTGCCGCGAAGGGAAAGAAGACAAGGCATTCCTCCGGAAAGACAATTTTTGACATAGCCGACATAGTGGTTGACACATGTGCACCTATTGAGGATGCATCGGTGACTCTGAAGAACCATTATGACAAGATAGGGCCCGTTTCAACTATGGCTTTCGTAACATGTGTATGGATGACAATCACCACAGTTGCGGAGATTCTGGCTGACAGAGGCGTGAAGCTTTACATTCATCCGAGTCACAATGTCCCCGGAGACACCACTGCCAGGGAGAGGCTTGACGAGGCTCTCGCAGAGTACAAGCGAAGGGTTGCAGGAGTGTAACGAGAGGCATCATGAAACCGCTTGACAGGACCACAGGCTTCATTGAGGGCACTGCAGTTGACAGGATCCCCTTTCATCCCATCCTGATGCGTTTTGCAGCACGGCATGCAGGAGTCAGATACCATGACTTCTGCCTTAGTCCGGCACACAAGTGCATGGCCAACATAAGGTGTGCCGAAGATTTCGGGTCAGACTGGGTAAACACAATGTCTGATCCCTGGGCAGAAGCCGAAGCTTTCGGTACGGTTCTGTCGTACCCTGACGATGACCTGCCTAAGGCAGAGCGTCATGCAATTGAGGAGATAGGTGACATTGAAAGGATGACAGTACTTCGTCCCGGTGATCACAACCGGATGATTGCACGGGTGAAGGAGATTGAGATCTACAGGAGGGACACGGCAGGTACTCTGTTCATATGCGGCTGGGTGGAGGGTCCGCTTGCTGAATGGTGTGATATCAGGGATATCAACATGGCAATGACTGACCTTTATGAGTATCCCGGGGAGGTGCACAGGGCACTGGATATAATTACCGAAAGCGCCATAGCCTTCATTACGCCTCAGGTTAAGGCCGGGGCTCATTGTATAGGTATCGGTGACTCGGTATGCTCCCTCATCTCACCTGAGCTGTATGATGAGTTCTGCTTCGGGCGCGAGAAGGCGCTGGTTGATCATGTTCACTCGATGGGAGCGCTGGCCAAGATTCACATCTGCGGTAATATTTCAGCTATTCTCCCTTCGGTGATACGTACCGGTGCAGACATCATTGATATCGATCAACGGACAGGACCGGTTACAGAGGTGCTTGGTCTGATGCGGCCGGGGCAGGTTTTTTCCGGCAAAAGTGATCCGGTTTCGGTGGTACAGGACGGCGACAGGGATATGATCCGAACCAGTTGCAGGTCATTTTTTGCAGAGGCAGGCAGGCGGGCAATACTCTCCGCCGGATGTGAGGTAACACCAGGGACACCGGTTGAGAACCTGCGATTTTTCTCAGGGATGGCCGGCGAGCTTCTCCCGGCGGCCGGAAGACTGGAATGAACGGTTCTGGCGGTAACTGACCAATAATTTTATTAAGATAAAATTCTGCAGGGCAAAATGAGCAGGAATGTTGCATTGGTTCTCTCAAGCGGCGGGGCAAGAGGCTTCGCCCATATCGGTGCAATCAAGGTGCTGGAGAGGAACGGCTTTACAATCACCTCGGTGGCTGGCACCTCAATGGGGGCGCTGGTTGGAGGCGTTTATGCCTCAGGGCGGCTGAAGGAGTTTGAGGAGTGGGTCAGCGGGCTCGACATAATGGAGGTTCTGAGGCTTACCGACATAACCCTCAGCAGTAAGGGATTTGTAAAGGGAACAAGGGTCATTGAAAAGCTCAGGGAGATTGTACATGACCATGACATTGAAGATCTCCCGATACCATACTGTGCGGTAGCAACTGACGTTATACGCGGATGCGAACGGATCTTCACCTCAGGCAGCCTGTTCAATGCAATCAGGGCATCGATATCGATCCCTACTTTTTTCCAGCCATTCAGGATGGACGACAACTACTATGTTGATGGCGGCCTGGTCAATCCAATACCTATCAACAGGGTTTCACGACGGGAGGGAGATGTGCTGGTTGTAGTCAATGTGAATGCTGACATCCCGCATGTGAGGATTGAAACGCCTATGCAGGAGGAGAACAGGGCAAAGGGATATCTCAGGAGGATAAGGAATATTAATGACCATGCAGGCAGGCATATACCTAAAAACAATAAGGACGACATCGGCATACTGAATCTCAACAACCGGAGTATCAGCATAATGCTGAACCAGATTGCCTCACTGACCCTCCTGAATAATCATGTTGACATAATGGTGCAGGTATCAAAGGAATCATTCGGCACCTATGATTTCTATAAGGCTGCTGAGATTATAAAGGAGGGTGAGAATGCCGCCACCCTGGCCCTGGAGGAACTATTGCTTTGACATGCTTACAGGCGTTCAAATTTGCAGGGGAAAAGTGTAGATTTTCGTTAAAAGAACATATCTTTGATAATTGATCTAAACTAATTCCAGATGAAAAGATCCTACCTTATTTTATGCATAGCACTGTTGGGAGCAGCGCCCGGAATGTTCGGACAGAAACCGATCAAGGTTCTCGAGGACAGTGTACAGTTCGGCAACTATCTCTATCCGGGGTTCAATGTCACAATTCCTGAAGCCAGTTATGACAAGGTTCTCAAGAATTGGATAAAGGCGCAGGAAACAGGCACCAAATCAAAGGTACAGACTGAGAGCGGCGAGATGACAATTTTCGGAGCCATCATCAAGGAGATCTCACAGGCCCCTGTAAATATCTATAGCCGGATAATGAATGAAGATACCCTCAGCAGGATGCTTGTCTGCATAGAACTCAAAAAGGATCAGTATGTTGAAGCTGCCTCAGGAGACGTTCAGCTGACCTCGGCAAGGGATTATCTGAAGGAATTTGCCAAGGAGCAGTACATGGATTTCATCAAAGACGAGCTTGCAGCCGAGGAGAAGATACTCAGGGACCTGAAGCAGGAACTGGGAAGCCTGGAAAACAGCAAGGCCCGCACACAGAGGACGGCCAAGAACAACAGGAACACCGTAAATGACGAACAGGAAAAGCTGCTTGTCAAGCATAACGAGCTGAGTCTTTTATCCAATGAGATCATAAACAAGAACAATGAGATGATAGCAATGCCGGTTGGAGCCGGCAGAGATGCAATGGCCACCCAGGTCCAGGAGCTCGAGAAGAGACGCAAGAAGCTCCAGAAGGAGATCAGCAAGGGAGAGAACCGTATCAATAAGGCCAGGTCGGCCATTGACCAGGCTGACAGGGCTATACCCAGAAATGATAACGAACAGGCTGTGATGAAATCAAAGATTGATGCACAGCAGGCTGTTGTGCAAACTTTTATCGACAAGCTTAATACAGTCAAGCTTTACTGAAACCTGATTGAATAAGACCAAGTCTTTAACCAACACATAAAACCAATTATGGAAAACCAGGAAAAAAAAGAAACCTACCAGCAGAAGATACAGGAACAGCTGGATGAATGGAGAGCAGATATTGACAGGCTGAGAGAAAAGGCAAAGAATGCATCAGCCGAGACAAAATTGAAATACCAGGAGAACATTGACAAGCTGGAACTCAAAATGGATGAAGGCAAGTCAAAGCTGAAGGATCTTAAGGAATCAAGCGCAGAGGCGTGGGATGCAGTCAAGGACGGAGCTGATTCAATATGGGATACAATGAAGGCAACCTTTGCCGAGGTCAAGGAAAGACTAAAGGACAAGGACGACGACGAAAAGAAAGCCTGAGGATTTGGGATTTGCGATTTGCGATTTGTGATTTGCGATTCGGATGTAACCGCTTTTCACTACTGCCTATTGCCTGTTGCCTATTGCCTTCTTTCCCTTTTGATTCTTTCCGGCATTAGTTAGAAATATATACTATCACACATGAAAAAAATCGTAACAATTGGGGTTGTTGTACTTCTTATTGCTGCCGCCGTCATTTTCTGGTGGCGTCATTATTTCGTATTCGGCGAGGGGGTGAAAGCCGGTGACCTCAATTACCTGGTAAGGAAAGGTTATGTTTTCAAGACCTGGGAAGGGAAACTGATACAGACAGGTTTCAAAACACCCAGTCCGGGAGCAATTCAGAGTAACGAATTCGAGTTCAGCATAACAAACGACAGTCTGGCTACTGTACTCGAGAGAGCCAGCGGTAAATTCGTGGAGCTGCGCTACAAGGAGTACATAGCACCCCTTCCGTGGAGAGGAATGAGCAAATATGTTGTGATTGAGATCCTTGACATTAAGGACTCGGATCAGGAGCAACAGACTCTCATCCCCTACCAGGCAATCTGAAAAAAATATACATAATATCTGATGACCAGAACAAAAATTGCAGCACTGGTCCTGTCGCTTATTCTGCTGACCGGATGTGCCGAACTGCTTAACACACTCAAGACAATTTCTACGGTTAAGCAGCTTACTGAAGCGGATATCGTGTCCGGGCTGAAGGAAGCCCTGACTGTCGGGGCACGCAATGCAGCCGGCAGGCTGGCATCGCAGGACGGTTACTGGGGGGATCCTGCAGTCAGGATACCACTGCCAGACGAAGCGAAGGTAATTGTTGACAATATTGGAAGGATACCGGGAGGACAGCAGCTGATTGACAATGTTGTACTGAGCATCAACCGGGCAGCTGAAGATGCTGCACGCGAAGTGGCCCCCATCTTTGTAAATTCAGTGATGCAGATGACGATTACTGACGGGTACAACATCCTCCATGGGGCTGACAATGCGGCTACCGTTTATCTCAGGAACACGACCTGGAACGGACTATACGACCTCTACAGGCCGAAGATCAGTGCTTCAACCGGAAAGGAGATCATTGCAGGCTACTCTGCTCAGGAATCATGGAACACCCTGACGGGAAAGTGGAACCAGGTTGCCAACAGTGTGGCCGGAAGGCTGGCAGGATTCAAACCGGTGAATACCGATCTTGACGATTTCCTTACAAGGAAAGCGCTTGAAGGCGTATTCATTAAACTTGAGGGTGAGGAGGTGAAGATCAGAAAAGAGGTTTCGGCCAGGGTCACTCCCATTCTCAGGGAAGTTTTCGGGACCCTTGACCAACAGTAATAGAGCTTCAGGCTGATTGACACTGGCTGATCAAGTTTGCCCCTCCGTTGTTATATTTGCACACAAAACCTGATAGAAATGAGAAAAGCAATTATTGTACTGTCAATTACCATCGTACTCACTGTAGTCAGCAGGAATGCATTCAGCCAGGATGCTGACACTGTAACGGGATGGCACAACAGCGGGGTATTCTCCCTGAACATGTCACAGGCAACGTTCACAAACTGGGCTGCCGGCGGCCAGAACTCAGTGGCGCTGAACGGATTGGTCAATCTTGCAGCAAATTACAGGATGGGCAAGTCGGCCTGGGATAACGCCCTTATTATCGGATACGGAAAGATGGTTCAGAAGGGCAATGACCTGGGATGGGTGAAGACAGATGACCGCATCGACTTTCAGTCGAAGTACGGGCGTAAGGCTTCGGACAAATGGTTCTATTCGGGTTTGCTGAATTTCAGGACCCAGATGGACAACGGATACAATTATCCCGATACAGACAACAAGATATCTGGTCTGCTTTCTCCAGCGTATCTGCTGTTCTCACTTGGGATGGATTACAAACCCAACCCGGATTTTTCAGTGTTTCTCTCACCGCTGACATCAAAGAACACGATCGTCATGGATGATGATCTCTCCGATGACGGTGCTTTCGGTGTGGACCCCGGAAAGAAATTCAGGTCAGAGCTCGGCGCATATGCAAACATTGCATACAAGAAGGACGAGATTGTCAAGAACGTCAATTTCCTGACAAAGCTTGATCTGTTCACAAATTACCTGAAAAATCCGCAGAACATTGACATAAGCTGGGAGGCGCTGCTGGTTCTCAAGGTCAACAAATTCATTTCTGCAACTGTCAATACGCATCTGCTCTATGATGATGACATACTTATCAAAACAGATGAGGACGGCGAGGGTGTGCCTGTCCTGGGTAAGCGCGCACAGTTTAAGGAGGTCATAGGTGTGGGTTTCACATACAAGTTCATTAAATAGAGAAAACCGCAAGAAGCAGGCAGCATGAAAAGCATAACACTTATTGCAATGTTGACGCTGATAACAGGAATACTGGCAGGGCAGGCAGTGCAGGACATTAAGCTGAATGCTCCTGATATGGATAGGGGGCTGACGATAATGAAGGCATTTGAAAAGAGGGCTTCGGCCACTTCTTTCAGTCCGACGGAGCTCTCATTGCAGGATCTCTCAGATCTTTTATGGGCATCAAACGGCATAAACAGGCCGGAAAGCGGAAAGCGTACGGCTCCCACAGCTGTCAATGCACAGGATATTGACATTTACGTGCTGCTAAGATCAGGAGCTTACCTGTATGATCACAAGACACATACTCTGAAAGGTATTGCTCCCGGTGACAACAGGAAGCTGGTTTCCGACAGGCAGACCACCTTTGCCAGTGCGCCTGCTATGCTTGTACTGGTATCAGACATATCGCGCTTCAGGGGTGATGATGATGCGCGCAAGCTTAGCTGGGGAGCAATGGATGCAGGCATAGTCTCACAGAATGTAAGTCTGTTCTGTGCAGGGGCCGGACTGGTTACCCGTCCCCGGGCATCGATGGATATTGAAGGCCTGAAGAAGCTGCTCATGCTGACCGTGACGCAGTATCCATTGCTAAACAACCCTGTGGGTTATCCCAATGAATAACGGCTGCCCGGTATGCTGAAGCTAATAAACCATCCCCTGATAACGCACAAATTATCGCTCATCAGGAGGAAGGAGACGGGCACACGTGATTTCCGGCAGAATATCAGCGAGATAGCCGGGCTCATGGCGTATGAGATAACCAGAGATCTCCCGTTGCGTGAAATAGTTATTGACACTCCTCTTTCATCGTGCACCACCTCTGAGCTTTCGAGGGAGATCATCCTGGTGCCGGTGCTACGTGCCGGGCTTGGTATGGTTGACGGCATAACGGGGCTTATAACAACCGCCAGGGTAGGTCATATCGGGCTTGTGCGTGATCATGAGACACTGGCTCCGATGGAATATTATGCCAAATTCCCGGCTGATATTTCAGAAGCGGTGGTGATGGTTCTCGATCCCATGCTGGCAACTGGCGGAAGTGCAAGTGCAGCTATCGGAGCAGTAAAGAAACGAGGCGCAGTTACAATAAGGCTGGTATGCATCGTAGGTTCACCTGAAGGAGTTACACGAGTAGAAAGGGAACACCCTGACGTGGATATTTACCTTGCAGCGCTTGACAGTCACCTGAATGAAAACGGGTACATAGTTCCCGGGCTTGGAGATGCAGGAGACAGGCTGTTCGGAACGGTTTAGTTTGCTATATTCGCAAATTCATAAAAACAAATAAGGATTATGGGACTTAAGCGCCGGCTTATAATTATGAACTTCCTCCAGTTCTTTATGTGGGGGGCATGGATGATGACACTTGGCCATTACGGATTCGTGGAGAGACAATGGAACGGCGCTCAGTTTGGCCTGGTCTTTTCAACCATGGGGTTTGCTTCACTTATCATGCCAACCCTGTTCGGAATTCTTGCCGATAAATGGAAGGCAAACTACGTCTTTGCGATACTGCACCTGCTGTTCGGGGCAACGATGTGCTTCCTGCCGTTGATTGAGGCACCACTTCCCTTTTTCTGGCTTCTGCTGCTGGCGATGTGTTTTTACATGCCGACAATCGGACTGAACAATTCTGTCGGTTTCAGGCTTCTGAAGAGCGAAGGCAAAGATCCCACAAAGTACTTCCCGCCCATCAGGGTTTGGGGTACGGTTGGCTTTATAATCGCAATGTGGGTGACAAACTTCTTCACCAAACCCTGGGGTCTTGGATATAGCATCAAGGTATCCTTCATTATAGCAGCTGTTTCCGCATTCGCCCTTGCGTTGTATTCATTCTTCATGTTGCCGGTAGTGAAAAAGGTTGAAAGTTCCGGATCAGAAAAGAAGAGCTGGGTACAGAGTCTGGGTCTGGAGGCCTTCGTGCTGTTCCGTCAGAAGAAGATGCTTTTGTTCTTTATCTTCAGCATGCTGCTGGGTGGCGCTCTTCAGCTGACCAATGCCTACGGTGACAGCTTTCTCCAGGACGCAACGGTGTTCCCTAAAGGGGGGATAATCAATAACTTCTCCACTATAATTCTTTCAATTTCACAGATATCCGAAACCCTGTTTATCCTTTCGATCCCGTTTTTCCTGAAGCGTTTCGGTATCAAGAAAGTGATGCTGTTCAGTATGATAGCATGGGTGCTTCGTTTTGCACTGTTCGGCATGGCCGGCAATACGGTCACAGGCTTTATACTGATTATCACCTCGTGTATTGTTTACGGAATGGCATTTGATTTCTTCAATATCTCGGGAGCCCTGTTTGTGGAACAAAACACTGACTCAAAGATCACTGCATCGGCACAGGGTCTTTTTATGCTGATGACGAACGGTATAGGCGCCGTTCTTGGAAATCTCATTGCCGGACAGGTAATAAGGCACTGGTTCGAAGATCCGGCAACTCTCGTCAAGGACTGGCCGGGCATCTGGATGACATTTGCCTCATATGCACTGGTGGTGGCAATCCTATTCTCCGTTCTTTTCAGACACAAACATGTGCCGGAAGAGACGGCAAACATAAGTCACTGATCTGTATAAACTTGCTTATATTGCCAGGCTTCAGCCGGCGATGGAGTCATTTCATCCCAGAAGGATAAGACTCAGACCTATTGCAATCATCCCGCTTATCAGACCATAGATTGCTACGTGGTGCTTGCCATACTTATGTGCTGCGGGAAGCAGCTCGTCGAAAGCGATGTAGACCATAATACCGGCAACCATTGCAAAGACAAAGCCCAGGCTCACATCGGTGCTGAAAAGTGTCAGTATGAAATAGCCTGCCAGTGCCCCGATAGGTTCGGAGAAACCTGACAATACTGACCATGTCAGGGCCTTGCGTCTGGAGCCGGTGGCGTAATAAACCGGGACAGAGACTGCGATTCCCTCCGGGATATTATGGATTGCGACAGCCACGGCAATGCTTATTCCCACTGTGACATCAGACATTGCTGACATGAAAGTGGCAATTCCCTCAGGGAAGTTATGGACCCCGATTGCGATTGCAGTGAAGATCCCCAGGCGCATCAGTTTCTGATCCCTTATTCCGTGCCTGCCCCTGACCTGTGTCTTCCTGCCCTGGCATTCAGGTTTGTCCTGGTCATGCGATTCGGGATGCATCTGTTCCACTCTCTTAAGTTCATGAGGGTTGCCTTCGGACGGGAGCACCTTGTCAAGAACGGCTGACAATCCGATTCCGCCGACGAAGGAGACAAATGTCAGCCATGCTGCGGTATTCTGTGCATATGCAAGCTGTATCAGGCGCCCGGCCTCTGTGAGAAGCTCGGTAAAAGAGATGAATATCATAACCCCGGCAGAGAATCCGAGTGAAAAAGCTAGAAATGTTGTCTTGGTACGTCTGGCAAAGAAAGCTATCAATCCTCCTATCCCGGTGGCAAGACCTGCAAAAAGGGTGATTCCAAATGCAAAGAGGAGCCGGGAGCTATCCATCAGGCAGTGCTATTTAGATCGAGTTTAAATTGCAAAAGTAAAAGAATAACGGGAAAAACAACATGAGGGATATTTCTGCTGATAAAAAAAGCCCTTATTTTGATATTGCATTGAACGATGAATCTCTGGGATTACTATAGGATACTGGGCATTAAGCAGAATGCCTCTGATGATGAGATAAGAAAGGCGTACAGGAAGAAGGCGATGGAGTACCATCCTGACCGCAACAGTTCGCCGGATTCCCAGGAGATGTTTATCCGCATCAACGAGGCCTATGAGTACCTGATGGCTCATCCTTACAGGCGGAATATTACCGAGGAGGAAGTGAGCCGTAATTACCAGGCATGGATTGATTACCGGAGGGAAGAGGCGCGAAAACGGGCGGAGGCTTATGCAAGAGCCTCGTATGCGGAGTTTCGTAAAAGCCCGATCTACAAGAGCACAACAGTTATTGACGGCACAATGGTTTTTCTGGGTCTGGCCCTTGCGACCATGGTCATCTTCACATCTGTCTACGGGTATATCTACCGTATGAGGATTGCCGATACACCAAAGGAGGAACCTTCATTAACGCTGGCTGCCGTATCATTAATCATAGGTATTTCGTATATGACAATCTCGGTTATATACCTGAGTGCGTGGATTGCCCAGCGCAAGAAAAAGAGGAAAAGATCCGAAGATGGAAAAAAGAAGGAAAATAAGGAATCCGTTTGATGCGGATCAGAATATGTGTTTCGGGTGCGGCCCTAATAATCATGCCGGCCTCAGGCTGACATTTGAAGAGGATGAAAGTAAGCTTTACGCTTCATGGGAACCCGAAGCCTGTTTCCAGGGGTATATCAATGTGCTACATGGCGGGATCATCGCCACTCTGCTTGACGAGGCGGGAGCATGGTGCATATACGTCAAGGCAGGAACCTCCGGGGTGACCGCATCGATGACGGTAAAATACCTTAAGCCGGTATATATAAGCAAGGGAAAGATAACTCTGGAAGCGCAACTGAGGAAGAAAGGAGAAAAGAATGCCCTGATTGCGGCAGTGTTATACGATGGTGAGGGTAAAATGTGTGCCGAAGCGGAGCTTGACTACTTCATTTACCCGGAGAAGATAGCTCGTGACCGTTACTACTACCCGGGAAGGGAAGCATTCTATCAGACTGATTAAATTCAATATTGGAATTCAGCCATTTAGTACCACAACTGCCTTCTATTACCGGCTTTCATTAATCAATCCGTGCCACAGGCACCGTACTGTGGTCGGCGAAGTCAGATGTGAGATACTTATAATATCCTGTTATACCTATCATTGCAGCATTATCAGTTGTGTACCTGAGTTCCGGCAGGAAGAGGTTCCATCCCCTTTTTGCGGCTTCGTGTGTTGCAGCACGCCTCAATCCACCGTTTGCCGAAACGCCTCCGGCAATTCCGATTTCCCTGATGCCGGTTTCTTTAGATGCCCGCACGAGTTTGGCCATGAGAATCTCTATTATAGTCTTCTGCAATGAAGCCGCAAGGTCATTGAGGTTCTTACCGATGAAACCGGGATCTTCCCCTACCCTGTCGCGAAGGAAATAAAGGAAGCTGGTCTTCAGTCCGGAAAAACTGAAATTCAGTCCCTGGATCCTTGGTTTTGCGAACCGGAACGCTTCGGGGTTTCCTTCTGATGCGAGCCGGTCTATAACCGGTCCGCCCGGATAAGGCAATCCCATTACTTTGGCGCATTTGTCAAATGCCTCGCCGGCTGCATCATCGATTGTGTTCCCGATAAGTTCCATGGCGAGATGGTCTCGGATGACTATGAGCTGTGTATGTCCGCCTGACACCAGAAGGCAAAGGAAAGGAAATTGCGGGATTCGGTTTTCCTTACCGTGTTCCATTGCAAAGTGAGACATAACATGTGCCTGGAGGTGATTCACCGCAATCATGGGGATATTACGGGCCAGGGCAAAACCTTTCGCAAATGATGTTCCGACGAGGAGTGAACCAAGCAACCCGGGTCCCTGTGTGAAGGCCACTGCGCTTACGTCTTCAGCTTTTTTCCCGGCCCTGGCAAGAGCCTGGTCAACCACGGGTACAATGTTTGCCTGGTGTGCCCTGGAGGCCAGTTCGGGCACCACCCCGCCGTAGGCTTTATGTACATCCTGATTTGCGATCAGGTTTGAGAGTACGAATCCGTCACAAATAACC
>CAZOHL010000031.1:619-29450 GCA_964579645.1 uncultured Rikenella sp. | reverse complement strand
CCATGACCGCTGCTCTTACTTGGTTTCAATCAGTGACTTGTTGCGTGCACGCTGGATCCATATGATCAGCCCCACGGTTATGAGCGCCATAGGCGGCAGGATCATCATTCCGTTATCCTCGTACCCGAATTTGTATACTCCGAGCTTTTCCATCACCGGATATCCCAGTATGCTGCCGCTTCCCAGGAACTCACGGAAGAACGATACAATGATCAGTATAAGTCCGTAACCGGCTCCGTTGCCGATTCCGTCAAGGAATGACGGCCAGGGTTTGTTTGCCATGGCGAAGGCTTCCAGGCGGCCCATAATGATGCAGTTCGTGATGATCAGCCCCACAAAGACCGAGAGCTGCTTGCTCACGTCAAAGGCGAAGGCCTTCAGGAACTGGTCAACTATGATTACCAGGGTGGCAATCACCACAAGCTGGACAATGATCCTGATACGTCCGGGTATTGATTTGCGCATCAGCGCGATGATCAGGTTTGAAAGCGCCACCACAACGGTAACGGAGATGGCCATCACTATGGCAGGTTTCATCTTCACCGTCACCGCAAGCGCCGAGCAGATGCCCAGCACCTGGACCGTGATGGGATTGTCAATCCCCAGCGGGTTTTTCAAAAGCTTCTTGTTCTTTGCCGACAACAGCGGCTCCTTTTCAACTTTTTCCATATCTACTTCCTGTTTTGGCTGAGGTATTTTTCATATTTGACAAGGCCGTCATGCACCATTTTCTCCAGTCCCTTGCTTGTAATTGTGCCGCCGGAGATGGCATCCACCTCGTGGGGATTACCCGGCCTTGCGCCACCCTTCACCACCTTAACCGACACAAAGCTACCGTTCTCATAGATGCTCTTGTCATGAAACTGGCTCTCAAAGGGAGTTGTATTGATCTCCGCTCCCAGGCCCGGTGTCTCGCCTTTGTGGTCGAAAGTGGCACCAGCGATGGTGGAAAGGTCCTTCTTCAATGACACATATCCCCATATCGGCCCCCATAGTCCCTTACCCTCGAGGGGAAAGATATGCAGTGTATCACCGTTGTCTGTCACAGCTATGAAGACCGGCAGATACTGTTCTGCAAGCGGTTTCTTCTGCTCGGCGCGAAGGGTAACGGTGAAGGCATCCACACCCTCGAACTTTTTGCCCTCCGTATTGATCACATAGCTCTCCTTGATATGCCTGTCATATAGCTGTACAGCGTCCGACTTGTCAGATACCACGTTGATGGAGGAGAGGATGTTCATCTTCTTTTCCACCTCCACGTTTTTCTCCTGCCTGGGCTGAAGCAGCAGCGCCATGAGAGACAGAAGTATGGCGACGGAGACAACCATCACCACCGAGAATATCATTATATACTTGTTGCTGAAGTCTTTCATCTCTCGTGTAGTTAAGCTGTGGTTACTCTTTTTAACCTTCTCCTGATATTTGCATTCACCACATAATGGTCAATCAGGGGCGCCATCACGTTCATCAGCAGTATTGCAAGCATTGTTCCCTCGGGATATGCCGGGTTGAAGACCCTGATGATCACCACCAGGATACCAGTAAGCGCCCCGTAGATATATTTGCCGGTGTTTGTTTGTGCCGCGGTAACCGGATCGGTGGCCATAAATACCGCACCAAAGGCAAACCCGCCCATAATCAGGTGATAGTAAGCAGGTATCTGGGTATACTCATTCCCTCCCGTGGCATTGAGCAGCAGTCCCATCCCGAGTGCCCCCAGGGTCATGCTGAGCATGATCCGCCAGCTGCCGACACCTGTCAGAAGAAGTATGAACGCGCCAATCAGTATTGCCACAGTCGATGTCTCTCCTACCGATCCCGGGATAGTTCCGAGGAACATCTCCATCGCCGAAGGCATCTGTGAAAATCCGTCGAGCTTGGCCAGCGCCAGGGGTGTTGCTCCTGAAAAACCGTCAAGGCCTCCTCCTTTCACAAGCCCTTCTATCCATACCATGTCACCGGTCATCCAGCCCGGATAACTGAAGAACAGGAAGGCTCTGGCCGTCAGCGCCGGATTGAGTATGTTCATCCCGGTTCCGCCAAAAATCTCCTTACCGATAATCACGGCAAAGGCAACCGAAACGGCAAGCATCCAAAGAGGAACATCTATCGGCATTATAAGGGGTATCAGCATTCCTGTCACCAGGTAACCCTCATTGATCTCATGTCCTCTTATCTGGGCAGCTATAAACTCGATTCCAAGCCCCACCAGGTAACTGACTATAATCAGCGGCAGAAGCTTAAGGAATCCGAACCAGAACATATTCAGCAGGGTCCAGTCATTGATGCCGAAAGCCCTGGTATGCTGGAGGCCGACGTTGTAGCAGCCAAACAGCAATGCGGGCATCAGCGCAATGATCACAACGGTCATAGTACGCTTCATGTCCATATGGTCCCTGATATGCGACCCCTTCGTGGTAACCTTGTCAGGAACAAAAAGGAAGGTTGCAAAGCCGTCATAGACGGAATGCAGCTTCTCAAAGCGGCCTCCCTTTTCAAAGAGAGGCTCCATCTTCTTCATTTTATCTAGCAGAAAACTCATAGCAAGCTCTTTCCATAATTAGTTCATCTCTTTAATCATCAGGTTGATCCCGCTGCGGATGATCTCCTGTATCTCTGTCTTGGAAGGATCGATGTACTCGCACAGGGCGAAATCCTCCTCAGCCACCTCGTAAATTCCAAGATTCTCCATGAGCTCTATCTCACCAGCCAGGATGGCTTTAAGCAGATGCATAGGGTATATGTCCATGGGAAGGACGTTCTCATAGTGACCCGTGACAACAAAAGCCCTGTGACCACCATGAAGGTTGGTGTCAAGTTGATACTCTCTCTGCGGGATTAGCTTCGAGACAAAAGTCCGCCAGTAACTGAATTTCTTCAGCCCCGGAGCAGCCCAACCAAGAAGTTCATGATAGTCTCCCTCGGGAATGACAGTAACCATGTTGTCATAGAAGCCCAGCGACCCTTCCGGTGAGATCTTTTTGCCTGTAAGCACGTTACCGCTGATGACCCTCAGGTTGCCATCCCCAAGGTTACCCTTGAGTATTCCGGCCACAGATGCCCCGGGTCTGATGCGGTGATACTTGCGGTGCTGCGCCCCCGGGCCGGCCAGCGCGATAATCCGCTCACGGTCATGGAAGCCTGTTGCAAACAACCTTCCGATTGCAACTACATCCTGCATGTCAAGCGTCCAGACAACTTCCCCTTTGGAGACAGGTGCAATATGATGTATCTGCACACCCACATTGCCTGCCGGATGAGGCCCGGAGAAACGATGAAACTCCACGTTCTTCAGGTTTTTGAACTCAGCCACCCTGGTACCCGAGGCTTCCTGCGATATATGAACTTTGCCGTCAGTAAGACGTGAGAGGGCATCGATCCCTGTCTGAAGGAAACCGCCATGAGTATTGGCCATCACAAAGTCGAGGTCAGGTGCAAGCGGGGCGGTGTCAAAGGCCGAGATGAAAATGTCTCTCGGAACAACACCCGGCCTTGCCACAATATGATAGGGACGCTGCCTGATCACAGGCCACAGACCTGAGCTGAGAAGCTTTTCCTTTACCTGTTCGCGGGTAAGGCTGAGAGGTGCTCCGCTGCCGAAATCGATCCTTTCCGCTCCCTCATGCTCAATAATTACCTCTGTAAGCAGGCGTTTCTCGCCGCGGATGATCTCCCTGACCACCCCGCTTACCGGTGACACATACTTTATCTCAGGAAATGACTTGTCATGAAACAGCACACTGCCGCACATGACTTTATCTCCCTCCTGTACTTCAAGACGGGCAACAAGCCCCGGAAAATCGGCAAACCTGACTCCGAAACGGGTCACGGGTACCTCGGGGAGAAGGATTTTCTCCGCCTTACCGGCAAGCCTGATGTTTAATCCTTTACGTAATCTGATCAGAGTTGACATATTTGAATTGAATCTTATTTCTTTTGGAGATGGCAATTATAACACATTGTTAATATATTCACAGAAAAACTCGCGTTTATCACATTTGCGTTTTTAACCTGTACTTTCAAGAGTGCGGCAGGATATTTGTACTTTTAGTCCTGAAATTATTTAAGGCAATGCTAAATAAAATCGCCCTGATAAAATTATTAAGTTTATCCATAATCTTGCTACCTCTCCGGCTCTTTTCTTTTCCGGCACCGGAATTTTCATCGGTCGAATATGCTGATGAGAATGTCAGGAGCATCAGCTTCGCGAAAGAGGGATGGAGGCTCGCATACCCTTTCCTGCAGCCGGGATCAGGCGATGAGCTGACTCTCAGCTTCGATCTCATCGACAGCAATGGCGGCACACTTTGGTATTACATAACACATTGTGACCGTGAGTGGAACCGGAGTGACCTTTTTACAAGTGATTACCTCGAAGGATACGAGGAAAACCAGATAACTGAATTTTCTCCTTCGTTCAACACCAAGGTCAATTATACACATTACAGTCTGACATTGCCTAACGGCGACATCCGTTTCCTGGTATCAGGCAACTACGTAATAACCGTATGGGACGCCGGTGAACCAGACAAGCCGCTGCTTGTCAGGCGTTTTTACATCAGCGAGGGGAGCAGTTCAGCCACTGTTGTCTTCCGCAGGCCAATGAAACCCGGCACCACGGAGACACACCAGCAGGCCGGGATCACAGTTACCACGGGCAGCCTTCCCGTCACTGACCCTTACCGGCAGATAACCCTGACCGTGATGCAAAACGGACGGGCAGACAGGATGCATTCCGGCCTCACTCCTGACTTCGTTGGAAACGGAAGGCTGGAATACAACACAATTTCAGACAAAACTTTGTTCCCCGGTGGCAATGAATTCAGGTACTTTGACATCAAGACTGTAAGGCAGACCCGGCAGAACGTCAGGGCTATCGACTTTGTGAACGGCGTGTACAACGCGTTCCTGATCCCTTCTGACAACAGGGAGTTCAAGCCCTACTTCTTCAATGAGGACTTCAACGGAAAATCGGTTGCAGCCATCGAGGAGAGCAATGATCCTGACAGGGAGGCTGACTACCTTTGGGTCTGGTTCACCCTGCCGGCCTACCAGGAGTTGCGGGGAGGATCAGTTTATGTGACGGGAGATTTCTGTTCGTGGCAGTACACTGCAGCCAACCGAATGTCATGGAACCCGGTAAAAGGGTGTTATGAAGCTTCGCTGCTGCTGAAGCAGGGGTGGCATAACTATGAGTTTGCATTTGTTCCTGCCGGGGCATCGGCTCCTGAAGGATATCATTTCGAAGGCAGCCACTGGGAGACGGAGAATGATTACCTGGTGCTGACCTACTTCCGTGATCCGGCCACGCGGCATGACCGGCTTACGGGAATCACATTAGCGAATACGCGGGGCGTGAAGTAGTCCGCAGTCAGCAGTCAGCAGTGATTTACTGCGTACTGCCGACTGGTACTGCTGACTGGTACTGCCAACTGGTACTGCTGACTGCCGACTTTACTTATGCACGTCCATCCCATACAACATGTAAAACGTATGCTCCATCGTCTTGACAATTTCCGCCATATACTCATGCACCGCCTTCACTGACCCCGGGAGGGTATAGATGAGGGTGTTCCCAATGACTCCGGCCACACCGCGGCTCAGGAGAGCCTTCGGGTTTTTCGCACTGTACTTCACCCTGATCTGCTCCATGATGCCGGGTATCTCCTTTGTGAGCAGCGGTTTCACCACCTCAGGGGTGATGTCGCGCGGACCGATGCCTGTACCGCCGGTGGTTATAATCAGGTCTGCTGCCGGCGCCTCTGCAAGCGAGGCCCGCAAAGCCACTGCCTCATCAGGAAGGATGCTCGTCCTGATCTCGCAATTCCAGCCGGCAGCTGCCATTGCATACTTCACATACTTTACCACGGCCGGACCGCTGAGATCGGCATAACCGCCACGGTGAGCCCTGTCGCTGAGGGTGATCACATGCACCCGGAATTTTTCAGGCAATGTCATGTTTCTCTTTGTTTATCAGTTTGATATCAGAAATAATCATCGTCTTGTCAACCGACTTGCACATATCATAGACAGTCAGCAGGGCCACGCTCACTGCTGTCAGTGCCTCCATCTCCACTCCGGTACGGCCGGTGCAGCGCACTGTAGCTCTGGCAGTCATGCCTTTCGCATCAGGTTCAATCTTCACCCTGACCTGGTCAAGGGTGATGTTATGGCACAGGGGAATGAGTGCGCTGCACTGCTTCGCCGCCTGAATGCCGGCTATCTCAGCCACTGTAATGACATCACCCTTTTTCATCATGTTGTCAGCAACCAGCTTAAGCGTCTCCGGCATCAGATCTATCCTGCCTGAGGCGATTGCTGTCCGTTGCTGCTCCGGTTTTTCCCCGGTGTATACCATATGTGCTCTACCGCTCTCATCTGTGTGTGTCAGCTTTGCCATAATCTTATCCTCCAATGTTGTAAAAGCCATTTACATGATTTACTGTTCCCCTTTCAGGTTTAGCATCCAGGGCCTGCCGCAGGGCTTCTTCAGGACCCAGTTCGCGTATGCTGAAACCCCTGTCGCTGAAGAGGCACGGACGCAGCATGCCTTCAGGGGTGAGACGGAGCCTGTTGCACTTTGCACAGTGACCGCCGCTGCCGCCGTGCACCACCGAGAAGGTTCCCGTCGCAAGGTCCATCTGCCTGATGAACCTTACCTCCAGCCCCTCCCTCATGCAATACTCAGCTACTTCGCGGGCATCCGTCTCATCGGGTGTACTCTTTATGACACAATTTATTTTTACCGGTCGGAGTCCGGCTTTACGGGCGGCTTCGACACCATTGAGGACAGAGTACAGGTCACCGCCCCGGGTGACATACCTGTATTTCACCGGGTCGAGGGTGTCAAGGCTGACATTGACCCTCATCAGTCCTGCTTCTGCCAATGCTCTGGCATTGCCGGCTAGAAGTATGCCATTGGTTGTCATGGAGAGATCTGTAACTCCTTCAATTGCCGCGATCATGCGAACCAGTTCAGCCACTCCCTTTCTTACAAGCGGTTCCCCGCCAGTGATTCTAACCTTGGTTATGCCCGAAGCCACAGCAATGCGGGTAAATGCAGTGATCTCATCATAGGTGAGTATATCCTCATGCCTGATAAGTTTCACACCCTCCTCGGGCATGCAATACCGGCAGCGCAGGTTACAGCGGTCGGTGACTGAAATGCGCAGATAGTTTATATGCCTGTTATATCTGTCTAACACTTACCATTTCTCCTTTCTGTATCCAGCTCTGTCCCCTTGGTATGACAATGACGCCCCAGGCTCCCGTCAGGGAAGAAATGTGGGCGGAGCCGTGGTATTCGACCGGCATGGCTTCACCGGCGGCAGTGATTGTACAGGGTATCCATGACATTCTCTCAGCCTTCTTGCGTGAGTAATCGGCTGCCAGGGGCATCTGAAGCACCGGCGCCTGTTCAGTCACCCCGACCATCCTGTCGAGGAAGGCCCTTACCATCACCTCGAACTGCACGAACGTTGAGACCGGGTTACCGGGAAGGCCGAATACTGCTTTCTTCTCCCCTGTGCAGAAGGTAAGAGGTTTGCCTGGCTGCATTGCAACCTGGTCAAAGTGGATTGTCAGTCCCAGTGAGCGCATCACTCCCGGAACCAGATCGAAATCACCGAACGAGACGCCGCCGGAAATAAGCACCACATCGCACTCCTCAAGCGCCTTCTTCAGCAGGGTTGTTACAGATTCCACATTATCACGGGCAATACCGTAGTATTTTCCCTTTGCGCCGGCCCTGGCTATCTGTGCCATCAGCTGAGATGCATTACTGTTGCGTATCTGCGCCCCGGACGGGACGCTGTCGGGCTCCACCAGCTCATCACCTGTGCTTATTACGCCAACCCGTGGACGGCAGCTGACAGTCACCTCCGTTGCACCAACAGCCGCCATCACTGCTATATCCTGCGGTTTAATGTAACGGCCGGGGCGCAGAACCGTCTGATCTTTCATCATATCCTCTCCGGCTCTGGCAATATTGTCGCTTCCCGGCTTGCCGGTGAATCTTACCCGTCCGTCAGGCAGGGCTTCGGAGTTCTCGAGCATGAAGACATAATCGGCCCCTGCGGGTACGGCAGCGCCTGTCATTATACGGGAGCAGGTGCCGGGCACCACCTCTTTCCGGGGCATGACACCTGCAGCAATGGTCTCAAGCACAGTAAGATCGTGTCCGAGGTCCGTATGCCGGCAGGCGTAGCCGTCAACGGCGCTCTTGTTCCACGGTGGCATGTCCATGTCACTCCTCACAGGCAGCGTAAGAGCCCGCCCGGCAGCCTCTGCAAGGCTGACAACCTCCCTTCCCATACGGAATGATGATTCCGTAACAATTCTGAATGCTTCCTCAAATGTTATCATATGCTTTCAATATTCTTTTTTCTCTTCACCATCCCCTACCAGCCTCAGTGATTCAGGCCGGAATGAAACTATCACCGGTTCGCCTGTGACATACTTGTGTTCGTCCATCTCGCGGCGGGTTATGTCAGCAAAAAAGTGATCGCCGGCATCGACCGTGATTTCGTATCCCAGGGGCGACGGCACGATGTCTTCGATTACACCGTGTATATTGTTTATCTGTACACCGGCAGCGCCCTGCCTCGATAGCAATACCTCGGCGGCAGCAATTATAAGCAGCCCTGAGGAGGGGTAATCACCCTTCGGCAATTTGAATTTCGTTCTGTTGTCAGTTATGCATGAGCAACAGTTATATGATCTGACAAAGGTGACGCGGAAGAAGTTTTTAATCCCGGCATACCGCGCCACGAACCTGTTTACCGGGTGAGTGAATACCTCTTCAGGGGTCCCCTCCTGGATGATGCGCCCGTTATGCATCACGCCCACCCGGCTGGCCAGGCTGATAGCCTCCCCGAAGTCATGGGTTACATGCACTATTGTCTGACCGTTTCTGTTGAGACGGCGCAGCATCCGCCTGATGCTGTCCTTCAGGCTGGCATCCACTGAAGCCATAGGCTCATCGAGCAGGAGGACCCTGGGCTGGGTTACAAGTGTCCTTGCTAGCGCCACTCTCTGTTTTTCGCCGCCGGAGAGGTTTTCAGGCTTTCGAAGCAGCAGGTCGGTTATGTTCATCTCCTCCGCGGCACGCTGCACCCTGTCGATCCTCTCCCTGAGGGGGAGCTTCATGATCCTGAGCGGATACATGATGTTATCTTTCACTGAGTAATGGGGGAACAGCGCCAGATCCTGAAATACAAGCCCTATCCCTCTGTCCTGTACTCTCCTGCGTGTGATGTCCTCATCACCGAGAAAAATCTTCCCTTTGTCAGGGGGGGTGAGGCCGCAGATCAGCTCGAGGAGCTGGGTCTTGCCGGCGCCGGAGCGACCGAGCAAAACATAATAATCTCCCTGTGCAACCTCAAGGGAGATATCCCGGAGGAAGAATGTGTCCAGTCTCTTGCAGAGCCGATCAGTCCGTAGCATCGTCCTCCCTCCTTAAAATCTGACGGCGTTCGGTGGCGAGCACCCTGAAGAGCACGAAGAAGAATAGTGCCACAAGAATGAATACTATCGATGCGGGCCTGGCGGCGCTGAGGCCGTAGGTGTTGAAGCGGTCATAGATGAGCACCGGGGCTATCATGGGATGGTATGCGATTATGACCACCGCACCGAACTCGCTCATACCCCGGGCGAACATCATTATGAAGCCTGACACCACTGACCGCCACGCCTGCGGCAGCGAAACAGTAAAGAAAATGCGTGATTGTGAGGCTCCAAGCATCAGCGCCGCCTTCTCGGTACGTTCAGGTACCGCTGCGAATCCGTCGCGGGCAGCATTGATAAGGAAAGGAAGACTGACGAATGCCATTGCCAGGGCTATGCCGGCACCGTTGTTGACAAGAAGAATGCCTGCCTTCTGCGCCGCACCGCCCAGGAAACCATCGCGGGAAATGAAACCCAGAAGGGCAATGCCGGCCGCCGTGTGAGGCAATACAACCGGCAGGTCAATAATGCCCTGTACAACGTTCTTCAGAGGAAACTTCCTGCGCGCCATTATCCACGCAAGCGGCACGGCTCCGATTGCAAAGAGCAATGTGGCGGTAAAGGCTATTGCCAGTGTGTACCAAACGCTTCTGATAACATCAGGATCAGCGGCAGTCATGCGCATCTCACCGGCAGAGGTGTTCAGAAACATTCCTGCCAGTGGTGCTATAATGAAGAGAAGCACCAGCGATGCCAGAATTGCAAAGATCCAGTTGAAGAGCGTATGGCCTCTCATCGCATTTTTTATTTTGCTTTCACGGCAGCCATATATTTCCTCAGTGATGAAGGCACTGCGTCAGGGTCATCGGCAACAGCGGGGATAAGAGGGTCCTGACCGCACCTGCGGATGATGCCGGCGCCCTCCTCACTCAGCATGAATCCGAAGAACTTCAGCGCCAGTTCCTTCTGCGGAGCCCTGTCAAGTACCGTCCCGGAGTAACTTATATAATCGCCCTGCACTTCCGTGCGAATGCCCGGAGCGTCACCCGGGATCATGTATGAAACGGTGGCATAACTGTCTGCCATGAGCGGAGACGAGAGGTTTATCCCGTCAGGGAGCTCCAGGAATTTGAACCCGTGCTGAATGGCAACAGACTTATACTGGAACATGTAATCTATCACGCCGGCTGAGACAAGGGCCACCAGGTCAACCTCCTTCGGCCTGATGTATTCTGTGTTCTTTGCGAGCAGCGAATCAGCAAGCCCCGGACGGTCATAATACTCCTCAGCCAGCTTCGCGGCGAATACCGTGCGGTACCCGCACGGATCAGCATCAGGATCAGCCCTGCCCATTATGATATCATCCTTCATAAGGATGTCAACCCAGTTGTCTTCGCGGAAGACAGACGAGTATTTTGATTCGGTTCTGTATGCTATGACAATCTCGTTAGTGGCAAAATGAATATTCCATGATGCATAATCAGGGACAAGCATGCTGCTCACAACGAAATGATCAGCTGACAGCATAATGTCACAAGGCTTCCCCAACTCGGTGATTTTGCGGGCTGTGTGAAGACTTCCGGCTGCCTCGGTCAGGACGGTAACGCCAGGATTGTCTTTCATGAATGCTTCAGAGAGTTCCTTCACCGGTACCGAAAGGCTGCCGGCGTGGAAGATGATCAGCTTCTTGCCGCCGCGACCGCTGCCATTCCCGCTGCAGGCGGAAAACAGGAAAGACACTACCGCCATCACAAGCAGAATTCGCCTCATTTCAATCCGTTTATTTCATTGATCCGGTTGAAGAAGACTTTTGCAATGCTCTTCATTGCTATATCAGTCTCATGGCGGAGGCTGTTGTAAGCCCTCACAAGCTGTCTTCCCTTTTCTGACAGCACCGTCCGGCCACCCGATGCGCCGCCGCGCCTTTTCTCCGTCAGATTGAAACCCAGATGCTGTTCCACGTAATGGAGCATGCCCCATGCCTTCCTGTAACTCATTCCCAGGTTACGGGCTGTGGTGGTGAGCGACCCTGTCCGGTCAAGATCAAGCAGCAGTTCGAATCCCTCTCCGTCAAGGATCCGATCCTTCTCTATCGTCTCAAGCCACATCTCGTACCTGAGGAAGATATCATAGTAGGGTTGCCCCCTGTGACCTGCCATTGTGAATGTAATTTATTTGTAGAGACACCTGTATGCGGCCGGCTGTGCAAGCTTCAGTCTGAATTTCTGATTTGCAGGCACAACGAAGGTCTGGAAGGGAGCATATGTTTTCCACTCTGTCTCACCTGGAAGGAGCACGGTCATTGTGCCTGACACCACTGTCATGTACTCGACTGCAGAGGTGCCGAATTCGAAATCGCCGGCTGCCATTACACCCACGGTGGCTTTGCCGTCCTCGTTCTCCAGTGCCATAGATTTTACATTGCCCCCGAAATACTCATTAACCTTGATCATAACTTTTGTTTTGGTTGTCCGGCAAATTTACATTTTTTGCATAACGCCGGCAAGACTTCAGGGATCAAAGTCTGAAGGTCTGAAGGTCTGAAGGTCTGAAAGTCTGAAGGTCTGAAGGTCTGCTGACTGGTGAGTTCGTCAGCGTCTTCCCGGAGATTCTGCTCTTTCGATATCCGGACATAGAGTGCCGGGATCAGACACCAGGCTGACTTATGTCTCTTCGCAATTCCGCAAATCACTATATTTGTCAGAGTTATAGTGATACGATGAAAAACAACAGGCCACTCAGGAAAATACTTCAGCTGATAAACCTTGAGAGCGATATCGACGAATACGAGAATATTCATGAAACCATAGAAAAGGAGCTGGTCTTTAAGGGAACCAACCTTTGGATTCTCGTCTTTGCCATACTGGTAGCATCAGTTGGACTGAACATGAACTCAACGGCAGTGATCATCGGTGCAATGCTGATCTCGCCGCTGATGGGACCGATCAATGGTCTCGGATACAGTATCGCCACCTATGACCTGCCGCTGTTCAGGCAGGCTTTGAAAAATTTCACTTTCGCCGTATTTGCGGGGCTCCTTGCATCCACAGCCTATTTTGCAATAAGCCCGATCTCCACCGCTCACTCCGAGTTGCTAGCCCGTACCAGCCCTACAATCTATGACGTGCTCATTGCGTTCTTCGGGGGCATGGCAGGCATTGTGGCCATCACCAGTAAAAAGAAGGGCAATGTCATCCCCGGAGTGGCAATCGCCACCGCCCTCATGCCGCCATTATGTACTGCCGGTTACGGACTTGCCACAGGGCAGTTCACCTTTTTCTTCGGAGCACTCTACCTATTTACAATAAATACTGTATTCATCGCCTTGTCAGCATTTCTTATCTCTCAGATACTCAAGCTCCCGATAAGAGGCACCATCGCCGAGGCGCAAAAGAAGAGGATAAACCAGATGATCACCGTGGTACTGACCCTGGTGCTCATTCCCAGTATATACTTCGGCTACCTGATGGT
The DNA here is from genome assembly GCA_964579645.1 of uncultured Rikenella sp. Lineage (GTDB taxonomy): Bacteria > Bacteroidota > Bacteroidia > Bacteroidales > VadinHA17 > SR-FBR-E99. The sequence continues at coordinate 16,535 of CAZOHL010000031.1, read as the reverse complement.
TCAGAAGGAAAAATTCACTGAAAATGCCGCTATGTATGTCGAGAACATCAGCGTAGTGGAAGGCAACTATCTTTTGAAGCATGAGATCAACCCCAAGACCCGCACTATTCAGCTGGTTTACGGAGGCACATTGCTTACCGAGGCCCAAAAGGATGACATTCTTGAACGGGCCGACGAATTCTCACTCAGGGATGTGAATATCGAGGTGGAGCAGGGATTTTCCTATTCAGATCTTGCGTCGCGAAACAGTGAGGTGGAGACCCTGAAGGCAGAGATCAACCGCCTCAACATGATTCTCAGGGACCGAAATGCAGAGCTCACAGGGATCTCAGCAACCAGGGAGAAGGGGAGCGACCTGCTTGCTGAACTAGCGGTTCTTTACCCAGAGGTCTCAGGTGTATCATATGCGCAGACGCTGAATTATATCAAGGGACGGGAGACTCCCGACACCCTGGCGCTGGTAATGGTTACCACAAAAGGAAAAGACCTGACAGGAAAGGAAAAGGAACTGGTCGGGAAGTGGCTCTCGACCAGACTCAGAACAACTGCTGTAAAAGTTCTTTTCAATCAATAATCCGGCACTATCTTATAACGACCGGCTTTTTCACCTGCTGCCCGGGTCTGACTGCCGGCACACCGGATTCGGTATGAACCGTTGCAGGGCGGCCCTCTGATGAAGGCTTTCCGGGAAGATTATCTCTGCCAATTCTGTCAATTACATTTGCAGGAGCAGTGCATGATGCACATTCATTATTGACAATTGAATAACCAAGATTTTTTTCCTTATAAATATATGTCACCATCTCAAATGGATGTTTCCTGTTTTTCAGTGGATTCATTGCATCGCCCGGAGAGGAATATCCATATACCACGCTCCACGGACCAGTAGATGCTATTGCGGTGCCCGGGTACTCCTTCAGAGGAACCAGTGCAACTTCTTTTCTGAACCAGACTCTGGCTTTCCTGGCATCGGGTAATTCGGGCACTGACTGAGGACCTGTCAGGGAAGCGTGTGGAGCGTCGGCACCCATGACCAGCGCAACGTTTCCTTCCGGAGCAGTCTCGCCCCTGATGGCGCTTACAATCACAAAGCTGCTGTCTGCAGAGAAAGTCTCGCTCCCCGGCCTGGCAGATGTTTTGAAACCGTCATGCTCAATCGGGGAGACAATCAGGCCGTCAGTCTCTATCCATTCAGACTCCACAGTGAATCCTTCCGCCTCTATCCGGGCCTTTACTTTTTGTCCCGGCTCCAGTGTGAGTCCGCTGACGGAAAACATGCCGAGAGGATTGTTTACCGTGCCCCGGTTGGCCAGGGCCATGCCGGCTTTGGAGGTAATATTCCCGGGTGCCCTGTTGCCGGCGCTGGTTGCGCCACGCGCGCCCGATCCCTGCACTGCTGCCGCACCGGCTCCGGTACGCTGCTGTGCTGTATTGCCCGAAGCCGTGCTCTGACGGGCACTGCTGCCTGTAACCTGCAGCGAAGTATTGCGTGAATCCTGTGATACCGGACTCCCCTTTGCCGAGCCTCCGGCGCCGGGGATCTGCATGGGCTCTCCTGCCAGTCTGACCTCCGGGCCGGAACTGGTGATGAACTCTATCGGACCGCGGTAAACGATAAGATTATTTCTGAACTCATTCAGCCGGCTGACAGCTTCCTGCTGAGTAACGGCCCCTTTAAAACGGTCAGCAGCTGAGCTGCCGGAGACAGCTGATGCTGCGGCAGGGGCTGATCCCTGCTGCGCACCTGCAAGCTTCGCCCATTTGCTGCTCGAACCGGCAACCATACCCTCAGCCACACCTGTATAATAATCCGCTGCGAAGAGTTTTACCTCCCTGAACGGAATCGTGACACCAAGCTCAGGGCTTGAATTAGGAACGTCAGGCAGCTTAACCATCACCTTGTCACCATTCCTCAAAGGCACGTTGCGCGCGATAAAGACTCCGTCATCACCGCTGGTGGCGCTGTACTGCTCCATTCCGCTGCCAGGATGCCTGACAATCACTTTGAGATCGCCCCTGTAAGGCACTGTGTCCATCACTCCCGGCACATCGCCGGGTACCAGTCTGTGTATCTCACCGGCGACATAGTCGCCCCAGGCACAGGCCTCATGAATGACCATACTGTATCCGTGAAAATCTGGTTTCTGGTATTTCCAGAGCGAATAGTAATTGTCAAGCAGGGTGAATTTTTTCGATACAATCTTTCCCCCTGCCTTGAGTCTCATACCCACATCAGCGCTGAGGGTCATGCCATCGGTGGCTACAGTCCCCTCCATCCCGCCGTTGACATATACATCAAGCGCATTGTATCCCTTGACCTTGAGATTGGCAGTGCACTGGAAGCCGGCAAAAGCTTTCATCTCTGAGGTGATATTGTATCCGACATCACACCATGAATCTATTGTGGAGATATTTCTGATGCTTGTGGGAACATACCAGAATGTGCCTCCGGTTGCCCCCATCGCCATCTCAATTCCCTGGTGTATCTCCACGGCAAGGGTGACATGACCTTCGAGGGTGGTAAGGATGAATAATCCAATCTCACACTTGCCCAGGTCTGACATCTCTATTACAGTTCCCCAGACCGGTGTCTTTGCCTCCTCCTTCAGCTTCATACTTGTATATATCTTCATGTCAACCTGTTCCGAAGCCAGGAAGACCAGGCGGTAACCGTTGTTCTTCGAATACTTGCCTTCCACGCGCGGATTTGTAAGCAGGATTTGCCCCACCAGGGTCACCAGCAGCGAGTCCTTTTCTGTCTTGTCAAGCACGAAGGTTACACTGTCGAACCGCAGGTTGACCGCATACTTGTTGTTGAGCTGCAGGGAACTCTCCACTATACCTTTTGCCATTGATACAGTATTTGCCAGGGTCACCGGAACCTCCTGTTCGGGGACGTCAATGTCCTGAAAAACTGCTGACATCGATGGCCGGAGGGCAAGCATCCGGCTGTCATCAACCGGCTCAGCCTGCATGACCAGATCACTTTCAGGGTCAAGGTAGACAGAGTCAGGACTGGGTTTAAACGCGCCGCCCGACAGGTCGAGGATACCGTCCTGCTGAAGCTTTATGCGGCTCTTCTGGGCAGGAGTCAGCATTCTGACGCCGGGAGCCAGTTCATATCGTACGTTTTTGAATGTTCCGGGTTTTTCACCGCGGGCCATTGCACGTACTGCAACAGTATGAACTGCCTGTGCCGCAGGGTTCAGATCCCCTGCAGTGATTACACCGTCATACCTGGCGGTATTTTTAATCTCAGGTTGCTGGGCCGTGGCAAAGACCGGAATCAGTAAAAGCGGCGCAAGAAAAATGAACAGAGAGTTCTTCATATTGTTCGGGGGTTGGTGCTTCTGAACAACGCAGATAATCACTGGTTTAATATACACCCTGCCTTCTTTTTCAAAATAATGAACAATTAAGTTCGAAATCTGTATTCCTCAGCTTTAATTCCTAATTTAGCGGAAGATGATTAAAAAGCGGAAAATCATGAAAATTTCAGAGCATCCCACATTCAACAAGGAATGGGACAAGAAGGAGATAAAAAAGAAAACCAAAAAGATGCTGAAAGAGATTGGCGAGCTTCAGCACAAGATGTACGCCCAGGGCAAATTCAGCATTATATTGGTGCTTCAGGGTACCGATGCTTCAGGCAAGGACGGGGTGACAAAGGGACTCCTGAAATACTGCAACCCGGTTGGAACAGAGGTGTACAGCTTCAAGAAGCCGACCGACCTGGAGTATGCGCACGACTTCCTTTGGAGAATCCATAACGTCTGTCCGGCGAAGGGTGTGATGCAGGTATTCATCAGGTCTCATTACGAGGATATACTGGTGCCGTCTGTCGAAAAATTCATCCCGGCTGATATAATAGAGAAGAGGTATGACACGATTAACACGTTCGAGAAGATGCTGGAAGATCACGGCACAAAGGTTCTGAAATTCTTCCTGAACGTATCGAAGGAGGCTCAGAAGGAGAGGCTGATGGAACGCATCGAGATGGAGGAGAAGCACTGGAAACACAAGGACGGCGACTGGGACACCCGCGAGAAGTTCGACCAGTACCTGAAGGTATACCAGAAGATACTGACCCGATGCAATGATGTGCCCTGGCACGTGGCGCCGGCCGACAAGAACTGGCAGAAACTCTACGCAGTTGCCGAAGTGGTCCTGAAGACCCTGAAGGAACTGGATCTCGAGTGGCCACCTCTGGTTACGGAGAGGTTTAAAAAATAGGCAAGAGGCTGCCTACTGCCTATTTAAGTGCCACCGTCTTACTGATTGTGCCTGCCTTGCGTGATTCGTACCTTATCTCAATATTTCCCTTGCCGCTGACAAGGAACTGGAACTCCACCTTGCCAAGTCCAGGCACCTGGCACATCTGCACCTCGGGCCGGTACTCCTTGTAACTGACGAGGTTCATCCATGCATTGGTCAGCACCCCGCCTCCGACAACCTTCGCATTGCGTCCGGAAACAGTCAGTTTGTCAATCGGATACAGTTTGTTCTGAATAGTCTCGTAGGAAACAGATGGTATGGCGCCGCTGTTGACAAGCCGTACCCTGACACTCCAGAGGTCACTGCCAGCCTTTTTCACCTCGAACACATCCATGGCTATTTTCGGAGTCTGCTTCGCGGCAAAGATTACAGACGAGGCGTTCCTGTGCACCAGGTCCTGCAACATGAACGGATGCGGCAGACGTGAACTCATCTTTGTCCATCCTCCTATCTCGATGTCACCGTAAAGCGGGTGCTTGTAAGGTTTCCACTCCCTGAAGAGTTCGCCCTGGTTGACATTATCGTCAAACAGCAACCTCTGTCTCTCTCCCGCTGTGGGATCACCACTCCTTGAACGCTCTTCCTCACCCCTCTTCGGTGTACCGTCATAGGTCTCTGTCTCAGGCTGATAAAGCTCGCCAACCATTGAGTACGACCCTACAAGTTTGTCAGTAAAATCAGTAAAATCGCCATATGTGGAATAGAGATCCTTCCAGCTGATCAGGTACTGGTATCCGGGAACAATCTTCTCCATGTGTTCTCCAAGGTAGTCATAGACAGCCACGTCACCCTGCGGCAATTCTCCGGCAGCCTTTGAAGTGGGACCCCTGAGATACATGCCTCCGTTGTTGTGGAAGGCAAAAACCAGGATTATATTGGGCCTTGCCAGCATCCATTCAGCAATGGCTTTGATGCCCTTGCCCTCGAACGGGTAATTGCCTGCTCCGCTCTGCACGTAAGGAGGATTCCAGTTCATACCCCAGTTGCGGTTTCCGTCGACGTACCCTTCGCCGTCCTCGTTTACCTGGCCGTCACCGTCATTGTCAATCCCTTCCTGCCCGAGCCTGGTCCATTCGCCCTTTTCGCCGGGCTTTACGGCAACCATGAGTCTCTTGTCGGCAGGGTCGCTCCTCAGCCTGCCGAGGGTGTCCCTTATTCTCATGTTAGTAATGCTCCCGTCGCCGTCAATGTCATCCGGGCCATCCTCATCATACAGTCCGTCACGGTCGTCATCCATCGGTATGCGGAGTCCCCTGTTGGTGCTGGGTGTGTTAGCATCAGAGAAGAAATGCGCCCTGCCGTCAACATTGACCACTGGTATTATATAGAACACGTTGCGGTCAACAACTTCTGTGATCTCGGTAATCTTTCCGTAGTTGGTCAGCAACCGGTTGGCCAGGTACAGGCAAACCTCACCTGCCTGTATCTCGTTGCCGTGTATGTTTCCGTCGACATAGACGCCGGGTTTGGTAAAAGGCTCACCTGTCTTCGGGTTATTGATAGTTAGCGCCCAGATTATTCTTCCCTCCTCGGAACGACCCACCTCATCAAGCTTTGTGAATTCGGGATAGGCAGTGCTGAGCGCCTTCATCGCCTCAGTCATCTTTTCGTAGCTGTAATAGGAATCAAAGCGAAGTGGCACTTTCACCTCCTGCGCCCGGGTGAGCATAACGGTCAGCGCCATCAATGCCAAAATCATAAATACTCTTTTTCTTTCCATGGCTCTACCCTCCGATGTTTATCCTTTCACTGTCATTACCTGCCTGTTTTGACTCCAGTCTGAGTGTCACAGTCCCTTTCTTCGGGCTCCTGACGAGCCAGATATACCTGGCTGATTTCAAACCTCCCACTTCGCCCACGGGAGTCCTCTTCTTTCCGGACAGGATTTCAATCCCATCGCCTTCGAGAGTAAGGATGGCCGGTGCCGGCACCTTGTTACGTTTTCCCATGGCTATCGGAAAGGAGAGGTACCCATCATTGGTCACCCATGCCTCGAGCTGGTAAACTCCACCGCCTTTTTCTGTTGTCTTCACTTCGGCGATAGCCAGCCTGGGAAGTTTCTTAACCAGTTCAGATACGTACGGAAGCTGCAGGTCAAGCAGTGAGTCAATCATGCTCTCCGGAGGCGTATTGTCACTGAACGGGGTGAACCCGCCTATTTCAACCTCTCCGAGGGTGGGATGGCTGTAGCTCTTCCAGGGTATGAATCCGCGTCCATCCAGCCATTTATCTGAAAAGGCAAGCTGTGCTATCTCCTTCGGATCGCCCTTCTTAGTTTCCGTCTTAAGGGTGTCGCCCTTATCCAGGTTCGCCTTCACTGTGTCGACTGTCTTCTGATCACCTTTCACGGGTTCACTCTTCGTCTCATTGCCCCTGGCATCCTTCTTTTCCTCCTTCGGTTTCGGAAGTCCCCAGAAATCCATTGTGAACACCGGAAGCCCAAGCTGGTAATATGCCCACAGCTCGAATGAACCGTCTTCCGGCTGTGCCGGGTCAAACCTTTCGGCGGTGACGCCTTTCTTTTTCAGGTAGTCCTTGTAGCCTGACGAGATCTCGTTATAGAATGTCATGTCATCTGGCATCGGGTTTACCACGGCTCCCAGCCCCAGGAAGCTGGCTATCATGCTTTCGTCGGCCGTCATGCCGGGAGGCAGCATCGGCTGAACCAGCTCGATGACCTCGGCCATAGTATAGGTGCGCGAGACGTCAATGCCGAGGGAGCTCCCGATTTCCCGCGGAATGCGGATATTTTCGGTGTCAACCGAGCCCTTCCTGCCACCCTTCGGGGGCGAAAGCAGGTAGTTGGTCTGCCCGAATGCAATGACCATGGCTATCTCGGGATGCGTAAAGGCGAACCTGAGCAGCGCCTCCGACTCGGGCTCCGAACCGGGATAAAGGCCGCTTCTCCTGCCGAAGCTTTTGAACAGGTGCGGGAAGTTGACGTTGACATTGGTGCCCCCTGGAACATCCTCATTATACTGGCCGTCGCCGTCGTCATCGATGCCTTCGGTGTAGAGTTTATATATACCCTTTTCGCCCTTAGCGGCATCAGCCTTTCGCATAAGGCGCGGCTCCCCCTCAACGGGTATCCATGTGCCGTCATGCGCCTTCACCCGCATCCGGGTTATTATGCCGTTGCCGTCAAGGTCATTGTAACCATCCTCGTCAGTCTGATCGTCAGTGTCATCGTTGAAAGGTCTGCCGTTACCGGGATCAGACCAGAGGGGCCTGGCAAAGTAACGTGCAAAGGCATCAGGGTTACCCACCGGGACTATATACCATGTCAGCCCGCTGTTCAGGGAAGCGTCAGATACAATCCGCGAGGCTAGTGCCAGGGCGGCTTCCGTAGCAAGCGGCGTGAGGCCTGAAAAATTGGCGCCGGCAAGCACGGCGGGCACCGAGGTGCCCTTGCTGCCTATCTCGATCATAAGCATCTCCCTGCCTCCGGGGGTGACGGCAAGCTTGTGCACCTTCACAAGCGAAGGGTTCGCCGCGCGGAGCTGTTCTATGCGGCGGTTCACGGCTGCCGGATCACTGTACTTTTCAACAGCACTGACCGGCACCGGTGCCATCACCATTAAAGCGACAAGAAGCATCAGGCCTCTTATCCCCTGTAACTTGATTGTATTCATTCTGAAGATGATTTTTGTAAGATCCGCTATTTCACTTCCACGCCGAATAACTCCCGGTAAGACTGAATGATATAGCTGTCAATCCACTTGTAGTGTCCGAGTATGGCTTCTTTCTGCTGCTTTCCGGTTGCCGGTAAAGCTGCAATCAGGTCAGCTGTTTTCCTGAAAATTTCTGTTTCCACCGGTTCAAGTTTCTGCATGATCCCTTTCTTTTCGCTGTTAAGCAGAATGGCCACATTAATGTACTTCGGGCCAGATCCCCTTTTTATGGGGAAGAGCCGGTTCTTGAGGGTCATGGCCGCATCACACAGCGGAGCATGCAAATTTTCCTTCATGCTCACAACTGCAGGCATGTTCTTTCCTGCACTGACCCATACAGGGACAGCGACGGTTGTCAGCGGGAAACCCGCAAGTGTCCACATCATTGCTTTGGCCGGATCTTCACCTTTTGCCGCTCCCACTACCAGCATAACAGATGCGGAAGAAGGTCTAGGGATGAAGTCCTCGAAATACCTGAACCTTTCATCTGCAGAGCTTGCAGGAAGGTTGTCACGCAGGTTCTCCTGCGTCAGGGCGTGCGACAGGTTGCGTGATATGCTTTTGAACAGGTTCTGCGGATCCAGCTTTTTCTGTGCAAGTGCCATGTTCAGGGCCTGGCTGGCAGCCTCATACCTTATATAACCGAAACCCGCATCAGCCGTACCGGTGAAGGAGTGGTTGGTTCGTATTATGAGTCCGTAAGGTGCAATTGCAGGGTCATTGGCATCTATCTTCTTCCAGCTGTAGTTGCCGGTCTCATAGTATGCCGCACCGCCCTGTGCGTCAATCACGCCGAAGTTGGCGTCGACGCCGATCGGTTTGGGCATTTCGCTGAGCATTTTTTCGAAATCGGCAAGGGTGGCGCAGGTGGCAAGGGCCATCTTCATTACTTCACCCTCACGGTCGGCCAGCCTCGTGGTATCACCTGTATTGTTGTTGTATGCAGCCGAGTTCATTATGGCGAAGCCTGCGGAGTTGAATCCTCCCCACACCTCGCGCTTCCATGACTCCTTCGAATCTACCAGCCCGATATAGTCATACTTGCCGTCGGTGAAGTATGCGAGGGCGTTGTCGAGAGTTCCTGTGTCGCGGTTCTTGTAGAGCAAAGGCCTGCCGTCAGGAGTGTACTTGCCTGACATCAGGAATGTAGTACATGACCAGACCTCACCAGTAGTGCCTGCAAGCAGCATCAGGAACGCAATCAGTGTCAGTTTTTTCATAGGGTTAAAAAATAGTCCGGATAAAGTTATATTTTTTTTAACCCGCCACGGCCCGGCAGACAATCTGTTAAGATTTTTTAACCCCGAGCTTCCCTGATCCTGCATGCAACCGATAACCAACAACCAATAACCTGCTGCCTCTTGCCTTCTACTTCATCCTCTTCCCTTCTATCTTCTGTCCCCCCTGGTAAAGTATCATCCTGTTGAACTTCCCGTCAGGGTCAGCAACAAACTCAACCTGTGCATCAACTACCTTAAGGAAGAACTTCGTTTCACTCTCAGGGAAAACTTCGAATTTTCCCTGTCCTGTCGCCTGGGTCATCAACCGGTTGCCTTCACGGGTGAAAGTAACTGTGAATCCGGGTTGCAGTTCATATTCGCCGGTATACAGGTCAAGAGTTGTCTCACTGACTGTGATTATTTTCTTTTCCTCAATCTTTTTTTCCGTCAGTTTCCATGTATCAAGCCTGCCCCTGTCGTCAGACACAAATGATATAATTTTTCCTGAGGCATCCCGGTTGAAGGTTGCATACATGAATGCATCCTCAACGAGGAACTTATCCTTTTCAAGCGGGAACATTTTCCTTGTTCCAGCTCCTGCCAGGGTGGCTGCGAGCTGCGTTCCGTCTCTCTTTATGGTTACCTCCCTGCCGGAGTCATTGACATAAATCCCGGCATACTGATCAAGAGTTACCTCGTCAACAGTTATCCCGGTGGTGATGAGTGGTTTGCCTATCGCCATGGCAGCCATCTTCAGGGCTGTAAACTCAGGCGCTTTGGCAGTGCTGTTCGAAAAGAGCGCCACAAAGACATCCTCTTTCGGAAGGTACACCGAGCTTGTCAGGTAGCCCAGGATTCCGCCTCCGTGTTCAACTGTGGGGCTTCCCTGCAACTGCGAAAGGAAATAGCCGTATCCGTAATTTGCTCCTTTCCCGTCAGAAAGCTTATACTCAGTGACAGCCTTTTCAAGCGTTTCCTTTTTTACCAGTTTGCCCGCATAAAGCGCCTGATGCCATTTGAACAGGTCACCCACTGTTGACATGATGGAACCAGCCGAGTATGGCTGTGTCATGCTGCAGTAGTCCGAATTCACAACGCCATCGCCGTCCGGCTGATATCCGTAGGCGCGGTTTTTAATAATCCTCGTATCACTGCCGTAGCATGTGGAGGTCATATCGAGAGGGGTGAAAAAATTCTCCTGGATATAATCTGCATAGGTCTTACCGGTGACTTTCTCGATGATGTATCCCAGTAGTACGTAGCCTGAGTTGTTATAGTTCCATTTTGTTCCCGGGGCAAACTCCATGGGAAGGTTTTTGAAGGAATTGATCAACTCCTCCGGAGTCATGTCAGTTCTGACATTCTTGATATAACCAGGTACATTCGTGTAGCTCTTTATGCCGGAAGTGTGGGTGAGCAGATGTTCAACGGTTATTTTATATGCCTGTGTCGGATAATCAGGTATGAACTTGGTAATCTCGTCCTGAAGGGAGAGTTTTCCCTGTTCCATGAGCTGGAGAATTGCAATGGCAGTGAACTGTTTGGTGATTGAACCTATCCTGAAGACCATATCGGGTTGCATTGGCACATTCAGTTCAAGGTTAGCCAAACCGAAGGCCCTTGTGTAGATCACCTGGCCGTCTTTTGCAACAAGTGCGGCGCAACCGGTCTCACCTGGCTTGAATTGTTCAAGAAGCATCTTGTCATAGTCCACAGCAAGCTTCTTGATATTAAGCGGCTGAGCCGCAAGAGGACTTGTGATACAATAAGAAATCACTGACAGTATTACTGTCATAAGGAATCCAGCTTTTTTCATTGTCATAGTTTTTATTGTGGTACTCAATAAAGACGGCTTTTGGGCTTCACTGCTGCCGTGAACATCTCAGGATTGCAGTTGTTACATTAAAGTTATGTAAAAACCAATGAGTGTATGAAATATCTGCTGGCAGTAATTGTATCGCTCATAGTCGGAATGGCACCATTACCGGCACAGGAGATCGAAAGAATCGGAATTCCCGGGCTGGAGAAGATACTGGCCAGCCCTGATGACCAACTGCATGTTGTCAACTTCTGGGCCACCTGGTGCCCGCCCTGCGTCACAGAACTTCCTCACTTCGAGAAACTTTCAAGGGAGTACCAGGGCAAAGGGGTGAAATTCATCCTGGTAAGCCTTGATTTTCCGAGCCAGATCGACTCGAAACTTATCCCATTTTTGAAGAAAAACAAGGTAACCGCTGATGTGAGATTAATGACTGATCTTGATTACAACAGCTGGATAGACAAGGTTGACAAAAACTGGCAGGGGAACATACCTGTAACCCTCTTCTTCAACAATGCGAGGAAGTCAAGATACCTTCATCCGTCGGAAGTGACTGAAAAAGAACTCAGAGAATTGATAATCAAATACAAACAGTAACAAACAATCAAACAATCAACGACAATGAAAAAGTACCTGTTTATATCGCTGGCGGCCCTCATGATGGCCGGCCTCCTCAACGCACAGTCGCAATACAAGGCGGGCGACATAGCATCAGATTTCAAACTGAAGAATGTAAAGGGTGAGACAGTATCTCTCTCTGATATTAAAGACGCCGACGGATTCATTGTTGCCTTCTGGTGCAATACCTGTCCGGTCGTAAAGAAGTATGACCTGCGTCTGCAGGAGCTGCACGCCAGATACGCTCCCAAAGGCTATCCCGTTGTGGCAATCAACAGCAATGATCCGGCTGTATCACCCGGGGACTCATTTGAAAAGATGAAGGAGACTGCGGTTAAACTGAACTACAAATTTGAATACCTTTTTGATGAGACACAGGAAGTAGCCCGCAGATTCGGTGCCACCAACACCCCGCACATTTATATACTGACATGGAAGGACGGCAGGTTGGTTGTGGACTACGTCGGAGCCATTGACAATAATGCCGATGCTGCTTCAGCAGCAGACAAAAAGTACGCCGAGGATGCCCTGAACAGCATCATGAATGGTCAGGCGGTTGCCGTTGCCGGCACCAGGGCAGTCGGATGTGGCATAAAGTGGAAAAAGGTGTGATCACCGCAAAGTGGAATAACAGGAAACCCTGAAGCATCCGGCAGCAGCCTGCCGGGTGCTTTTTCTATTCCGTGCGTTCTGCGGCTGTCTCTTCTACAGGCGGCTCACTTGTAATGTTGCCGAACTTGTCAACATAGGCGATCATGTTGTCAAGCCCGCCTCCGGGGGAGTTCTCCCGGCGAAGCTGCTTCTTCTGCTCCTTCTCTTTCCTCTTTTTAAGACGCTTCTCCGTCTTCTGCTTTTTAATGTAACTGTTGTTTGGTCCTGCCATATATAGTTGTTTTCAATTAACAAATGTAATTGCCTTTCCGCTGGCTCCTGCCCTGCCGGTACGGCCGATACGGTGAATGTAACTCTCCATGTCTTTGGGCTGCTGGAAATTAATCACATGCGATACATTCGAGATGTCAAGCCCGCGGGCAGCCACGTCGGTGGCCACAAGCACCTTTATCTTTTTGTTCCTGAATGACTCCAGGGCTTTCACCCTGTAATTCTGCGATTTGTCGCCATGTATCTCATCGGCTGAGATTCCTGCCCGCTGCAAATCACGGCAGATCCTGCTCACTCCCCGTTTCGTATCGGCAAAGACAAGCACCTTTTCGAAGGAATCATCGCGCACCATGTCGAGGAGTATATCTATCTTCTTCTCCCCGTCCCTGACTGTCACAATATCCTGGTCAATGTTTTCAGCACTGACATTATCGGGGCGCACCCTGACTACATATGGATTGTCGACAAGTTCTCCGATCAGTTTTTGCTGGCTCCTGTCCTCCGTAGCGGAGAAGAGTATGGTCTGGCTGCGCCGGCTCATACCGTCAACCAACCTGTTAATTTCAGGCGCGAAGCCCATATCGAGGAGCCTGTCGAACTCATCCAGCACCAGTATCCTGAACCTGCCAAGGTCAAGTGCTCCCTGTCGTACCATATCTGCAATACGCCCTGGTGTACCTATAATTATCTGCCCGGGTTTTCTCAGCCGGTCAATATCACGTCTTACGCTTGTGCCGCCTATCAGACATGTACTGAACAGGTTCAGCCCGAAGGCTATGCTCCTGAATTCAGTGTCAGTCTGAAGGGCAAGTTCACGGGTTGGCGATACTACAAGTACCTGGCCAGAAGAATCCTTCCGCAGCAGGTTATGCACAAGCGGTATCAGGAATGCACCGGTCTTGCCTGTCCCGGTCTGTGCCAGGCCGATGAGATTCCGGCCATCGAGGATCGCTTCCAGGGTTTTGTCCTGGATCTCCGTGGGCTTTTCGTACCCTTTTTTACGAAGATTTCTGATTATGGAACCATCAACAGGCAGTTCCTGTATGAGTCTTTCAGCACTGTAAGCAGTAACAGCAACCGGAACGGCTTTCCTGATGAAGCTGTCCGGAGCCAGTCCGCTGACATTATGTTTCTTTCTCTTGTTGAAGTTCGCTGTTTCCTTTTTTCCCTGATTGTTTCTTTTCATTCCCCTGTTCCGGGGTTCTCTTTTATATCCCATTCTGAATTAATTGGTTAATGCCGCTGAAAAATCATTAACCAGTTATCTGTTCAAAATGGCAATGTTCTTTTGGCAAAATGTTTCAGCGCAAACTAGTGGTGGCAGAGAGGATCTCCGGACCCGGTCCGGAGTGTTTTCTTTCTAAACAGATCTAACTTATGCCTGAATCGGGGGCAAAGGTACTCTTTTTATGTGACCCCTGCAAACATGCAGTGATTTAAGTAATAACAGGCTATGCCCTGCACTCCGGTGATCCGTTGCGCCATTACCCTTCTGCTGCCCGATTAAGGCGGTCATGTATTTTTTATTAAATTAGCCTTGTGAAAAAAATAGCAATTATCAGCCCCAGCGTCAGGTCTGGCAGGAAGAGTCACAGGGTAGCTCTTTGGTTTCGGAACTACATTGAACAGAATAACCTTGCCCATGCAGACATAATTGACCTGTCGGAATACAGGTTTCCGGTGTTTGAGGAGAGACTTAAGCTGCAGGAAAAGCCGCAGCCGGCAACCCTTGAATTCGCAGCCAGGATCCGTTCGGCCGACGGCGTCATAATAGTCACCCCTGAATATAACGGAGGTTTTCCGGCCAGTCTGAAGAATGTGATCGATCTGCTTACTGACGAGTGGCGCCGCAAGCCGGTTGCAATCTCAACTGTCTCTGACGGCCCCTTCGGGGGAACTCAGGTCATAACCTCACTTCAGTTCATTCTCTGGAAGATGGGCGCAATGACTGTCCCTGCATTGTTCCCCGTCACCCGCGTCGGCGAATCCTTCAGTGAGACAGGGAAACCGGCTGACGCCGAAGCCATTGAGAAACGCTCCGCCCGGTTCACCGGAGAACTCTTATGGTACATTGAGGCAAAGGCAAGGATGGAAAGTTGATGCTTCCTCCGCCTCAACGGAACTAACCCCAATCCTGATCTTTTTATATTTTATCAATAATGAGACACATAGCCATATTGTGAAATCTTTGGCATAACTTTTGAATTTTACGTAACCGAAGAGACAGTTCTTCGTAAAACGTAAAGAGATGAAAAAGTTTTTCTGCACTACGATCCTCACAGTCCTGATGGCTTCAGCGGCAATAGCCGGAAGGCAGGATTATCCTGAGGAATACCTGGGTCTCCCGGGTGACAACCTGAACCTCTACGCAGTCATGAATCTTTTCCAGGAGTCAGAGACTCTTGAGGGTTTTGAAAGAAGCCTCAACGAGGAGAACTCCAGGATAAACAACCTCGACCTGAACAACGACGGGTATGTCGATTACCTGACTGTTTCTGATTACACCAGCGGGAATGTCCACACGATAGTCCTCCGTTCGGTTCTTGACCGCAACGAGTACCAGGATGTGGCAGTTTTCACCGTTGAGCAGCTTAGAAACGGAGAGGTTCAGATACAGCTTATAGGTGATGAGGCTCTTTACGGCAAAAATTACATCGTAGAACCAAACTATGCGGAAACGCCCAACCCTGGTTATACGGGCCGCACCGTCCAGAGGAACAATGTGGCTGTTGTTACAACCACCTACTACGAGGTAGCAGCCTGGCCGGTAATCAGGTTCATCTACAGTCCGCACTACGTAATCTGGCGCTCCAACTGGTACTGGGGTTACTACCCGGTTTACTGGCATCCCTGGAGACCATTCTACTGGCACCATTACTACGGTTATCACTACCACTGGTATCCTCACTACTACGCTCACTACCGTCACTGGTACGAGCCGAGGTGGCACCATTACCACGACTACTACTACGGCAGTGTCAGGGCATACTCCCCGAATGTGTCTCATCGCCTCACAGAAGGTACCTACAGGCAGACCTACTCGAGGCCTGAGACAAGGAGAGACGGCGAAGCGCTTTACGCCAGCACAGCGGGAACCCGCAGCAGGTCAGGCGGCAGTCAGCCAGCAGCTGGCAGTGACAGGAGGAGTTCAGTCTCAACCCAGTCAGCAGGCAGCAGTCGTCAGACGGCAGCCGGACAGAGTGGCGAGACCCGCAGATCAGCCGGTACCCCGGCATCAGTACAGAACGGCGAGGGCCGCAGGGTAAGCGGAAGCGAAGCCGGGAGCCAGACCCGCAGGTCTGCCACCACTCAGTCGGAAGCAGGCAGCAGACAGTCGGCAGGCACCAGGGAATCTGTCTCACAGAGGTCATCATCAACTGTCTCGAGGAGTTCATCGGCTCCGGCAACAAGGACCCAGACCACCAGCAGCG
>CAZOHL010000031.1:0-519 GCA_964579645.1 uncultured Rikenella sp. | reverse complement strand
GACGCAGCAGTGCACCGGCAGCAAGGACCCAGACCAGCAGCAGCGGACGCAGCAGTGCACCGGCAGCAAGGACCCAGAGCAGCAGCAGCGGACGCAGCAGTGCACCGGCAGCAAGGACCCAGACCAGCAGCAGCGGACGCAGCAGCGCACCGGCAGCAAGGACCCAGAGCAGCAGCAGCGGACGCAGCAGCGGGAATGTCTCCAGCCGAAGCAGTAACAGCAGCAGCAGAAGCAGTGGAGCTCCTTCGAGGAGCAGCAGCAAAAGCAGCAGCTCATCAGGGAAATCTGACAACAACAGCCGTTCATCTCGCAGATAAGGGGCACGGAGCAGGTTGCTCAGTGCATTGATTATACCGCCAGGCGCAGGGAAAAAAAGACCCTGCGCCTTTTTTTTGGAGTGTAGAAGACAGGGTGTTGTGAATTAGAAAATTTTCTATTTACTTAGATGCGCTAAACTTAAACCTAAAACCAAACTAGTATGAAGAAACTTTCACTGTTGATTGGTTTGCTTGTATTGAG
>CAZOHL010000030.1:12865-30054 GCA_964579645.1 uncultured Rikenella sp. | reverse complement strand
CTTTTGCCAAAAAAGTGTACCACCTCTGCAGGGCGCGGATTTACCTTTGTTTCAGAAAAAAATCAGGCTGCTGATCATGCATAGTTTTAAAACTGTTTTATTGTTTTTCATCATCGCCTTAATGCTTTCCTGCTCTGATGACGGCAGATGGAAGATGGCATCGGAAATCGAACGGGCGATTACCCTCACCTCTTTCCCGGCAGATACATTCATTATCACGGACTTCGGCGCAATATCAGGTGACAATTCATTCCTAAATACCGAAGCCATCAAGGCTGCGATAAGGAGCTGTAACGACAAAGGAGGCGGAGTGGTGTATGTGCCTGCAGGAACCTGGCATACGGGCCCGGTAACTATGCTGAGCAACGTCAACCTTCACGTTGCGGAGAACGCAACTCTGCTCTTCTCCACAGATTATGAGCTTTATCTGCCGCCTGTTCTTACCCGTTGGGAAGGGATGGACTGCTACAATATTCATCCGCTCATTTATGCGAGGGATGCTTCAAACATCGCCCTTACCGGGAAAGGGACAATTGACGGTCAGGCATCAAACGAGGCCTGGTGGTGGATGAACGGTAATGCTGACTACGGCTGGCGCGAGGGGATGAATAACCAGAAGCTGTCAGGAAGAACAAAGCTCCTGGAATATGAGCAGAACCAGACACCGGCGGAGGAACGCCGGTTCGACATCGGGGGAGCCCTCCGGCCGCAGCTGATCAACTTCATGCATTGCAACACCGTGCTGGTCGAAGACCTGACAATCAGAAACTCCCCCTTCTGGGTGATTCACCCGGTACTGACTGACAACTTCATTCTAAGGGGTGTAACCATCCGGAGTGCAGGTCCCAATTCAGACGGGTGTGACCCTGAATCATGCAACGGGGTCCTGATAGAAAACTGCCGGTTTGACACCGGAGATGACTGCATCGCAATCAAGTCGGGACGGAACAACGACGGCAGAAGATGGTCAGTGCCGTCTCAGAACATTATCGTACGAAACTGCAAAATGGAAGACGGTCACGGCGGGGTGGTGATCGGAAGTGAGATTTCAGGCGGATTTAAAAATCTCTTTGTTGAGGATTGCGAGATGGACAGCCCGGAACTGTTGAGGGTAATCAGAATCAAGACCTCCGACTGTCGAGGCGGGTTGATAGAGAATGTGAATGTGCGAAATGTAAAGGTAGGCAGGTGTGAGGAGGCCGTCCTGAAGATCAATCTTATGTATGAGCCACAGGAGAACTGTCTAAGG
This sequence comes from uncultured Rikenella sp., assembly GCA_964579645.1. GTDB lineage: Bacteria > Bacteroidota > Bacteroidia > Bacteroidales > VadinHA17 > SR-FBR-E99. The sequence continues at coordinate 28,805 of CAZOHL010000030.1, read as the reverse complement.
AACTATCCTCCCTACGTAAGAAACGTGACACTCGAGAATGTAACATCTGCGCAGAGCAGGTACGGGCTTTATATTATCGGACTTGACGGCATGGTAAACGTGTCTGATGTGACAGTGAGGAACTGCACCTTCAACGGCGCGGAGGAGGGTGTCTCAATCACGGGTGCAGAAAGGGTAAGGCTGCGCAATGTCTCTGTCAACGGCAAAAAGATCAGGATCTGACGTGTTATTGTACAGGATTCCAGCCGTCATTGCGGGCAAAGACATTTACAACGGTATACTTCTTTGCCTCCTTGCGGCTGAGCTGCCGGCTCCACGGCACACGGGTTACGGGATTTACACCGGGGCCGGTGTTCCGGTATTCAGCATAACGGGCACTCTTCTCATTGGCTGTATTATCCCAGTTATGCCATCCTTCCGGCAGGATATGACCGCCCAGCTCGCATCTGAGAAAAACAGTTGCGGCATAAGGGCGCCATGGTCTCCCAAGATATACCCTTTCAATGCCGTCGGCAGCGGTGAGTCTGCATCGGTTGAAAACATATCCGAATTCATGGTCCTCAACCGTGGAGGCAGCAGTTACATAGGAATTCTTCTTGCTGTGTATATGACATCTCTCAAACCATGCTGTTGCAGGTCCGAAAATAAAATCGGTTGTCCCCTCTATGTAGCACTCCTCGTAATACTGACGGCTCTCCTGGTTGGCCGTGAGAAGCGTATCCTGGTTGCCCAGCAGCCGGCAGTGGCGGAATACAACCCTGTCACCATCAGCATGAACTGCTACTGCCTGCCCCACCGGACCGGCACTGTTCTCAAAAGTGATGTCCTCGGCAGTGAATCCGGAACCCTGAATCCAGATTGTATAGGTCCGAAAAGTCCCCATATTGTTCAAACCGGCATAATCATCCCAGGTAATGATTGTTTTCTCCGAACCCTCACCCTTCATATAAAGGTTGGTCACCCACGACGGAATAACGACCTTTTCCCTGTAAACACCGGCACTGATGTACATGTATGTGGTATCAGACATATAAGCCCTTATAGAGTTTACAGCCTCCTGTACCGAAGTGAATTCACCGGAGCCGTCAGCGGCTACGGTTATGTACCTGGGCTGGCCGATCATGGCAACCGATTGCATTGCCACTATTGCAGCAAATACGAACCTTTTAATCATACGTGAATTATTGATATTTTGAGACTCTAATTTAGTTTTTTATTGCTATTTTTCCGAAAAAGCTGAAAACCAATTAAAGAAAGACATGAAAGATCCGGGCAAGTACTCCTTCGGGATAGGTGACAGGTTCTCGCAACAGGGTAAAGCACAGCTAGAGGCATTGATGAATGCAGCTTCCGAACTGGGCGTTGAGATCACTCCCGTATGGAATAAATCAAACAGGGAACACAACATCGTCCATTCAGAACCGGCAGACACCCGCGCCGAGGCAGACGCTGCCGTTAAAGCCATGAATTACAACGGACCGTATTTTGTCGATGCTGACCATATTAACCTGAATACAGTTGACCGGTTCATCCCTCACTCCGACTTCTTCACTCTCGACGTTGCAGATTTTATCGGTAAAAAAGCTTCAGACACCGATATCGAGGGCTTCGTCGAAGCTCACCGCTCGTTTTTAGGAGAACTGCAGATACCGGGTATCGGGACCAGGATCATCGTAACCGAGAGCTATCTGAGGGAATTTGCCTCCAAATTCCTTTTTGCCGTCAATGAAGCTGCTGCAATATACAGGCATATAGCATCAATCAAGGGAGAAGGCTCATTCGTTACCGAGGTATCCATGGACGAGGTTGACCAGCCCCAGAAATCCATTGACCTGCTGTTCATTCTGAAGGGCCTGGCTGACCTTAAAGTCCCTGTGCAGACAATCGCTCCGAAATTCACAGGCCGTTTCAACAAGGGGGTAGACTATGAAGGTGACCCCCGCAGGTTCGGAACTGAGTTCGAGGAAGACATCCTTGTAATCAGATACGCCGTAAGGCATTTCGGCCTTCCGGCCGGCCTTAAACTGAGTGTTCATTCAGGCAGCGACAAGTTCTCAATATACCCCGTTATCGGGAACCTGATCCGGAAACATGACTGCGGCCTGCACCTGAAAACCGCAGGTACTACATGGCTCGAGGAGGTAATAGGACTAGCCCTCTCTGGCGGCTCCGGGCTTGGCATAGCCAGAACGATTTACCGGAAAGCCTTCGAAAGACGCGAGGAGCTCTGTGCTCCGTATGCAACCGTTATAGACATAAAACCTGAACTGCTTCCCCACCCTGATGAGGTAGATACTTGGCAGACGCTTAAATTCGCCGCTACCCTGAGACATGTACCAGGTGATCCGGATTACAATCCGAGCTTCCGGCAGCTCATACATGTAGGTTACAAGGTTGCAGCCGAACTGGGGAAAGCATATACTGACGCACTTGGAGAAAATGAACAGATAATCTCAACCTGTGTCTGGGAAAACATCTACAGGCGCCATATAATTCGTCTCTTCACAACAGCTTAAAATCATCTCCATGAAAGAGTATATAAACGAAGACTTCCTGTTACGGGGCGAGGCAGCCCGCAGGCTCTATCACGAACACTCGGAAGGATTCCCAATCATCGACTATCATTGCCACCTCAGCCCGGAAGCAATAGCCACTGACAGGCGCTTCGAAGACCTCGGTCAGTTATGGCTCGAGGGTGACCATTACAAGTGGCGGGCGATGCGCACCAACGGTATAAGTGAAAAATACATTACCGGAAAGGATACTTCCTTCCGGGAAAAATATGACAGGTGGGCCGAGACCGTACCAATGACAATGCGTAACCCGCTCTATGCATGGACCCACCTCGAACTCAAGAGGGTATTTGGCGTGGGCAGGATCCTGAATCCTGACACGGCAGCCGGGATATGGGAAGAGTGCACCGCCCTTCTTCAGCAACCGGGGTTTTCTGCACGAGGACTGATGAAGAAATTCAATGTCGAGGTTGTATGCACCACAGATGATCCGGTTGACAGCCTCGAACATCATAAGACAATCAGGGACCAGGGCTTTGAGATCAGAGTCCTGCCTGCATGGAGACCTGACAAAGCCATGTCACCTGAGAATCCGGAAAGGTTCATCGATTATGTCAGGAACCTCGAGGAGGTTTCCGGAACTGAGATAAAAGGATTTGCATCACTGATTGATGCCCTCCGGGTCAGACACGCCTTCTTCGCCGAAGCCGGATGCGTAATCAGTGATCATGGAATTGAACAGTTCCATGCCGATGACTACACCGAAAAAGAGGTTGGATATATCCTGCAGAAGGTGCTCTCCGGATCACGCCTTGAAAGCATTGAAATATCGAAGTTCAAATCAGCCATGCTTTATGAACTGGCTTTGATGGACAGTGAAAGAGGATGGGTCCAGCAGTTCCACTACGGTGCCATGCGCAACAACAACAGCCGGATGTTTGCACAGCTCGGTCCTGATACAGGATATGACTCAATAGGAGACTTCACGGTCGCCAGAACACTCTCAAAATTCCTCGACAGGCTGGACAGCGGTGGCAAACTGGCCAAAACGATAATCTATAACCTGAATCCGCGCGACAATGAGCTGATAGCAACAATGATCGGCAACTTCCAGGACGGATCTGCCGCCGGTAAAATCCAGTTCGGTGCCGGGTGGTGGTTTCTGGACCAGGAGACGGGCATGATCAACCAGCTCAATGCCCTGTCACTTATGGGCCTCCTCAGCAGATTCGTCGGGATGCTGACCGACTCACGCAGCTTTGTTTCTTACCCCAGGCATGAATACTTCCGGAGGATCCTCTGCAACATGCTTGGTGATGACATCGAAAATGGCAAACTGCCTGAATCAGAGATCGGAACAATCGGAAAAATTGTCGAGATGATCTCATATTACAATGCAAAGAACTATTTCGGTTTCTGATACAACCAAACAAAGAAAAATTATGTCAGGATTCAGACGGATAAATGTTGCATTGACGATGGAAGTCACAGGCCTTGTGCCTCTCTTCTATCATCATGATCCGGAGGTATGCAGGGAGGTTATAACCGCATGCCACGCAGGAGGAGCCAGAGTATTTGAATTCACAAACAGGGGCGACTTTGCCCATGAGGTCTTTGCCGAAATAAGAAAATGGGCTTTCAGGGAGTTGCCGGACATGATGATCGGCGCCGGATCAGTTCAGGACGCTCCCACTGCGGCAATATTTTTGCAGATGGGCGCCGACTTCATTGTGACGCCTTCACTGTGTCCGGAGGTGGCCAAAATCTGCAACCGGAGGAAAGTGCTCTGGATTTCCGGATGCGGAACGGTGACCGAGATATCACAGGCTGAGGAACTGGGTGCCGAGATAGTTAAAATTTTCCCGGGTTCCTCCGTTGGAGGACCATCATTTGTCAAGGCCATCAAGGGCCCGTGCCCCTGGACCAGCATCATGCCGACAGGTGGAGTGGAGCCAACTGAAGAAAACCTTGGCAAATGGTTCGGGGCTGGCGTAACATGCGTCGGCATGGGATCGGCACTCGTGACGGATAAAATTGTTAAAGCAGGAGACTGGAAGACTCTCGGGAAGATGGTGAAAGAAACACTCGACATCATCGGGAATCTGAAGAAAAACCTCAGTTGAGCATAGCTTCCTTTCATTTCTGACCGCGAAAACGAACCCATGTATTAACCCTATAAATAATCATTATGTCTTCAAAAACCACAGAATCCGGGATGACAAACTACAGGTGGGCCATCACCTCACTATTGTTCTTTTCAGTTGCAATAAACTACATGGACCGCCAGGTACTGTCACTGACCTGGAAGGATTTTATTGCGCCTGAGTTTCACTGGACCAACAATGATTACGGTACCATCACCGGTCTTTTCTCAATTTTTTATGCCGTCTGCCTTCTTTTTGCCGGAAGGTTTGTTGACTGGATTGACACCAAGAAGGGGTTTCTCTGGGCTATAGGCATATGGTCGGCAGGTGCAGTGCTTCACGCATTCTGCGGGATAGCAACATCAGGCATCACTGCCGGAAAATGGTTTGTGGGGTTTGAAGAGGCACGAAGAATAATCGGTACCGTTGATGACATAGGCATGGTAACCACGGTTAGCGTAACACTCTTCATTTTTGCACGGTTCGTGCTGGCTCTCGGGGAGGCGGGCAACTTCCCTGCGGCAATTAAAACAACTGCAGAGTTCTTTCCGAAAAAAGACCGTGCATTCTCAACAAGCATCTTTAATTCCGGGGCACAGGTAGGCGCCCTGATTGCGCCCATAACCGTACCTGTAATTGCGGCAAAATACGGCTGGGAAATGGCATTCATTGTAATCGGTGCGATTGGATTCATCTGGATGGGATTCTGGATCTTCATGTACAAAAAGCCTCATGAACACCCGCTTGTAAACAAGGAGGAACTTGATTACATCAACCAGGATACAATCGCTGAGACAAAGGCAAACAACAATGTGGCCAAACCGGAAAAGAAGATCCCATTCCTTCAGACTTTCAAATACCGACAGACATGGGCATTCGCCTTCGGCAAATTCATGACTGACGGAGTATGGTGGTTCTACCTTTTCTGGACACCTGCCTACCTTAGCGATGTCTACGGGCTCACTTCCGATACCACAATGGCAAAGACGCTTATATTCGTGCTCTACGCTATTGTGATGCTCTCAATTATAGGTGGCTGGCTGCCGAAATACTTCGTTGACAAACTGGGGATGAATCCGTATGCCGGGCGCATGCGCGCAATGCTGATATTTGCATTCTTCCCGCTGCTGGCACTTCTGGCACAACCGCTGGGGCACACATCCTACTGGTTCCCGGTAATAATAATCGGTATTGCCGGAGCAGCTCACCAGGCCTGGTCTGCCAACCTCTTTTCCACAATCGGTGACATGTTCCCGAAATCGGCTATTGCCACAATTACCGGGATAGGCGGAATGGCAGGCGGCATAGGAGCCTTCATAATCAACAAGGGGTCAGGAGCACTGTTTGACTTCGCATCCGGTACAACATTGGTTGACGGCCAGGCAGCAGTCATGACCAAGGAATTGCTTGCCACAGGAGCACAGTACCTCACCGGCCCAATGAAGTTTTTCGGATTTGAAGGCATAAGGGCAGGGTACTTCATCGTCTTCTGTATCTGCGCCGTGGCATACCTTATAGGTTGGATAGTGATGAAGATGCTGGTTCCGAAATACAAACCAATAGTAATTGACTAGATAAAAAAGACAGTAATGAATGATTTCAGTGATCTGAGAGGTAAGGTAGCCGCCATCACCGGCGGCAGCGGGGTGATCGGAATGACTCTCGTGAAGGGACTTTGCAGCGCCGGGGTGAAGGTGATAATACTGGATGTCAAGCCCGAAAGAGGCAGCGCCACGGCAGCCGAAATGGCGGCCAGACCCGATTGCGGGATGGCAACCAGTTTAGCGGCGGATGTCACCCACAGGGAATCGCTGATAAGGGCACGTGACCAGATAAGGGAAAAATTCGGCACCCTTGACATCCTCATAAACTGCGCCGGAGGAAACAAAGCCACTGCCACTACAGCAAAAGAGTTCATCGCGGGAAGCGAGAAAGACCTGAAAGGAACCTTCTTCGACCTTGATATCGAAGGATTTGAAGGCGTCTTCGATCTTAACTTCAAGGGTACTGTGCTGCCGACAATGATACTTGCAGAAGATATGGTAAGAAAAGGGAGCGGTGTTATCCTTAACATTTCCTCGATGAACGCCTACAGGCCGCTTACGAAGATCCCAGCCTATTCCGCAGCCAAGGCAGCCATCAACAACTTCACCCAATGGCTGGCGGTACATTTCGCGCCCGCAGGAGTGAGAGTCAACGCCATCGCCCCGGGATTCCTGCTTACTAACCAGAACCGGTTCCTCCTCACTGACGAAAAAACCGGTGAGATGACCCCCAGGGGCAGGAAAATCATCTCCGCCACACCCATGGGACGCTATGCCGAACCGGAAGAACTGGTAGGTACAATGCTGTACCTTCTCTCCGGAGCCTCGTCATTCGTGACAGGTGTAGTGATACCTGTCGACGGAGGCTTCAGCGCTTATAGCGGCGTCTGACGGAACTTTATCAGCCGGCAGTTGTAATATAGATTGTTTACTTTTAATTCCATAGAGAATGGGCCTCCTGGAAGATTATAAACCGGAAAAAAGTTTTTTTATCGGCATCGACTCCGACGGCTGCGTCTTTGACACAATGGAGGTGAAACACAAGGAGTTCTTCTGCCCGAATACGGTTAAGTATTTCGGCCTGTTCGCCATAGCCAAATACGTCCGTGAGACATGGGACTTCGTGAACCTCTACTCCGTTACCCGCGGTATAAACCGTTTCCCGGCACTCATCAGGGTAATGGACCTGCTAGCTGAGAGGCCGGAGGTGGCATATCGGGGAGTGACCCTTCCCGATATGGAACCGCTCAGGGAATGGGTAAAGAAAGAAACCAGGCTTGGCAATCCTGTCTTCAGTGAGTATGTCCGGGCAAATCCCTGTCCTGCCCTGGAAAAGGTTCTTGATTGGACCCTGGCAATAAATGCGGACATCGCAGCATGGCTGCGTGACACTCCTCCATTCCCATATGCAAGGAAATCAATAGAGAAGCTTAACCGTGTGGCTGATGCGATAGTGGTTTCTCAGACACCCCTCGAGGCGTTGACAAGAGAGTGGAGGGAGCATGGGATAGATGGTTATGTAAAGGCAATTGCAGGCCAGGAACAGGGGACCAAGAGCCAGCATATAACGATTGCGGCCTCGGGGAAGTATCGGCCGGAGAGGATGCTTATGATAGGCGACGCTCCGGGTGACCTGAAGGCGGCTGACGATAACGGGGCCCTCTTCTTCCCGGTGATACCGGGTGATGAAGACACCTCGTGGAGACTGTTCCATGATGAGGCTCTTGAAAGGTTCATTTCCGGGACATACAAAGGTGATTACCAGGAGAGGCTTATCGGAGAATTCCGCCGCTCACTGCCGGAGGTACCGCCCTGGAGGAATCATTGACCATATAGCAAGAACATTAGCGCAATGTAAGTGCCATAATGGTCCGGGGAATGGGCAGCGGCCAGAAGCAAAAAAATTGAATAAAATGGTATACTATTCAGAATACGGAAATGACAGGGGGTTTGACAGGGATATGGCCAGGGCGGCCCTTGAATCTATCCTCGGCAGCTTCAGCGGAAGGAACCGGGTGCTGATTCTGCCCCCTGACATAACCCGGGCACATTCAGGTGCGGGAATGATTACCGAGCTGCTCTGGGAGAAGCTGGGGGAAAGGGTCACCGATATACTACCTGCACTGGGGACGCATGTTCCCATGGAGTCCGCTGAGATCGTGAGGATGTTCGGAAAAACTCCCCTCACACTCTTCAGGGAGCACCGCTGGCGAACAGACATCGAGGAGCTCGGAAGGGTGCCTGCATCATTCATATCATCGGTAACAGGCGGCCGCCTCAGCTTTGACTACCCTGTGCAGGTTAACCGCCTGCTTTCATCAGGTGGGCATGATCTGATTATCTCTGTTGGCCAGGTGGTGCCCCATGAGGTCACCGGCATGGCCAATTACAACAAGAACGTCTTTGTGGGCTGCGGCGGAAGCGAGGCCATCAACAAGAGCCATTTCATCGGGGCAGTGCACGGCATTGAAAATATCCTGGGCACGGCTGACAATCCGGTCAGGGCAGTGTTGAACAAAGCATCTGAGATTGCGGCACCACGGCTGCCATTGCTTTATATCCTGACGGTGGTGGCGCCTGACAGTGAAGGTTGCCTGAAGATAAGGGGCCTCTTTGCCGGTGATGACATTGAATGCTTCAGGCAGGCAGCAGCGCTCTCGCGCGAATTAAACTTCACCACGATGCCTCACAGGTTGAAGAAGGTGGTTGTGTGGCTTGATCCGGAAGAGTTCAAGAGCACATGGCTGGGCAACAAGAGCATCTACCGCACCCGCATGATGATTGCCGATGACGGCGAACTTGTGGTGCTGGCCCCCGGTGTCAGGACCTTTGGTGAAGACCCGGCCATTGACAGGCTCATCAGGAAATATGGCTACCGGACCACCCCGGAGATACTCGCATTCACCGAAGCCAATGACGACCTGAAGGAAAACCTCAGTGCCGCGGCCCATCTCATCCACGGCTCACCAGAGAACCGTTTCAGGGTGACATATGCAGCCGGTCACCTCAGCCGGCAGGAGGTCGAATCGGTTGGCTACGGGTATGGTGAAATCGGTGTGCTCATGAAGAGGTATGACCCCCGGAGTCTGAAGACAGGTTTTCACACTACCGCAGACGGCGAAGAGTTTTACTTTATCTCGAATCCCGCCACGGGGCTCTGGAAGGCGGCAGAACAGGAGTAGGATCATGAAGATAATTATAGACGAAAAGATACCCTTCATCAGGGGTGCATTCGAACGGTGGGCTGATGTGATTTACGCACCGGGTCGCAGCATTGATCCCCGTATGGTTGCCGACGCAGATGCGCTTATCGTGCGTACCCGGACCAAATGCAATGCCTCGCTCCTTGAGGGAAGCAGCGTAAGGATAGTAGCCTCTGCCACAATAGGATTTGATCACATCGATACAGCATGGCTGGAGCAGAATGGCATAAGGTGGGCTAATGCGCCGGGTTGCAACTCCGGCTCCGTGATGCAGTACATCACCTCCCTCCTCTTCTTCCTGGCTAAGAAACATTCGTTTGATCCCGGGTCCATGACACTGGGCATTGTGGGTGTCGGCAACGTCGGGTCAAAGGTGGCGAGGGCTGCAAGTGCCATCGGCATGCGGATAATGCTGAATGACCCGCCAAGGCAGAGACTGGAAGAGGGTACAGGATTGCCTGCGATGGCAGGCAGGGGTGGAACTCAGTTCCACCCCCTACGCAAAATATTGACAGATTGTGACATAATTACATTGCACGTACCCCTTACCCTTGAGGGCGATGACAAAACCTTCCACCTGATTGACAGGGATATACTATCGCGGATCGGAAGACAGAAGATAATCATCAATACGTCGCGCGGTGAAGTGGTTGACAACCTGGCGCTGCGTGAAACGCTGAAATCGGGCAGACTGCGCGGCGCCGCCCTTGACGTTTGGGAGGGCGAGCCGGCTGCCGACCCGCAGCTGATTGACCTGGCTGACATTGCCACCCCTCACATTGCAGGTTACTCCGTTGACGGCAAGGCCAACGCAACAGTCAGCTCCGTCCGGGCTGTGGCTGCTGAACTCGGATTGCCTATGAATGACTGGGCCCCGGCGGAGCTGCCTCAGCCGGCCATGTCGTTGATAGACCTTACCGGCAAGGGCGGCGCCGCGCCAGTTGAACTTGTGGCACAGGCAGTAAAACATACATACCCGGTGGAGGAGGACGACCTCCTCTTCCGAAACGACAGGGAAAATTTCGAGTATCTTCGTGACAACTACAGGATCAGGCGCGAATTCTCATCATACAGGGTACGAACTAATGACAGGGAAGCAGAACAGATTCTTCAAGAACTTGGTTTTCATATAGTTAAATAAAACAACCATATTATATCAACATGAAAGCAGACATTGGACTGATCGGGCTTGCAGTAATGGGCGAGAACCTGGTATTGAATATTGAGAGCAGGGGTTATACCGTGGCGGTATACAACCGAACGACTGAGAAGGTATCCGCATTTGTAAACGGGCGCGGAAAGGGAAAGAAATTGATCGCGGCTTACTCACTCGGGGAGTTCATCGAAAGCCTCAGCCGGCCCAGAAAAGTGATGCTGATGGTCAAGGCAGGGAAGCCTGTGGATGACTTCATCGAGTTGCTGATACCCCTTCTTGATAAGGGTGACATAATAATTGAGGGTGGTAATTCTCATTTTCCTGACACGATAAGGCGAACGGCATATGTTGAGAGCAAGGGTCTGCTATACATCGGGACCGGCGTATCCGGCGGTGAGGAGGGTGCCCTGCTCGGCCCCTCGATGATGCCTGGCGGATCGAAGGAGGCATGGCCTCATGTGAAGGATATTTTCTTTTCAATCGCAGCCCGTGCTGCCGACGGCGCCCCCTGCGTAACATGGATAGGTGACAATGGCGCCGGACACTTCGTCAAGATGGCACATAACGGTATCGAATACGGTGACATGCAGCTGATATGCGAAGCTTACCACCTGATGCTCAGCTCCGGACAGTTTACCTATGATGAAATGGCTGATATCTTCGACGAGTGGAATAAGGGCGAACTTGACTCCTATCTCATCCAGATAACCGGAGAAATACTCCGGTTCAGGGACACAGACGGCCAGCCTCTTGTCACCAGGATACTTGACTCAGCAGGTCAGAAGGGAACAGGCAAATGGACTGTCATCAGCGCGCTCGATCACGGGGTACCTCTGAGTCTTATCGGCGAATCGGTTTTCGCCCGCTTCATTTCATCGATGAAAAAGGAGAGGGAGAAAGCCTCTCCCCTCTTTACCAGCCCCGCCAAAATCTCCCTGCCTGACAAAAAGCAGTTTGTAGATGACATCCGAAAGGCGCTGTACTCATCAAAGATCGTTTCCTATGCACAGGGATTCAACCTGCTCAGGAACGCTGCCGCAGAATACAAATGGGATCTCAACTACGGTGAGATAGCCATGATATGGAGGGGCGGGTGCATAATACGGTCAGCCTTCCTTAATAAGATATACGAAGCTTTCAGGCGTGAGCCGGGCCTGCCAAACCTGATCATGGACAGCTACTTCACAGCGATACTCAGGAAAAACAGCGACAGCTGGCGCCGCATTGTGGCTCATGCTGTGGCAACTGGCATACCTGTGCCTACAATGAGCTCAGCCCTGGCCTGGTTTGACAGCTACCGTTCTGAGTGGCTCCCTGCCAACCTCCTGCAGGCGCAGCGTGACTATTTCGGGGCACATACATACCAGCGTACCGACAAACCGGAAGGTGAATTTTTTCATACAAACTGGACCGGACGCGGTGGCGATACCGCATCATCAACCTATAATGCCTGAGCAGAACATGCAACACCGCCTCATTGCCAGATCAGTTCAGGCTGTGGCAGTATCCCTTTCATCTCAACCTAATATTGGCTGAAAAGGCACCTGTAAGACTTTTTTCTTATTTTTACCTTAACAAAAAGGCTTGAATCATTATGACCAAAAATGTAAACGAACGCGCAGCAGACAATATCCGTATCCTTTCGATGGCTATGGTAGAGAAAGCCAACTCCGGGCATCCCGGGGGAGCCATGGGCGGAGCTGATTTCATCCACATCCTCTATTCCGAATTCCTGAGATTTGATCCGGCTGACCCTGAATGGATAAACCGTGACCGTTTTTTCCTCGACCCCGGACACATGTCTCCCATGCTTTATTCCGTGCTGACTCTCACCGGTCATTTCACAGTTGATGACATAATGCAATTCAGGCAGTGGGGAAGTGTCACACCCGGCCACCCCGAACTGGACGTGAAGAGGGGTGTCGAGAACACATCGGGCCCCCTCGGACAGGGTCACACAATGGCTGTCGGCGCCGCAATAGCTGAAAAGTTCCTCACAGCCAGGTTCGGGCGGTTGTTCGAACACAGGATATATGCATATATCTCTGACGGCGGCATCCAGGAGGAGATATCGCAGGGTGCAGGCAGGCTTGCGGGTCATCTGGGGCTGAGCAACCTCGTAATGTTCTATGACTCGAATGATATCCAGCTCTCGACAGAGACTTCGGCGGTGACTTCTGAAGACACAGCGGCCAAGTACAAGGCCTGGGGCTGGCGCGTGATGGAAATAGATGGCCACAGTCATGATCAGATAAGGGGCGCATTGCGGATGGCTGCAGACGAAAACGAAAAGCCAGTCCTTATAATCGGCCGGACTGTTATGGGCAAAGGCCTTATTGACGAAGCAGGAAACAGCTTCGAGAGAAAAACATCGACTCACGGGCAGCCTGTTACACATGCAGGTGCTTCATTCAAAAAGTCAGTAGCCAACCTGGGTGGCGATCCTGAAAATCCGTTTGCAATCTTCAGCGATGTCAAGCAACTCTATTCGGATATAATAAAAGGGAAAAAGGCTGCCTCAGATGCCTGGAAACAGAAGAAGGATACATGGGCGGCAGCTAATCCTGATTCGGATCGCCTGCTGGCGAGCTTCTACTCCGGAATCATTCCGGAGATCAACTTCGCCGCAGTGGCACAGAAGGAAAATGATGCAACCCGTAACGCCTCAGCTGTCCTGCTCTCACTCTTTGCGGAGAAGATCCCCAACATGATTGTGGCTTCGGCAGACCTGGCCAACTCTGACAAGACCGACGGATTTCTCAGGAAAAGCAAGCCCATTGTGAAGGGTGATTTCTCAGGCGCTTTCCTTCATGCCGGTGTTTCCGAACTTACAATGGCTGCCGTGATGAACGGGATGGCTCTCCATGGCGGAATAATTCCGGTATGCGGTACCTTCTTCGTTTTCTCTGACTATATGAAGCCAGCCGTCAGGCTTGCTGCCCTGATGGGTCTGCCTGTAAAGTATGTCTGGACCCACGACGCATTCCGCGTCGGAGAAGACGGCCCGACCCACCAGCCGGTGGAGCAGGAGGCACAGATAAGGCTCATGGAACACCTGAAGAACCATCACGGAGAGAACAGCATGCTTGTGCTTCGTCCGGCCGACGCCATCGAGACAAACATTGCATGGAAACTGGCTCTTGAAAATAAAACCACTCCGACGGCTCTGATTCTTTCACGGCAGAACATTAAAACACTGCCGGCAACTGGAACCACACGGGCAGATGCCGCTGCCATGGCTGCCAGGGGCGCCTATACAGTAACGGACAGTGACGGCAGGCCTGATATCATACTTGTCGCCAGCGGATCAGAGGTGGCAACGCTGGTCGAGGCAGCCTCTCTGCTAATGGCTGACGGAATAAAAACAAGAATTGTCTCGGCACCATCTGAGGGATTGTTCCGCCTGCAGGACGAGCAATACCGAAACAGCGTCATCACCAAGGGCATCCCGGTATTCTGCCTGACGGCTGGGCTGCCTGTAACAATGCTTGGCTTCGCCGGATCAGAAGGAAAAATCTGGGGACTCGGGAGCTTCGGTTTCTCTGCCGCCTACGGAATCCTCGATCAGAAACTCGGATTCACCGGTGAAAACGTGGCAAAAGAGGTGAAGAATTTCCTTTTGAAATAGCGGTCTCCGGACCGGAGTGCGGTCTCCCCCGGGGACCGCACATTCTTTAACCAGAATAGCCTTATTAATGTAATTTTGTTACGCATAATCTTTAAAACCTCCCGAGATGAAAGTACTGAAATGGATCTTTATCGTGCTCATTGCAATGCTTGCAGTCCTGATTGTTATCGGCTTTGCCATGCCAAAAGAGACTAAGATGACCACTTCCGAGGAGATTAACCTCCCTCCTGCAAAAGTGTTCCACTTTGTTGCAGGGTTCGTTAACCGTACTGCATGGGACCCCTGGATCAAAGCAGACACTGCAGTAAAATGCACGTTTGACATCGTACCCGGATACGTCGGTTCGAAATACAACTGGGACGGTCCGGTGGTGGGCAAGGGAACGATGCTTGTCGATTCCGTTGTCTTCGGATCATATATTCTGAACCAGGTCTCGCTGATGCCAGGAAAGTTCATTCCCGAGGAGTGGGTATTCACCCCTTCGGAGAACGGGACATCGGTCAAGTGGACCATCACCATGTCGTCAGGATCACCCTTCGGACGGCTGGCCAACAAGGCTTTCTCGGGCATAATCCGGAAAACAATGGATAGTGGCAGGGAAGCGCTTAAGACATATCTCGAAGCCAACGGCGTACAGCTGAGCAGCCTCACCGAGATCGGCATCGAAGAGTACCCTGCTGTGGAAGCGCTCACGATCAGCGCTGTAATGAGCCAGCAGGAAATTGGTGCATGGTACGGTCAGAGCCTGGGAAAGCTCTATCCGGCGATCGAAGCGGAGAACCTGCAGCCACAGGGACCGCCCTTTGCATTCTATGAAGGATATGACCCTGCCTCAGGTAAATTTACCGTGACAGCCGGAATGCCAATCTCCGCAGGAGGCAAAAACAGCGGTGAAATCAGGCTGATGAAGTACAACTCATTTATGGCTCTCAAAGGATTGCACAACGGACCATATGACGAGCTGTCCGTTTCCTACGGAAAACTTGAGAACTATGCCAGGGAAAACGGAATTGAACTCTCAGGGGCTGTATGGGAATTTTACCTCACTGACCCCGCTGACGCCACCGATCCGAACCAGCTGCTCACCCAGATTGCCATGCAACTGAAAACCAAATAATTATTTTCACTGCTGCCTATTGCCTCTTGCCAAATGCCCATTTTCGACATATCCCCCGGAGTCAAAGGACTCATATTTGACCTTGACGGAACCCTTGCTGATACAATGCCCTGGCACTACCAGGCATGGCAGAAGGCATGTGCCAGGTTCGGAATAATAATGGAAACAGAGTTTCTTCAGGCTCACACCGGGGCTCCGGGGTGGAAGATAGCCGAGGAGGTAATTGCAGTTAACGGCAAAACAGGGATTGTTTCTCCGGAAGATATCATGCAGGTAAAGCTCGAAGAGTTCTTTGAGATCCAGCATAACGTCACGCCGATAGAACCGGTCACAGCGCTGGTTCAGAAGTACCATGGCAGGCTTCCTATGTCTGTTGGCACCGGCGGGCACCGCGAGGCGGTTGAGAAGACACTCGAGATAATCGGCTTAAGGAAATTCTTTGACATAATAGTGACTGCCAATGACGTCTCCAGGCACAAGCCACACCCCGAGACATTCCTCCGGTGTGCGGAGCTGATGGGTGTCAGCCCTGCCGATTGTGAGGTCTTCGAAGACGGCGACCTGGGTATTGAGGCAGCAAGGCGCGCCGGAATGATTGCCACAGACGTCAGGACATGGTATGACTCTTCCTGGTC